>JAUNVA010000012.1 GCA_030537895.1 Bowdeniella nasicola
TGCTCCGCGCCCGGGTCAGCGTCAGGGGGCCCGTCCCGGTGCGCCGCGCCCGAACCCGAACATGATGCCGGATCGCTCCGCCGTGGGGCGTCCTGGCCAGAGCCAGCGGCCCGGTTCCCAGGGTCGCGGCGGAGGCCGTGGCCGGCCGTTTGGCGGCCCGCCGCGCGGCCGTGGCGGCCGCGGTTCCACGCAGGGTGCCTTCGGACGTGGGGGAGGCCGCGTTCGCGGACGGAAGTCGAAGCGCGCGAAGCGCCGCGAATTTGAGCAGTCGGCACCGTCGATCGGTGGGGTCCAGATCCCGCGCGGTGACGGCACGACCGAACTGCGGATTCGCGCTGGCGCCTCGCTCACGGACCTGGCCGACAAGATCAACGTCAATCCCGCATCGCTCGTGACCGTCATGTTCCACCTCGGTGAGATGGTGACGGCCACGCAGTCGGTGGATGAGGACACGTTCAAGGCGCTCGGCGCCGAACTCGGCTACGTCGTCACGATCGTCTCGCCTGAGGATGAGGACCGGGAGCTGCTGGAATCCTTCGATATCGACCTCGATGCGGAAGCCGCCGAGGAAGAGGACGAAGACCTGCCCCCACGCCCGCCGGTCGTCACCGTCATGGGTCACGTGGACCACGGTAAGACCAAGCTTCTGGACGCTATCCGTTCCACGAACGTCGTGGAGGGCGAGGCCGGGGGCATCACCCAGCACATTGGCGCCTACCAGGTCCACGTCGATCACGAGGACGAAGACCGCGCGATTACCTTCATTGACACCCCGGGCCACGAGGCGTTCACCGCCATGCGTGCCCGTGGCGCTGAGGTCACCGATATCGCGATCCTCGTGGTGGCCGCCGACGACGGCGTGATGCCGCAGACGGTGGAGGCCATCAACCACGCCCAGGCAGCGGACGTGCCGATCGTGGTCGCCATTAACAAGATCGACCGTGAGGGGGCGAACCCGGATAAGATCCGCGGCCAGCTCACCGAATACGGCGTGGTGCCCGAAGAATACGGCGGCGACACGATGTGTATCGAGGTCTCCGCGAAGCAGCGCAAGAACATTGACAGCCTGCTGGAAGCCGTGATCCTCACCGCCGATGCGGCGCTCGAACTCACCGCGAACCCGGACAAGGACGCACGCGGCGTCGCGATCGAGGCCAACCTCGACCGTGGCCGCGGCGCCGTCGCGACGGTTCTCGTGCAGTCCGGCACCCTGCGGGTGGGCGATGCCATCGTCGCGGGCGACGCCCACGGGCGCGTGCGCGCCATGTTCAATGAGCATGGTGACCAGATGGAGGAGGCCGGCCCTTCGAAGCCGGTTCAGGTGCTCGGTCTCACGAGTGTGCCGCGCGCCGGCGACTCCTTCCTGGTGGCGCCTGATGACCGCACCGCCCGGCAAATCGCCGACAAGCGGGAGGCTGCTGAGCGTGCCGCCCAGCTCGCGAAGCGCCGCAAGCGGATCAGCCTGGAGGACTTCGACGCCGCCCTGAAGGAAGGCAAGGTCGAAACCCTCAACCTCATCCTCAAGGGCGATGTCTCCGGTGCCGTGGAGGCCCTGGAAGACTCGCTCCTCAAGATCGATGTGGGCGAGGAAGTCCAGCTGCGGATCATCCACCGCGGCGTTGGTGCGATCACGCAGAACGATGTCAACCTCGCGACCGTGGACAACGCGGTCATCGTGGGCTTCAACGTGCGGCCCGCGGAGCGAGTCGGCGAACTGGCCGACCGCGAAGGTGTGGAGATCAAGTACTACTCGGTCATCTACTCCGCGATCGAAGACATCGAAAACGCCATGAAGGGCATGCTCAAGCCGATCTACGAGGAGGTCCAGCTGGGCACGGCGGAGGTCCGCCAGGTGTTCCGCTCCTCGAAGGCCGGACTCATCGCCGGCTCGATCGTGCGCAGCGGTCTCATCAAGCGCAACGCCCACGCGCGGTTGCTGCGCGATGGCGTCGTGGTGGCGGACGATCTGCAGGTCGTCTCCCTGCGCCGCGAGAAGGACGACGTCACCGAGGTCCGCGAGGGTTACGAGTGCGGTATTGGCCTCGGCGGTCCCAAGGACCTGCGCGAGGGCGACGTCATCGAGACCTGGGAGATGCGCGAAAAGAAGCGCGACTAATCCCAGTCCCGGACAACGGGCCGGCCCCTTGGGGCCGGCCCGTTTCCTGTCCGTCCTCTCGAGAGCCTGCCAATTTCCCGCCGAGCCACCCCGTGTGGGCACGGTGGCGGGCCGTCTCCAGCGTCGGCAGCTCCGCGCTCAGCGCCCACCCGGGATCAAAGCCTCATAGGTGGGGGGCAAGGCCTCAGTAGACTGGAAGCGTTTGACACCTTCGACCCGGAGCCCTGATGCCCGCCGTTCGTCCCGTCCACCGTCTGGCACGCCCTACCCGCCTGCAGCTCGGCGGAATCATCGTCGGCGTGATCGCCTTCCTGATCCCCTTCGTGATCGATATCCCGAACCTCGAGCCGGAGGGCGAGCGTATGCTCTCCATTTTTCTGCTCGCAATCGTGTTCTGGGTGACGGAGGCGATTCCACTCGTTGCCACGGCGGTACTCGTCATCCTCCTGGAGGTCCTCATGATCTCCAGCGCGGCGCTCTTTCCTGTCACCGACCAGGCCCTCGCCGCCAAATCCTATTTCGCGACCCTCGCCGACCCCGTCATCGTCCTGTTCCTTGGCGGATTCCTCCTGGCCGATGGCGCCGCCAAGTTTGGCCTGGACCGCAACCTCGCTGCCGTCATGCTGCGGCCCTTCCAGGGCTCGGGGCGCATGACCGTGCTCGGACTCATGGGCATCACCGCCCTCCTGTCGATGTTTATGTCCAACACGGCGACGACGGCCACGATGTTCGCCGTCGTCATCCCGATCCTCTCGGTTATGACGGACCGCCGCGCCCGCACGGGGCTCGCACTGTCGATCCCCGTCGCCGCCAACGTCGGCGGTATGGGCACCCCCGTGGGGACGCCCCCGAACGCCATCGCGATCGGCGCGCTTGCCTCTCACGACATCCACGTCTCCTTCCTCACCTGGATGATCCTCGCCGTGCCGCTCATGCTTGTGGTGCTCGCCATCGGCTGGCTTGTGATCGTGGCGTTCTTCATCCCGGCCGGCACGAGTATCGAACTTGCCCTCACCTCCGACTTTGATCGTTCTGCAAGTGCGCGGCTCTTCTATATCGTCGCCGCCCTTACCGTCGCCCTGTGGATGACTGAGCCGCTGCACGGCATCAGCTCCACGATCGTGGGCTTCATCCCGGTGGTGACGCTGCTCGCCACGCAGGTGATGACCGGAGACGACCTGAAGATGCTGCAGTGGCCGGTACTCTGGCTCGTCTCGGGGGGTATCGCGCTCGGCGTGGGTGTCGGCGCCTCCGGCCTCGATGAGTGGCTACTCGGCTCCGTGCGCTGGGAGGCGCTTGGAGCCACGATGCTCGTTGTGGTGCTCGCCGGCATGGGGCTGGCCATGTCGAACGTCATCTCCCACTCGGCCGCCGCCAACCTCCTCGTCCCGCTGGCCCTGGGCCTCGGCTCGGCGATCTCCGTGGATATTGTGACGATCGGCGTGGTGATCGCGTTGGGGTGCTCGCTCGGCATGGCACTGCCGATTTCGACGCCGCCGAACGCCATTGCCTACGCGACCGGCGAGATCGAAACGAAGTACATGGCGATCGTGGGCCTCGCCGTCGGTATTGCGGGTGCCGCCCTGCTGGCGTTCCTCATGCCCTGGTTCTGGCATACCCTGGGGCTGCTGTGAGTGGCGTGCGGGTCCTCATCGTGGGCAGCGGCGAGCTCGCCCGCGATGTGCAAGATGAGATTGACGCGGTGATCGACGAGCAGACCCGCGTCACCACCGTCCCCGACGTCGAGTCCGCCCGCACGAACCTGCCGACCGACCTTCCCGTCGCGCTCGTCTGCCTCATCCCGCCTCCCGGCCCGGCCGATTCCGCGGTGCGGGAACTGTCCGAGTTGCCCGCCGTGAAGGGCGCCCGCGTTCTGCTGATCACGAGTGCGGGCGAGCACGACGACGTCTCCCAAGCAGTTGACGCCGGCCACGTCGATGCCTTCGTGGCCGCACCCATGACCCGCGGTTTTCTCGGCCAGCATGCCCGGTCCCAGATCGCCCGCTGGATGCGCCTGCACCGGCCAGACGCCGCCGCCCACGATGGTCCCGACACGCCGCGAAGCGAACTCCTGCGCGACATGGAGGCCTCTGCACACGTTGTCGAAGGTGAACTGGTCGCCGCCATCGAGCGGGCGCTCGGGCCGCGTCCCCGCCTGCACCTGCCCGCGGGCGTGCGTCTCACCCGCCAGGGCAAGAGCGTCGATGGCGTCTTTGTGATCCTCTCGGGCCGGGTGGCGCTCACCCGCCACACCGCCGCGGAGGATCTCCTCCTGCACCATGCCTCGACGGGGCCGGTCGTCGGACTGCTCTCACTGTCACGCTCCCAGCGCGCATTCTTCACCTCAACGACGACGACGGACGTCGTCGTCATTCACCTGTCGATCGAACAGCTGGACCGTGCCCTCGCGCTGGACCCCGAGGTGGGGGCCGCGCTGGCCGCGGTCGCGATCCGGGGCCTCGCCGTGCGCCTGCAGCGCTCCGAACAGCTTCAGGTCGAGCGCAACACCCTCAACATTGCGCTGAAGAAAGAACGCTCCGAACTTGCGAAGGCGCTCGCCGAACTGGAGGCCGCTCGCCTCGAACTGGTGGCGCAGGCGCGCTTCGCAACCCTCGGCGAGCTCGCCGCCGGGATCGCCCACGAGCTGAACAACCCGGTCGCGGCCCTCACGCGCAGTGCTGAGCATCTGCAACGCGATCTCGCGGCGCTGCTCGGCCCCATGCCGGAGGGGGAGGACCTGTTGGCGACCGTCCACGCCGCACGGACGCGAGCACCCCGCTCGACCGCGCAGGAGCGGGCGCTGCGCCGCGAGCTCGAAGCGATCACCGATCGGGCAACCGCATGGCGGCTCGTCACCGCGGGGGTACCTGACGTGCAGACCGGGCAGCGCGTGCTCGCCGCGGGTACTGTCGACCGATTTGAACAGGCGGCCGGGATCGGCACGCAGCTGCGCGCGATCGCCGTGTCTGCGGCCCGGATCTCGACGCTCGTCACGTCGTTGCGCTCCTACGCGCGGCCCGACGACGAACGTGTGGACGGCGTCGACGTCGCCACGACCGTGGAAGACACTCTGCACCTGGTCTCCCACCGGTTGCGCCACGTGCGCCTGGAGCGCGACTACACGCCCGTCCCCGAGATCACCTGCCATCCCTCCCAGCTCGGCCAGGTATGGACGAACGTCCTCGTGAACGCCGGAGAGGCTCTCACCGAGACTCCGGATGCGCGCATCACGATCGTGATCGATGCACCCGAGCGGGGCCAGGTGCGGGTGCGCATCATCGATAACGGGCCCGGGATCCCGCCCGACCTCATCGAACGCGTCTTCCAGCCACATTTCACGACCAAACACGGGACCGTCCGCTTCGGGCTCGGCATGGGCCTGGGCCTCGCGGCCCATATCGTCGCCGACCACCACGGCAGCATTGACATCGAATCCGAGCCCGGACGCACCTGCGTTCTCGTCACGCTGCCGACCGATACACGCTAAGGAGAGCCATGCGACTTGCCATCATCGTGCTCGAAGACGAAGCCGAGGTCCGCCAGGCGCTCGCCCGTGACCTCACCGACGTCGCGGCGGTTGCGCGCGTCGAGTTCGCCGAGGACGTTCCCGATGCCAGGGAGGTCCTTGCCGAGATCGCGGCTGACGGCGACGTGCTTGCCCTCGTGCTCGCCGATCACCGGCTGCCCGGCCAGACTGGCGTGGATTTCCTCGTCGAGCTCCAGGCCGATCCCGAGACGGCGACGGCCCGCACGGTCCTTGTGACCGGCCAGGCGGATCAGGACGACACGATCCGCGCGGTGAATCAGGCGGGCCTGGACCACTACATTGCGAAACCGTGGCGCGCCGAGCAGCTGCACGACGTCGTGCGCACCCAGCTCACCGACTACGTGCTGGAGGCCGGACTCGACCCGCTCCCGCACCTGCGGATCCTCGATGGTGTGCGGGTCATGGATTCGATGCGGCGAGGCTAGCCGCGTGGCTCGCGAGGCGGACCATCACCTACGCTAGGGGTATGGCAGATCAACAACGCGCCCGCCGGCTGGCCGAACGTATCAAGGTCATCGTCGCCGAAGTCCTTGACCGCCGGGTGAAGGACCCACGCCTGGGCTTCGTCACGATCACCGACGTACGGGTGACCGGCGACCTGCAACACGCCACCGTGTTTTACACAGTGTTGGGCGACAACGTCGAGGAGAGCGCCGCCGCGCTCCACTCCGCGCGCGGACTCATCCGTTCGGAGGTCGGTAAGGGGACGGGCGTGCGCCTCACCCCCACGCTCGAGTTCGTGGCCGACGCGCTGCCCCAATCCGCCGCCCAGATCGACGAGGCGCTGCGCCGCGCCGCCGAGGCCGACGCCGCGCTCGCCGAATCCGCTCACGGCAAGCCCTACGCGGGTGAAGCCAATCCCTACCGCACGCCGCACGCCGATGAGTGAGGTGGGGTTCGTCCTCGTGGACAAACCCACCGGCCCCACCTCCCACCGCGTCGTCGCCACCCTGCGCCGCACCCTCGCTACCCGAAAGATCGGGCACGCGGGCACTCTCGACCCGATGGCGAGCGGCCTCCTCCTGTGTGGGGTCGGGCGCGCGACGCGCCTACTGACCTACCTGGTGGGCTTAGATAAGACCTACGAGGCCGTCATCCGCTTCGGTGAGGTGTCCGACACCGACGACGCCGAGGGCACGGTAACGCCCTTCGCCGCCGCCGACCATCTTCGCGAGGCCGACGTCCAGACCGCGCTGGCCGCCTTTCGGGGAGAGATCTCGCAGCGCCCCTCGGCCGTTTCCGCCATCAAGGTGGACGGCCAACGAGCCTACGCCCGCGTGCGTGCGGGGGAGGACGTGCAGCTCGCCGAACGCCCGGTTACCGTGCATTCCCTCACCCTGAGTGGCCCGCCTACGGCTGCGACGCCGCACACGCTCGATGTGCGCATCACGGCCCGCGTATCCTCGGGCACCTATATTCGGGCGCTCGCGCGGGACCTCGGGGAGGAGCTCGGCGTGGGCGGCCACCTCACTGAGCTGCGCCGCACCGCCGTCGGCCCGTTCACCGAGGGGGACCCCCTGGAGGCACCTCGTGTGCGCAGTCCGCTGGAGGTCATGGGCCGGCTTTACCCCATCCGCGAGGTGAGTGCGACCGAGGCGGTCGACCTCGGCTACGGGCGGTCCCTCGAGGCCGGCCCCGAGGACGAGTCCGCAGACACCACCGAGAAGAATGCCCTCACGCTGGCGGTCCACGACGGTCGGCTCGTTGCCGTCCTCACACCGCGCGGAGGCCGGGCACACCCGGTGCTCGTTCTGGAGGCACGATGAGCTGCGTTGCGACCCTCGGCATGTTCGACGGCGTGCACCGCGGCCACCTGGCCGTACTCGCGGTGGCCCGTGAGGAAGCCGACCGGCGGGGCGTGCCGCTGACCGTCCTCACCTTTGACCCCCACCCGGTGAAGGTGCACCGCCCCGAGCACTACCTCACCGAGGTCACCACCCTGGAGCACCGCACCGACCTGTTGCGAGCCGCCGGCGCCGACGACGTCCGCATCGTGCCCTACACCCTCGAATTCGCGCAGCAGAGCCCGGCCGAATTCACGCGCAACTACTTCGTAAACGCCCTCAAGGCCGTGTGCGTCGTCGAGGGGGAGGACGTGCGTTTCGGGCAGGGCAACAGCGGCGACGCCGCCCGCCTGCGCGAGCTTGGCGCCGCCCAGGGATTCGACGTACTCATCGTCTCCGATCTGCTGGACCCCGTAAGCGGGAGACGCTGGTCCTCTACCTGGGTGCGTGAAGCACTGCTCGCGGGCGACGTGCGCGAGGCCGCCTACGTGCTCGGCCGACCGCACCGCGTCCGCGGGATCGTCGAACATGGGCAAAAGCGCGGCCGTGAGCTCGGCTTTCCGACCGCCAATGTGCACGCGCACGGGGTCGGCGTCGTCCCGAAAGATGGCGTGTACGCGGGTTGGCTGCACGTGGAGGGCGAGCGCCTGCCCGCCGCCATCTCGGTGGGGACGAACCCGCACTTCGACGGCGTGCGTCGCACCGTGGAAGCGCACGTTCTTGGCCGCGCAGACCTCAACCTGTACGGCGATGAGGTGGAAGTCGAGTTCACCGACCGCATTCGCGACATGTTGAGCTTCGATTCCCTTGAGGGGCTGCTCACTGAAATGGACCGTGACCTCGCCGCCACCTCGGCGATCCTGGGCGTCGCCCAGGCGACTCGTGTTGATCCGAGCTCCGTGACAGCCTCGTAAGGTTCGCTAGGCTGGAATCCCCTCCCCACAACAGAAGGGCTGTTCCATGTCAGATCACGCGCCCACACGTCACGTCGGAGGCCTCGCCCTACCGGCTCTCACGGCCCTCGTCGTGGGATCGATGATCGGCGGCGGCATTTTTGGGCTCCCCTCCCAGATGGCGAGATCTGCTGCACCCGGACCCCTGCTCATCGGCTGGTGTATCACCGGTATCGGGATGCTGACGCTCGCCCTGAGCTTCCAATCCCTCGCCATGCGTTTCCCAAGTCTGGACGGCGGGGTCTACGGCTATGCGCGCGCCGGCTTCGGCAACTACGTGGGCTTCTGCTCCGCAATGGGCTATTGGATTGGCGTCTGGCTCGGCAACGTCGGCTTCCTCGTCCTCCTCATGAGCTCGGTGGGGACTTTCGTTCCAGCCTTTGAAGGCGGCAACACGCCGCTCGCGATCGTGGTCGCCTCGATTCTTCTGTGGGTCGTACACTTCCTCGTGCTCCGCGGGGTCGAACAGGCCGCGATCGTGAACGTGATCGTTACCATCGCGAAGGTCGTACCGCTCATCGTCTTCATCGTCGTCACGGTGTTTTCCTTCAAGATAGGACTCCTCTCGGAGAACTTCTGGGGTCAGGGCTTGCCCGTCTACCTGGACGGCGAAACCGAGACCGTGACCCTGGGATCGACCGCCTCGCAGATAGCCGGGATGATGCTGATCACCGTATGGGTGTTCTCCGGCGTGGAAGGTGCCTCGATCTTCTCTCGGCGTGCACGCCACCGACGCGACGTCGGGCGGGCCACCGTCATCGGCTTCCTCTTCGTGCTGGTTCTGCTGATCGCCGTGAATCTCCTCAGCTACGGCGTCATGCATCAAACGGAACTCTCCGGTGTGCCGGATCCGTCGCTGGCCGGTGTGTTCGCCGCTGTGGTCGGCCCCTGGGGCGCCAAGTTCATTTCCGCCGGCCTCGTCATTTCCCTGAGCGGCGTGCTCCTCAGCTGGGTCCTGCTGTCGACGGAAATCCTGCGCATGCCCGCCGTTGAGGGGATCATCCCCGAGCGGATCGGGCGCCTGAACGCGCACGGCACCCCGACGATCGCGCTGTGGGCCTCGAATCTCTGCGTGCAGGGCATGCTCGCCTTCACGCTCATCTCCGAGGGGACCTACGAGTTCCTGATCTTGCTGGCCTCAGCGACGTTCCTCATTCCCTACACCTTTGTGGCGCTCTTCCAGTTGAAGAGTTCGCTTGCCCCCTCAGAGGACGGCGGCCAGGTGCGGCGCCGACGCGACACGCTCCTCGGAGTCGTCGCGACGATCTACGGTTTTTGGCTCATCTACGCGGGCGGTCTGACCTACCTGTACGGCTCGCTCACCGCCTACCTGGTACTCACGCCCCTCTACCTGGCGGCGCAGCGCCAGGCGGGCAAGAAGATTCGCTTCACGGCCCTCGAATGGGGGTGGCTCGTCATCCTCGTGGCCGGCGCGGCCCGGTTCATCAGCCTGCTCGTCACCGGCCAGGTCTGACGCACAGCCGCCACGAGCGACATCGCCCCGCGTGGGCCCGGGCGCGTGGTCGATCCCACACGCCTCCGTGCGAGGGTGTCGGCCCGATCGTGATAGCCTGACCCTTGCCGTAACGATCGGCCGCGGATGCCCCGTGCCCGGGAGAACCAGCCCCGGAGCTCTGCGCAACGAGTAGTGAAGGAGAGACGTGTCGCTTTCGAAGGACGTCAAGGAAAAGATCATCGCCGAGTACGCCACACATGAGGGCGACACCGGCTCCCCGGAGGTTCAGGTCGCGCTGCTGTCGCACCGTATCAAGGGCCTCACCGAACACTTCAAGACCCACACGCACGACCACCACTCCCGTCGCGGCCTCATGCTGCTGGTCGGGCGCCGTCGTCGCCTGCTGGATTACCTGAAGGAAATCGACATCGAGCGCTACCGTACGCTGATCGAGCGTCTCGGTATCCGCCGCTAACGAAATAGGCCCGGGTGACCGGGCCTCTTTCGTACCCGCCCCGACCTCCCGGGCGGGAGGAGGCCCCGCGCGGGCCCATGAGATCGGGCACACGCTAGATGTGGTGGGTCCCACTGCGAGCCCGGCCTCCGATCTGTCATGATGAGGGAGGATACAACCGCGCCAGCCGCTGCCGGTCCTCGGTGGTGAATACCGGAGCCTCTCCGGTGTTTTCGATCGATGACCGTGGGCGCTGGCATGAACAGGAAGGTGCCATGGAAGGCCCTGAAATCACATTCGCCGAAGCCGCCATCGATAATGGCTCGTTCGGAACCCGCACTGTACGCTTCGAGACGGGTCGTCTCGCCCGGCAGGCCGCCGGAAGCGCCGTCGTCTACCTCGATGATGACACGGTGGTCCTGTCGGCCACCACGGCCGGTAAGCATCCGAAGGAGCAGTTCGACTTCTTCCCCCTGACGGTTGACGTCGAGGAGCGCCAGTACGCCGCGGGTAAGATCCCCGGCTCGTTCTTCCGTCGTGAGGGCCGGCCCGGCCAGGACGCGATCCTCGCCTGCCGCCTCATCGACCGACCGCTGCGCCCCGCCTTCGTGAAGGGACTGCGCAACGAGGTTCAGGTCGTGGAGACCATCCTCGCGATTCACCCCGATGACGCCTACGACGTCGTCGCCATCAACGCCGCCTCCATGTCGACCCAGCTTGCCGGCCTGCCCTTCTCCGGGCCCATCGGTGGCGTGCGCATCGCCCTGATCGACCAGCAGTGGGTAGCGTTCCCGCGCTACTCCGAACTGGAGCGCGCCGTGTTCTCCATGGTCGTCGCCGGCCGCATGGTGGGCGAGGACGTCGCCGTCATGATGGTCGAAGCCGAAGCGACCACCGGCGTATGGGATCTCGTGAAGAACCAGGGCGCCACCGCCCCGACCGAAGAGGTCGTTGCCGAAGGCCTCGAGGCTTCCAAGCCCTTCATCAAGGCGCTGTGTGAGGCCCAGCAGGTGATCGCGGAGAAGGCCGCCAAGCCGACCGCCGAATTCCCGCTCTTCCCCGACTTTGAAGACGACGCCTACGCCGCGGTCGAGAAGGCCGCGAAGAAGGACCTCGCCGAGGCGATCCAGATCGCCGGTAAGCAGGAGCGCGAGGCGCGCCTGGATGAGATCAAGGCCAGCCTCCTGGAGGACCTCGCTGAAGAGTTCGAGGGCCGGGAAAAGGAACTGTCTGCCGCCTACCGCGCGCTGACGAAGTCCCTCGTGCGCGAGCGCGTCCTCACCGAGGGAGTGCGCATGGACGGGCGCGGCTTGAAGGACATCCGGACGCTGTCCGCCGAAGTCGAGGTGCTACCGCGCGTGCACGGCTCCGCGATCTTCGAGCGCGGCGAAACCCAGATTCTGGGCGTCACCACGCTGAACATGCTGCGGATGGAACAGCAGATCGACTCGCTGTCGCCGATCACGTCGAAGCGCTACATGCACAACTACAACTTCCCGCCCTACTCGACCGGTGAAACCGGGCGCGTCGGGTCGCCGAAACGGCGCGAGATCGGACACGGCGCGCTCGCCGAGCGGGCCCTGCTGCCCGTCCTGCCGACCCGCGAGGAGTTCCCCTACGCAATTCGTCAGGTCTCCGAGGCCCTCGGGTCAAACGGGTCCACCTCGATGGGTTCCGTGTGCGCCTCCACGCTCTCGCTGCTGCAGGCCGGCGTGCCGCTGCGCGCCCCCGTCGCCGGTATCGCGATGGGCCTCATGTCCGACCAGGTGGATGGCGAGACCCGCTACGCGGCGCTCACCGACATCCTGGGCGCAGAAGATGCCTTCGGCGATATGGACTTCAAGGTCGCGGGCACTCGTGAGTTCGTGACCGCCATCCAGCTGGACACGAAGCTCGACGGGATCCCCTCGGAGGAACTCGCCAAGGCTCTGTCCCAGGCCCGCGACGCGCGCCTGCACATCCTCGATGTGATGAACGAAGCGATCGATTCGCCCGACGAGATGGCGGCAACCGCGCCGCGCGTCATCGCGGTCAAGATCCCCGTCGACAAGATCGGTGAGGTCATCGGCCCCAAGGGCAAGATGATCAACCAGATCCAGGAGGACACGGGCGCCGACCTATCCATCGAGGACGACGGCACCGTCTACATCGGCGCGACCGACGGCCCGTCCGCGGAGGCGGCTCGCCAGGCCGTCAACGCGATCGCGAACCCGCAGATGCCCGAGGTAGGCGAGCGGTTCGTCGGTACGGTCGTTAAGACCACCACCTTCGGTGCGTTCGTCTCGCTCACCCCCGGCAAGGACGGCCTGCTGCACATCTCGCAGATCCGCCGCCTGGTCGGTGGCAAGCGCGTCGAGAACGTCGACGACGTCCTGCCCGTGGGTTCGAAGGTCCAGGTGGAACTCGCCGAAATCGATGATCGCGGCAAGCTTTCGCTGCACGCCATCGTCGAGGACGAGAACGAAGACGAAGGCGAGGACCGCGAGGAGCGTTCCGAGCGTGAATCCGAGGAGCGGCCGGAGCGCCGCGAGCGTCGTGAGCGCCGCCCGCGTCAGCGCACCCGCCGTCGTCGCCGCGACACCGAGAACGACTAACCTCCAGTGACCAGCGGCCGGGCCCAGTGCCCGGCCGCTGTCGTGTCCGCCCGGAGCGCTCACCGCCTCGAATGCGCGAGGTGCTAGCGTGGCCGGTATGAAGATTGCTGTGGTAGGGGCTGCCGGCCGCATGGGAAGCGCCGTTTGTCAGGCGGTCGACGATGCCGAAGATCTTGAACTGTGTGCGCGCCTTGATGCGGACGATTCGGTATTCGAGGGGGCGCGAGGGGCGGACGTCGTCGTCGACTTCACCGTCCCGAGCGTGACCCGCTCCGTCGTCGCCGAGGCGCTGCGGGCTGGCGCGCACGTCGTCGTTGGGACGACCGGCTGGGATGAGGCCGGCTACGACGAGGTAGCAGAACTCGCCCGACAGGCCGGGCGCAACGTCGTGATTGCCCCGAACTTCTCGATTTCCGCGGTCCTCATGATGCACCTGGCCGCGAGCGCGGCTCCCTACTTCGAGTCCACTGAAATCATCGAGATGCACCACCCGGACAAGGTCGACGCCCCCTCGGGCACCGCGCACGCCACCGCGCGCGCAATCGCCGCGGCCCGCGAGGGGCGGCCCATGCCGGACGCCACGCAGACGGACCCGGACGGTTCGCGCGGCGCTCGCGTGGAGGGGGTGCCGGTCCATGCCGTGCGCCTGCGCGGGCTCACCGCCCACCAGGAGGTCCTGCTCGGTAACGCGGGGGAGACCCTCACGATCCGGGCTGACTCTTTCGACCGCAGCTCCTTTATGCCCGGCGTGCTCCATGCCGTGCGCCGCGTCGGTGAACTCGAGGGTCTCACCGTCGGGCTCGAGGTGGTCCTCGGGCTCACGCGCTAGCCACCCGGCAGGTCCGCGGCGGTATAGGAGCGCCAACGCGCGACACGCGGCAACAGACCACGGGGCGGGCCGCTCAGACGGCCGAAGGTGACGCGTGCACAGCCAATCCCGGTCAAGGATGTACCGGGATACCGTCAGAGACACGCTCAGATCCGCGCCTGGCGATTCTGGCACTGGGTCTAGGCTGAATGATGTGAACTATCGCGCCCTCGCCGTCCTCGCCACAGCGGGCTGCGCGCCTACGCCACTGCCAAGTCCGCCTCCGCCCAGTGGCGTGAGCCCGTGCGTCGCGAGCGACCTCAGTTATGCGATCCACGGAGAGGCGCCCCTGCAGCTGCGGGTCACGAACGCGGGCATCCACACCTGCACCCTGAAGGGCTATGCCACCGTGGCATTCGCACGTGACGAGCGCGCGCAGCCCATCGGCGCGTGGGCGGAGCAGCAGCCCGGCCTAATCGAGCAGGTCACGCTCGGTCCCGGGGAGGAGAGCGTCATCATGCTTGAGATCCGCGATCCGGACCGCTACGGGACCGACTGCGCGCCGCAGCACGTGGGTGGGCTCGTCGTGCGGCCGCCCCAGGGCGAGGCCTGGGACTTCGTGGAGTACCCGAGCCTCATCTGCACGTCAGCCAGCACCCCGATGCTCAAGGTCTGGCCGATTGGGCTCACGCCGTAGCGGTGTAGAACGCCACCTGCTCGACGTCCAGTTCGAGGGTGCGTTTCACTCCGAGCGGGGCGAAGCCCGCGGAGGTGAGGAACCGGATGCGGGCCTCTTGGGCAGCGACCGTCCAGGCGAGTACGCCCCGGTGCTCGAGCGCGCTGGCTCCCTCCATGAGTGCGGCCAACAGGCGCGAGCCGTGCCCCTGACGCTGGTCGGCGGCCCGGACGTCAAGTGCCGAGATTTCCGCATCGATCGTCACCTCGCCCCCGGTCGGGGAGACCGGCTGGGCGAGGGGCGTGAGGGCGGCGTAGCCGACTACCCGCTCGTTACGGGTCGCGACGACGACGAGTCCACCCGCGGGTATGTGGGCCAGGGTTTCGCGCCACGTGCTCGCGCCGTCCGTCGCCTCGATGCGCTCGCGGGCCTGAGCGGGCAGGGACCCACCGAGCCCCGCCGCCAGGTCCTCACTGAGCACTGAACGTTGGATCGCCCAGATGGCGTCGGCATCGGAGGGCACGGCTGGACGAACGGCGAAATCGGGCATGGGTTCACCCTAACAGCGTCGTCCGCCAGCCGGGCGTGTGGCCTGGGTCTCGACGTGAGGGTTTAAGGTGAGGGTATGAGCGCAACATTTGGCACGGTGATCCCCGCGATGGTCACGCCCTTCACCGAGGAGGGCGGTCTCGATCTGGAGCTGGCCCAGAAGGTGGCCCGCCACCTCGTGGACCTCGGTTCCGATGGGTTGCTCCTGTCGGGTACGACGGGCGAGGCTCCCACCACGCACACGCAGGAGAAGGTCGACCTGATCCGTGCCGTCGCCGAGGCCGTGGAGGGGCGTGTCCCGATCATGGCGGGTGCGGGCTCCAACCACACGGATCACGCCTGTCGGATCGCGGAGAAATCCGTGGAAGCGGGGGCGGACTCCCTGCTCGTCGTCACCCCCTACTACTCGAAACCCTCCCAACGCGGCATCGCCGCACACATCCGCGCGGTCGCAGACGCCGGCGGTGTTCCCGTCATGGTCTACGACATCCCGGGGCGCACCGGCGTTGCGGTTGAGCGCGAGGCCGAAGAGCTTCTCGAGGGTGCCGGTATCGTCGCCTACAAGGATGCGACCGGTAACGTCCCCGCGGGGATCGCGCGGGCGCGACGCACCGGTACGGAGGCCTACTCGGGGGACGACGCCTTGAACCTCGCGTTTCTGTCCTACGGGGGAGCCGGGTTCGTTTCTGTGGTGGCGCACGTCGCCGCCGACCGCTACCGGGACATGGTCGAGGCCGTGCGCTGTTCCGACATGGAGCGGGCCGCTCAGATCCACGCCGACCTCGAGCCCCTCGTGGACGCGATCATGGGCACGGGCCAGGGGGCCGTGCTCGCAAAGACAGCCCTGCATCTGCAGGGAGTGCTTCCCAGTGCGAGCCTTCGGCTACCCCTCGTTGCGGCCACGAGCGAGCAGGTGGCGACCCTGCGCCGCGCCATGGAGCGCCTCGGTTATCTCTAGCAGGGGCTGACCTGGCACAATCGGAGGCGTGATTGCCTCAGATTTGCCCAAACCCCCAGCCCTGAAAAAGGACACCCTCCGGATCGTGCCGCTCGGCGGTCTCGGCGAGGTGGGGCGCAACATGACGGTCTTCGAACTGAATGGGCGCCTACTCATCGTCGACTGTGGGGTGCTCTTTCCCGACGACGACCAGCCCGGCGTGGATCTGATCCTCCCGGATTTCAGCTACCTCGATGGTCGTCTCGACGACGTCGTCGCGATCGTGCTGACCCACGGGCACGAGGACCACATCGGCGCGGTGCCCTACCTGTTAAAGCAGCGCCCCGACATTCCGCTGATCGGCTCGACCCTGACGCTTGCCTTCATCGAGGCGAAGCTCGCCGAGCATCGCATCCAGCCCGTCACCGTGAAGGTGAGTGAGGGAGACGTCGAACAGCTAGGCCCCTTCGAATGCGAATTCGTGGCCGTCAACCACTCGATCCCCGATGCGCTCGCGCTCTTCATGCGCACGAAGGCCGGCACCGTGTTGCACACGGGCGACTTCAAGATGGATCAGCTGCCCCTGGACGGGCGCATCACGGATCTGCAGTCCTTTGCCCTGTTTGGAGATGAAGGCGTCGACCTCTTCATGGTGGATTCCACCAACGCCGAGGTTCCGGGTTTCACGACCCACGAGCGCGAGATCGGCCCCGTCATCGACTCGGTGTTCGCCGAGGCGCCCGGAAAAATCGTCGTCGCCTCCTTCGCCTCCCACATCCACCGGATCCAGCAGGTACTGAACGCAGCCGCCAAACACGGCCGCAAGGCGGCGCTCGTCGGCCGCTCGATGGTGCGCAATATGACGATCGCGCGCGAGCGGGGTTTCCTCACCGTGCCCGATGGCGTGCTCGTCAACCCGAAGGACCTCGAGTCTTTGCCGGATGACAAGACGGTGCTCATCGCGACCGGCTCCCAGGGTGAACCCATGGCGGCCCTCGCCCGCATGGCGAACCGCTCGCACAAGATCGCGATCGGCCCGGGTGACACCGTGATCTTCGCCTCCTCCCTGATTCCCGGAAACGAGAACTCCGTCTACCGGGTCATCAACGGCCTGATGCGCCTGGGTGCGAAGGTCGTGCACCAGGGCGTGGCGCGCGTCCACGTCTCGGGCCACGCCTCGGCGGGGGAGCTCCTGTACTGCTACAACGTCGTGAAGCCCGACAACGTGATGCCGATCCACGGCGAGATCCGCCACCTCGTGGCAAACGGCGCGCTCGCCGTGCAGACGGGCGTCGACCCAAAGGATGTGATCCTCGCCGAGGACGGGGTCGTCGTCGACCTGAAGGACCGCACCGCCCGGATCGTCGGCGCGGTGCCGTGCGGCCTCGTCTTCGTGGACGGCTCCTCGGTCGGGGAGATTACCGAGTCCGAACTGAAGGACCGGCGCATCCTCGCCGAGGAGGGCTTCATCTCGATCTTCGCGGTCGTCGATACCCGCGACCGTCAGATCGTGGCGGGCCCGCACATCCAGGCGCGCGGCATGGCCGAAGGGGATGAGGCCTTCGATGCCGTTCAGCCGCGGGTCGAGGAAGCACTTGCCCAAGCCCTGCGCGAGGGCAAGAGCGATCCGCATGAGCTGCAGCGCGTCATGCGCCGCGTCCTCGGCCAGTACGTTTCCAAGCGGCTGCGGCGCCGCCCGATGATCATCCCGGTGGTGGTGCAGGCGTGAGTCGGTTCATCTCCACGGGCTCGTGTGTGCTCGACCTGCCGATGAACCTTCCACACTTCCCGGTCCGCGGCGGGGACGTCATCGCCCACAGCGCGGGAGCCCTAGTCGGTGGCGGCTTCAACGTCGTCTCCGCGGTGGCCCGCCAGGGGATCGAAACCTGCCTGGCCTCCCCGCTCGGCACCGGCGCGAACAGCGCCCAGGTGCGCTACGAGCTGGAGAGCGAGGGGATCGAACACGTGGGAGAAACGCTCGTGGGGGACACGGGCCTGTGCCTAACCCTGCGCGAGCCCGACGGCGAACGCACGTTCATCACGACCCTCGGCGTGGAGGCCGAACCAAGCCACGACGAATTCGAAGACCTCACAGTGGAACCCGGAGACGTCGTCTACGTCTCCGGCTACGACCTGGCCTATCCGATGAGCGCGCCCGTCGTCTCGCGTTTCGCAGCGGACCTTCCGAACGGCGTCACCCTCGTCGTCGACACGGGCCCCATCGTCGATGAGATCGACCTCGACGTCCTGACCGCCGTGCTGCGACGCTGCGACCTCCTCAGCCTCAATCGCCGCGAGGCAGGACTCGTCCAGGAGATCACAGGGGTCTCGGAACGATTCGCGGCGTTGCGCTCGCTCGTCTCTGAACAGTGTGCCGTCCTCGTCCGCGCGGGTTCCGAGGGCTGCTGGGTGCAGCCACGCGAGGGAGAGATCCCTGCGCGCGTGCCGGCCTTCGAGATCGAGGTCGCGGATACGACCGGGTCGGGCGACGCCCACACCGGCGTCGTCGCCGCCTCCCTGATGGAGGGGCTCGACCTGCGGGCCGCCATCCGCCGTGCGAACGCGGCTGCGGGTATCGCTGCCACAAGGGTCGGGCCGGCCACCTGCCCAACCCGTCGCGAAATCGACGACTTCCTGGCCCTCGAGTCGGGATCGAAGCCCATCTCGGGGTAACGTCGAGACATCATGAATGCTGAAGCCACCCGTAAGGACGGGCTCGCCGTCGCCCTCTTGTGTCTCGCGATCGTCGTCGCGATCCGCGAGTGGTTCTCCCTTTCGGGGGCGGCCGGCGCCGTCTTGCACCACGCGTCGGCGGGCGCGGTCGGGCTCCTGTCCGTTCTGCTCCCGGTGGTCTTTGTGGTGCTCGCCATCCGCCTGATCGCCCACCCAGAACGCGTCGCGGCCAACGGTCGTGTCACGATCGCGCTGACCGTCCTGCTCGGCTGCGTTGCGGGTCTCATCCACATCTTCCGCGGACGCCCCCACCTGCGGGCTGACTTCGCGGGCGTCGAGTCCGCCGGCGGCATTGTGGGCTGGGTGTTTGGTGAGCCGCTGTCGATCCTGTTCACCGCCTACGCGGCGGTTCCGCTGCTCATCGTGCTCCTCGGCGTCTCGATCATGTCGCTGACCGCGACTCCGCTCGCCGCGATCCCCGAATTCTTCAGGAGTAGGCGGTTCTCGGAGTCCGACGGCACGACGGCGCTGCGCAAGCGGGCGCGCAAACGCCAGGAGAGTTACGACGGCGATGAGGCATTCCGCCAGGCAGCCGAGACGGACGCGCCACCGAAGAACAAGCGGGCACGCAGACCCCGGAAGGCGAGCCCCGCCGAGGCCACCGACGTCTTCGACGCGCAGGAGCATGAGGAAGAGGGCACGCCGCTCGAACCTGAGACCGCGGTCCTGGAAGCACCCGAGATCACACCCCTGCCGGAGCGGGCCGAACAGCTCACCCTGGGGGCGGACATCATCTACGAGCTGCCGGGCGATGACATGCTGACCAAGGGAGCGCCGCACAAGGTGCGTTCGGCAGTGAACGACCGCGTCGTTGAGCGCCTCACCCAGGTCTTCGACGAGTTCTCCATCGACGCCCAAGTGACCGGCTTTTCGCGCGGACCCACCGTCACGCGCTACGAGGTGGAACTTGGCACGGGCACCAAGGTCGACCGGGTGACCCGCATGGCCAAGGACATCGCCTACGCGGTCGCCTCGGCGGACGTGCGGATCCTCTCGCCGATCCCGGGCAAGTCCGCGATCGGTATCGAAATCCCGAACGATGACCGCGAAACGGTCGCGCTCGGCGATGTCTTGCGCTCGTCCGTGGCGCGCCGCTCGACCCACCCGCTCGTCGTCGGCGTCGGGAAGGACGTCGAAGGCGGCTACGTGGTCGCGAACCTCGCGAAGATGCCCCACCTGCTCGTGGCGGGTGCGACCGGCTCCGGTAAGTCCTCCTTCGTGAACTCGATGATCACGACCATCATGATGCGTGCCACCCCCGAGGAGGTGCGCATGGTGCTCGTGGATCCGAAGCGGGTGGAGCTCACCATCTACCAGGGCATCCCGCACCTCATCACGCCGATTATCACGAACCCGAAGAAGGCCGCCGAGGCCCTGGAATGGGTCGTGCGCGAGATGGACATGCGCTATGACGACCTCGCGAGCTTCGGTTACAAGCACATCGACGAGTTCAACGCGGCGGTCCGCTCCGGGGCGGTGAAGCCGCCGCCCGGCTCGGAGCGCACACTCACGCCCTATCCCTATCTCCTGGTCATCGTGGACGAGCTCGCCGACCTCATGATGGTGGCCGCCCGCGATGTCGAGGCCTCGATCCAGCGCATCACGCAGCTCGCACGCGCCGCCGGCATCCACCTGGTGCTCGCCACCCAGCGGCCCTCAGTCGACGTTGTCACGGGCCTCATCAAGGCGAACGTGCCCTCCCGGCTCGCCTTCGCGACGTCGTCGCTGGCCGACTCGCGCGTCATCCTGGACTCGCCCGGCGCGGAGAAACTCATCGGGCAGGGCGACGCCCTGTTCCACCCGTCCGGCAAGGCGAAACCGATGCGCGTGCAGGGCGCGTGGGTCACGGAATCGGAGATCCGGCGCGTCGTCGACCACGTGAAGGCGCAGATGGAGCCCGTCTACCGCGAGGACGTGATCGAGGCGGCCCCGAAACGGACGATCGATGAGGACATCGGTGACGATCTCGACCTGCTGCTGCAGGCCGCCGAGCTCGTCATCACGTCGAATTTCGGCTCCACCTCGATGTTGCAGCGCAAACTGCGGGTCGGTTTCGCGAAGGCGGGTCGCCTCATGGACCTGCTCGAATCGCGCGACGTCGTCGGGCCGTCAGAGGGCTCGAAGGCCCGCGATGTCCTCGTACCCCCCGAAGAGCTCAACTCCGTGCTCGCCATGCTGCGCGGCGAGGACGTCGAGGAGAGCGTCGACGCCCCGGAAGGTGATGAAGACGCATGGCAGCTCACCGGTCGGTGAATGTGAACCTCCCGAACGCCCTCACGCTCGGGCGCATTGCTCTCGTGCCCGTCTTCATCTGGCTCTACCTCGCCGGGGGGACGGGCAACCGGATTGCCGCCACCCTCGTGTTTATGGTCGCGGCGGCAACCGATCAACTGGACGGCCACCTCGCGCGCTCGCGCAACCTCGAAACGGACTTCGGGCGGATCGCCGACCCGATCGCGGACAAGGCGCTCGTCGGGGCGGCCCTCGTCCTCCTGTCCGCCGCGCATTTCGTGCCCTGGTGGGTCACAATCCTGATCCTCATCCGCGAGCTCGGCATCACGGCCCTGCGTTTCGTGATGATCCGCCGCCAGGTGATGGCCGCCTCGAAGGGCGGCAAGCTCAAGACCGTCACCCAGATGCTCTTTATCTGGCTGCTCCTCATCCCGTGGCACGGATTCGTCGGCCAGGCGACGGCCGACGTCGTCGTCACCATCGCCCACGTCATCATGTACGTGGCGCTCGCGATCACCGTCCTCACGGGGGTGCAGTACTGCGTGGACGCCTACCGGATCGCGCATGAGTGATCTCACCGCTAAGGCCCACCACGTCGCGACGGCGCTGAAGGGCACGACCCTCGGGTGCGCCGAATCGCTGACCGCGGGCCTCGTCACGTCGAGCCTCGCGAGCGTGCCGGGCATATCCGAGATCCTGCGCGGCGGCGTCGTCTGCTACGCGACCGACATCAAGTGGCAGGTCCTCGGCGTGGACAAATCGCTGCTGGCCCGGCACGGGCCCGTGCACCCGCAGGTGGCGGCCCAGCTCGCCCGAGGCGCGGCACGGGTGCTTGGCGCCGAGTTCGGGCTCGCGACGACGGGTGTCGCGGGGCCGGGCTCCGCGTGGGGCAAGGAGGCGGGCACCGTCTTCGTCGCGGCCGCCCGCGGCCACCACCTGCTCGTGCGCGAATTGACGATCGAGGGGGACCGCGAGCGGGTGCGGACCATCTCTGCCGGTGCCGCCCTCGACCTCGTGGCGAGCCTGGGAGAACAGCTCGAGTCGCCCAGCTAGCGCCCCGCGCCGGTGGCTGCGGGCCCTGTGCCCGCGATACCGGACAGTCTCACCCGTCACTGCTTGAGAACGGGCGCCAATTCCCGCTAACCTTCGAGGCGGCGGGCGTTTGGCGCCGCCCGCAAGGGGCCGCGCAGTGGTACCGCTGCCCGGTACTCGGCGGCACGCCGGGGCGTACGGCCCGTTGCCCGCCCTCCGTCCCGGCGTGCCGAGACCGGCACGCCGCTATCCGCGCCGGTGGCCGCGGGCGCCCAGAGGGGCATCGCACCGATCCGGTTGTGGGCCTCGGGAACAAATTCGGGCCCGCGTGTGTTAGGTATAGATGTGATGAAGAATTCCACCCACCCGGGTTTCCGTACTCGCCCGCGCACCTCCACGCGGCCGCAGCCGCGCCCGCCGCGGCCCGAGCCGATCGTGCTGCGCGAGGTCATCGGCTCTGTGCTGCGTGAGATCCGGCTCGACCAAGGCCGGACCCTGCGGGAGGTCTCATCGGCCGCCCAGGTCTCCCTCGGCTATCTCTCCGAGGTGGAGCGCGGCCAGAAGGAAGCCTCCAGCGAACTGCTCTCCGCCATCTGTGCGGCCCTCGCCATCCCGCTGTCCCACTTCCTGAAGGACGTGGCGCTGCGCGTCAACGCCGCCGAACAGGCGGCCCTCGTCGTCGTTCCGGACACGGTTCCGGACGACCTCGCGATGCCGCGCGCCTGACGTGCGCCGCTCGGAACTTGCCGAGGCCCTCACCGCCTGCTTCGGCGCGGCCTACGGTTCCTCTCTTGCCGCCGATCTCGCCCTGCCCGGCCTCGGCGGACGCACTGTGAACCAGGCGCTGGAGGACGGCGAGGACGTCGACGCCGTCTGGGCAGCGTTCTGTACGGAGATGGACGCGGGCGAGGACGTGCGCTGGTATCACCGCTCGACACGCCGAAAGCACACCTAAGATCGAACACCTGTTCGGGGTATAGTGACGTCCGGAACCGCCGGGGCTGTGGATAGCCCCGCGATGATGTCGGTGGTCGGGCATACGTTGGGTTCCGGGACCGCTCGGAGAGGGCGGCCCCTTCCGAGACCAGCATTGGACACCGGCGGAGAGCCGGATGGAGAAAGGACCCCCATGGCTGCAGCTCAAGCTGATCGCTCGAAGGCGCTGGAAGCGGCGCTCGCGCAGATTGATAAGAATTTCGGTAAGGGCTCGGTGATGCGCCTGGGGGATGACACACGCCCACCCGTCTCTGTGATCCCGACCGGCTCCGTCGCACTCGACGTCGCCCTCGGCATTGGCGGCCTGCCGCGTGGGCGGGTCGTCGAGATCTACGGCCCTGAATCCTCCGGTAAGACCACGGTGGCCCTGCACGCCGTTGCCTCCGCGCAGAAGAACGGCGGCGTCGCCGCCTTCATCGACGCCGAGCACGCCCTCGACCCGGAATACGCGAAGCGTCTCGGCGTGGACACCGACGCCCTGCTCGTTTCTCAGCCGGACACCGGCGAACAGGCCCTCGAAATCACCGACATGCTGATCCGCTCGGGTGCCCTCGACATCATCGTGATCGACTCGGTCGCCGCCCTCGTGCCGAAGGCAGAGATCGACGGCGAGATGGGGGACTCCCACGTCGGGTTGCAGGCCCGCCTCATGAGTCAGGCGCTGCGTAAGATTACCGGCGCTCTCTCGGCGTCGGGTACCACCGCGATTTTCATCAATCAGCTGCGTGAGAAGATCGGCGTCTTCTTCGGCTCCCCAGAGACCACCACGGGCGGCAAGGCCCTGAAGTTCTATTCCTCGGTCCGCATGGATGTGCGTCGTATCGAGACCCTGAAGGAAGGTTCGGAACCGGTCGGTAACCGAACGAAGGTGAAGATCGTCAAGAACAAGATGGCTCCGCCCTTCAAGCAGGCCGAGTTCGACATCCTCTACGGCCAAGGGATCTCGCGCGAAGGTAGCCTCATTGACCTCGGCGTCGACAACGGGATCGTCCGCAAGTCCGGTTCCTGGTTCACCTACGATGGCGACCAGCTGGGCCAGGGCAAGGAGAACGTGCGCCGCTTCTTGAAGGACAACCCCGAACTCGCGGCCGAGATCGAACACAAGATCCTCACGACCCTCGGGATCATCACGGAGCCCGAGAGCGCCGAGGACGTCCCGGCCAAGGCCTAACACGATGGGGGAATACCAGGTCCCCGGCGTTGACGAGGACTGGCCCGCCATCGAGGCGGCTCGGACGATCGCTCTGAACCGGCTGGACCGGGCCCCGGCTACCCGTAGCCAGGTACGTGAGGCCATGCTGAAGCGCGACGTCGAGGCAGATGTGGCAGACCGGGTGCTCGATCGGCTCGAAGCGGTCGGGCTGATCGATGACGCCGCCTACGCGGCCGCACTGGTACGCACGAGGCACCGCGAGCGCCAGCTCGCCCGCCGCGCGATCGCCCACGAGCTGGCCGCGAAGGGAATCACGGGTACGACCGCCGAGGCCGCCCTGGCACAGATCGATGCCGAGGACGAGCTCGAGGCGGCGCGGGCCGTCGTCGCAAAGAAGTTACGTCTCGCCTCGATGGCGCGGGTACCGCGTGCCACGCGCCAGCGCCGGCTCGCCGGTGTGCTCGGACGCAAGGGTTTCGACGCCGAGATCACCTACCGGGTCATCCGCGAGGCGCTTAGCGACTCCTAGGGCGTTGCCACCGCGGCGGCGGGAGCGGCGCTCAGCGCCTGTGCTGCCGCGGCACGAACGTTTCGCGGGGGATTCGGACCTCAGTCCGCGTCAACCACGAGGGCGGCCTGGGCAACCTCCTCGGATTGACCCCCGGTCCGCGCGGAGAGACGGCGCGAAAGCACGTCCGCCGCGTAGGAGAGGGCCGTGTTCACCACGATGAACATGAGGGCCGCAACGATGAGCGAGGCGAGCAGGTTGCCCTGGCTCGTCCCCACGAGCCGCGCCTGCCGTAGCAGTTCGGGGTAGGCGATGATGAACCCGAGGGCGGTGTCCTTCAAGATCACCACGAGCTGGGAGACCATCGCCGGCATCATCGAGACGAGCGCCTGGGGCAGGAGCACCGAGCGGAGAAGTTGGCTGTGCCGAAGGCCAATCGCGAGGCCCGCTTCGCGCTGGCCCGCCGGAAGGTTGTGCACCCCGGAGCGTACGAGCTCCGCGATGACCGATCCGTTGTAGAGGGTGAGGCCGAGCACGACGCCCAGAAACGGAGCGTGTTGGGAGTCGAAACTCTCGGAGGACAGCGCGAGATGGGACAGGGCGAAGTAGAAGAAGATCATCATCACGAGCACGGGCACGGCCCGGAAAAACTCGACGATGATGCCGCTCACCCAACGGATCGGGGCAATTGCCGATAGGCGGCCCACCCCGAGGAGGATCCCGAGGGCGTTCGAGGTAACGATCGCGATGCCGGCCGCCTTCAGGGTGGCGACAAGGCCTGGGATCAGGTAGTTGGACCAAACGGAGGATGTGAGGAAGGGCGTCCAGCGGGCTGTCGACAGCTGCCCCTTGGCCACGAGGATCCACACGATGATCCCTGTGATCGCAAGGATGATGGCGAGTCCGAGCGCGTTAATGATCGCGAGTGTGCGCCGGCCTCGCGGACCGGGAACGTCGAAAAGCTCGTTCATCGAGACACCGCCAATCGCCGAGAGAGGAACGTGAAGAGCAGGCCCATCGGGAACACGATGACGACGAAGCCGAGCGCGATGACGAGAAAGATCGCGAGTCCCTGGTCGGGAGAAAACTCGATCATTTGCTGCATCACGGTAGAAGCTTGCAAAACCGAGGCGGCAGCGGCGACCGTCGTGTTCTTCGTCAACGCGATGAGGGTATTACCGAGGGGGGCGATGGCGCCGCGGAAAGCCTGCGGCAGGATGACGAGCTGCACGCTCTGCGCGAAGTTGAGGCCGATCGAGCGGGCGGCCTCGGACTGGCCGACGGGAATGGTGTTAAACCCGGAGCGCAGCGATTCACACACGAACGCGGAGGTGTACAACGACAGGCCGATGACGGCCATCCAAAAGTTGTTGCGTGCCAGGTCATCACTGACATTGACACCGAGCTGGCCCCACAAGACCATCCAGCACCCGAAGATGATGAGGGTGAGCGGGGTATTGCGCACGAGTGTGACGTAGGTGGTGCCGGCAAACCGGAGAGCCGGAGAGGGGGAGATCCGCAGAACAGCGAGGACCGTGCCGAGCACGAGCGCGCATATCGCCGAGGCCAGCGTCAACTGGATATTGACCAGGAACGCGCCAAGCACGTCGTACTGGCTGAGCAGTTCGCTCACGGGATCTCCCTCCTCTCCGAGCCGATTTATGAGCAGTTTCCGCCCGGCGTGGGGGGATTCTGATCCGGATTCGGCGTGTAGGCCTCACCGAGGGAGTCCTTCAAGAAAGTCTCCCAGCTGCCGTCCTCGATCATCGAGGTGAGGGCCTCATTGACCTTTTCGCACATCTCGGAGTCCTTCTTCACGCCGATGCCGTAGTTCTCCTCAGAGAAGGGCTCACCGACGAGCTTCAGCTTCCCGGCGTATTGCTCCTGGGCGGCAAAGCCCGCAAGAATCGAGTCGTCGGTGGTGACGGCATCCACGGTGCCTGAGGCAAGTAGCTCCACGCATTCGGAGTAGCCTTGGGCCTCCTGCAACTGGACACCCGCTGCGTACTCTTCCTTGATGCGTTCGGCCGGAGTGGAACCAGCGACCGAACACAACTTCTTACCGTCGAGGGTCTCGGGCCCGGTGATGTCCGCCGTCGCGTCCTGCACGAGCAGGCCCTGGCCCGCGACCAGATAGGGGCCGGCGAAGGAGACGCGCTCCTTGCGCGAGTCGGTGATCGAGTAGGTGGCGACAATCATGTCGACCTGGCCGTTCTCGATCATGTTTTCGCGCTGCGCGGACACGGACTCGACCCAGGTGATCTGGTCCTCGGAGTAGCCGAGCTTCTCCGCGACATAGCGGGCGACGTCGACGTCGAAGCCGTGATACTCAGCCCCCTCTTTTAAGCCGAGGCCCGGCTGGTCGAACTTGATACCAACGGTGATGCCTTCACCGTTTTCGCCGCTGTCCGCGCCGTCGCCACCGTCGTTTCCTCCGCCGCATCCGGCTAGGGCGAGGCTGGCCGCCGCGAGGCCGGCCACAATCGTCAGTCTCATAGGTCTGCTCCTTTTAATGGGTGATGAGCTTGGACAGGAAGTCCTTCGCCCGCTCGGTTGTCGGATTCGTGAAGAAGGTGTGGGGGTCGGCGCGCTCCACGATCGCGCCGTCGGCCATGAACACCACGCGGTCGGCGGCCTTCCGGGCGAAACCCATCTCGTGGGTGACCACGATCATCGTCATGCCCGCGGACGCCAGGTCCGTCATGACATCCAGAACCTCGTTGATCATTTCGGGGTCCAGCGCCGAGGTGGGCTCATCAAAGAGCATGACCTTCGGATCCATGGCGAGGGAGCGCGCGATGGCGACCCGCTGCTGCTGGCCGCCGGACAGTTGCGCGGGCAGTTTGTGTGCCTGGTTGGCCACGCCCACGCGGTCGAGAAGATCCATCGCTTGTGCCTTGGCGTCGGCCTTCTTCATCTTGCGAACCTTCACCGGCCCGAGCATGACGTTCTCGAGGACGCTCTTGTGAGCAAACAGGTTGAAGGATTGGAACACCATGCCAACCTTCGCGCGAAGCCGCGCGAGGTCTTTGCCCTCCTCGGGCAGGCGCTCGCCGTCGATCTCGATCGTCCCCGAATCGATAGTCTCCAGCCGGTTGATGGCGCGGCACAGGGTCGACTTACCGGAACCCGAGGGACCGATCACGACGACGACCTCACCCGGGTCGATGGCGAGGGTGATGTCTTTGAGGACGTGCAGGTCACCGAAGTGCTTGTTGACGTCTCTCAAAGCGACGAGTGGCGTGGCAGTCATGGGCCGACAGTACCCCAGGAGGTGACGCCAGTCACGAGGCCCCGGTCACAATTGGGACACGATTGGTGTACAAAGTCCAATACGGCATTGCTTAGCGTAGTGCTCGAAGCGCGATGGGGAATCGGTCTAATGTGGAAGACACAATGAAGTGAAAGGTTCCCGATGCTCTCTGATCTTGAGATTGCCCGCGCCGCTACCCTGAAGCCCCTCAAGGAGATCGCCGAGGAGTGCGGACTCGACCCCGAACGGATCGTGCCCTACGGCAAGAACGTGGCGAAGGTCCCGCCGCAGGCCGTGCGGGATCGTGAGTCACGAGGGGCTTACGTGGTCGTGACCGCCGTGACGCCTACGCCGCTCGGTGAAGGTAAAACGACAACGGCTGTGGGTCTCGCCCAGGGCCTCGCCAAGCTCGGCAAGAGGGCAACCCTCGCGCTACGTCAACCGTCCATGGGGCCGACATTCGGCATCAAGGGCGGCGCCGCCGGTGGGGGCTATTCCCAGGTCGTTCCCATGGAGGACCTGAACCTGCACCTGACGGGCGACTTCCACGCCGTCACCGCCGCGCACAACCTCCTCGCCGCGATGATCGACAACCACCTGCATCACGGCAACGCGCTGGGTATCGACCCGCGATCGATCACCTGGCCGCGCGTGCTGGATGTGAACGACCGGGCACTGCGTAACGTCGTCATCGGGCTGGGCCCGCGAGGCGACGGCGTCACGCGCCAGTCCTCATTCGATATCACGTCCGCCTCCGAGGTGATGGTGATTCTCTCGCTCGCCTCCGACCTGAAGGACCTGCGCGAGCGGCTTGGCCGCATCGTCATCGGCTACACCTACGACGGCGAGGCGGTCACCGCCGAGGACCTGAAGGCCGCCGGGTCGATGGCCGTGATCCTGCGCCAGGCGATTGACCCGAACCTGTTGCAGACCACCGAGAACACCCCGGTGCTCGTGCACGCGGGGCCGTTCGGCAATATCGCAACCGGCAACTCCTCCGTCGTCGCCGACCGGATCGGAATCCGCATGGGTGACCTCCTGCTCACCGAGGCGGGTTTCGGTGCGGACATGGGGGCCGAACGTTTCTTCAACGTGAAGTGCCGCGCGTCGGGCCTGCGCCCCGATGCGGCCGTCCTCGTCGTGACCGTGCGTGCCCTGAAGACCCATTCGGGCCGTCACCGCGTGGTGCCGGGCAAGCCACTACCCGAGGAGATGCTCGAAGAGAATATCGACGACGTGCGCGCCGGTGCGGCGAACCTGGTCAAGCACATCGACATCGTGCGCACCTTCGGTGTTGCCCCCGTCGTTGCCATCAACGTCTTTCCCACCGATCACGAGAGCGAACTCGCTGAAATTGAGAGGATCGCGCGCGAGGCCGGGGCTCAGGTGGCACGGTCGACCCACGTCGCCGACGGGGGAGAGGGCGCGATCGATCTGGCTGACGCCCTACTCACCGCTCTCGAAGAGGTGGAAGTCGACTTCCGCCCCCTGTACGCCGACGAGGACTCCCTCGCCGAGAAGATCGAGACCATCGCGACGCGCGTCTACGGTGCCGACGGTGTCGACTTCGCGCCCGCCGCGAAACGCGATCTCGCGCGTTTCACCGACCTCGGTTATGGGAATCTGCCGATCGTCATGGCCAAGACACACCTCTCGCTGTCTGCCGACCCGAAACTGCTCGGGGCGCCCACCGGATGGCGGCTGCCGGTGCGTGAGGTTCGCCTCGCCGCAGGAGCCGGCTACGTCTACGCGATCTGCGGCAACATGCGCACGATGCCGGGCCTGTCCTCCTCTCCCGCAGCGGAGCGGATCGACCTCGACGAGGAAGGGAACATCGTCGGCCTCAGTTAATATCGGAGGGATGCAGACCTTTTCCGTACGCACCCTCGGGTGCCAAATGAATGTGCACGACTCCGAGCGCATGGCCGGCCTCCTCGTGGAGGCCGGCTACGTGCCCGTTGAGGAGGTCCCCGAGGCCGCGGCACGCGCCACCGACGCGGGTGACGGGGGAGCCGACGTCGTCGTCGTGAACACCTGTTCGGTGCGTGAAAACGCGGCCTCTCGCCTGTTCGGCAACCTCGGGCAGCTCGCCGCCGTGAAGCGGGAACGGCCCGGCATGCAGATTGCCGTCGGCGGCTGCCTCGCCCAGCAAATGCGCGAACGGATTGTCGAGCGGGCACCCTGGGTCGACGTCGTCTTCGGGACCCACAACATCGACGTCTTGCCGGTGCTGCTCGAGCGCAGCCGCCACAACCGGGAAGCGGCTATCGAGATCGAAGAATCGCTGAAGGTCTTTCCCTCCACGCTGCCCACGAAACGTGAGAACCCGTACGCCGCCTGGGTGTCCATCTCGGTGGGATGTAACAACACCTGCACGTTCTGCATCGTCCCCTCGCTGCGTGGCAAGGAACGTGACCGCCGCCCGGGCGATGTGCTCGCCGAGGTGGAGGCCGTCGTCGCCTCCGGTGCGATTGAGGTCACGCTCCTCGGCCAAAACGTCAACTCCTACGGCGTCGGATTCGCAGACCGCGGTGCATTCGCGAAGCTGCTGCGCGCCTGCGGCGAGATCGAGGGTTTGGAACGGGTGCGGTTCACCTCCCCACATCCGGCAGCTTTCTCCAGTGACGTGATCGATGCGATGGCCGAAACCCCCAATGTCATGCCCTCGTTGCATATGCCGCTGCAGTCCGGGTCGGACGCCATCCTGCGGCAGATGCGCCGGTCCTACCGCGCCACGAAGTTCGACCGGATCCTGACCGAGGTGCGCGAGCGCCTGCCGCACGCCGCCATCACGACGGACATCATCGTCGGCTTCCCCGGCGAGACCGAGGAGGATTTTCAGGCAACTCTCGACGTCGTGGAGCGGTCGCGCTTCTCAGCCGCCTACACCTTCCAGTACTCGCCGCGGCCGGGCACTCCGGCTGCCGAACGGACCGATCAGGTGCCAGCCGAGGTGGTCTCCGAGCGTTACCAGCGGCTCGTCGCCCTGCAGGAGCGGATCTCTACCGAGGAAAACGAGGCGCTCGTCGGCACCGACGTTGAGGTCCTCATCACCGAAGGCGGTGGCCGTAAGGAGACAGCCCGCCTGAGTGGGCGCGCCGCCGATAACCGGCTCGTGCACGTGAGCCCGGGGTCCGAGGCACCCCGGCCGGGAGATTTCGTCACCGCCACCGTCACGCACGGCGCACCCCACCACCTCGTCGCCGATTCGGCCCTCACCGGCGGCACGTACCGGGTGCGGCGCACCCGCGCCGGTGACGCTTGGGAGGCCGCGCAGACACGCGAACCGGCGAACGCCGTCGGACTCGGGATGCCCAGGCTACGGCGATGATCCTCGCGATTGTCGGTGCGACCGCGACCGGTAAGAGCGCTCTTGCGCTCGCGGTGGCCCGGGCGGTCTGGGAAGGGGGCCTGCCGGCTTACCGAGGCGCAGAGATCGTGAACGCGGATGCGATGGCCCTCTACCGGGGCATGGATATCGGCACCGCGAAGGTCTCGAACGCCGAACGCGAGGAGATCGCCCACCACCAGATCGATGTCCTCGATCCCGCCGACGAGGCCTCGGTCGCCGCCTATCAGCGCGAGGCACGTGCCGACGTCGCCGCCATCGAGGGGCGCGGCCACCTGCCGATCGTGGTCGGCGGCTCGGGCCTGTACGTGCGTGCGCTGCTCGATGAGATCGACTTCCCACCGACGGACCCGCAGGTGCGTGCGCGTCTCACCGCCGACGTGGATCGGCTGGGTGCGCCGGCCCTGCACGAGCGACTCGCGGGCCTCGACCCGCATGCGGCACACAACATTGCTCCGACCAACGCGCGCCGCGTGGTGCGGGCCCTCGAGGTGATCGAGCTGACCGGTCGCCCGTTCTCGGCCACGATGCCCCGGCGGCGCTACGTGCGCCGAGCCCTCCAGGTCGGCTGCACCCAGGTGGCTGAGGAGCTGGAGGAGCGAATCCGCGCACGTACGCGCTCCATGTGGGAGGCCGGGCTCGTTGACGAGACCATGCGCGTGCGCGCGGGCGGGTGGGGTAAGACGGCCGCGAAGGCGATCGGATACGCGCAGGCCGCGGCCTACGCCGACGGAAAGATTGGCGAGGAGGAGGCCATCGAGGAGATTACGCGCCGCACGCTGCGCCTCGTGCGCAAGCAGCGGCTGTGGTTCCGCTCCGACCCCCGCGTGCACTGGCTCGCGCCGGAGGCCACCGCGCACGATGTCCTCGCACTGGTGGCGAGCGCGGCGTCGGGCATCTGAATGGGGCGTGGATCCGGTCAGATGTCCGCGCCGTCGCGACTCACGCGCAAAATCCGGTAGCCCTTGCGCGAGGCGATGCGCTCGCAAGCAAGAGAGAGCTCCGCGCTGATCCAGCGCGCGAGCGAGTCGGCCCCGAGGTTTTTTGACACGACGAGCTCGCCATAGCCATCCGGCGCGAGGCGCGGCAGCCACGTGGCGAGGAGCTCGTGCAACGCCCCTTTCCCGATTCGGATCGGCGGGTTCGAGCGCAGCACGTCGATTGACTCGAGCGCGGCCAGTGCCTGCCCGGGATCGGCGACGCGCACTCGACATCCGAGCCGTTCCGCGTTCGCGGCAGTAAGCTCGCGGGCCCGCTCGTTCACGTCGACCGCCCACACGTTCGCGCCTGGACGGGCGAGTGCCATGTCGAGCGCGATCGGTCCCCAGCCGCAGCCGACGTCGACGAACGTTCCCGTCTCGGGCAGGTCCGCACCGGCGCGAAGGAGCTGCGCGGTGCCGAGGTCGAGGCGGCCGGGGGAGAAGACCCCACCGGAGGTGTAGACATCCACGGTCCGTCCGGCGAGGGTGACGGCGATCTCCCGTCGCGCGTCGGCGGAGTCGGGTGAAGCGCTAAAATAGTGGGCCACGGTTCTATCCTGGCACACCGACATGAGGACGACTTTTCCCGCCCACTGTGAGAACCTGGACGCGCGGAGCCAGCCCACCAACGAAAGGTGCCCATGAACGACCCGAGTGCCGAAGACCTCGTCGCGCGCGTCCTCGCGCGAGTGCGTGCCGCCGAGCTCGCCGACGACGATGTCGACGCGGGAGGGGCACACGATCTGGACGGATCGCACGCCGATGCTCTGGACCGTCACGCACGCGAATCCGAAGGCGGGCGTCTAGAAGCCGCCGAACGTAGCGCACTGCAGCGTGTCGGAGGCCTCTCCACGGAGCTTGAGGATGTCTCACAGGTCGAATACCGGCGGGTGCGTCTGGAGCGCGTCATCCTCGTGGGGCTCGCGACGGCGACGACGGCGGAGGCGGCGCGGGTGTCGCTGCGCGAGCTCGCGGCGCTCGCCGACACGGCCGGCTCGGTCGTGCTCGACGGGCTCGTCCAGCGTCGCGACCACCCGGACCCCGCCACGTTCCTCGGGTCCGGCAAGGCTCGGGAATTGGCGGATCTCGTCGCTTCTGCGGGCGCCGACACCGTGATCGTGGACTCCGAGCTGTCTCCTTCCCAGCGGCGCGGGCTGGAGGACGTCGTCGGTGTGAAGGTCATCGACCGCACCGCCCTCATCCTCGATATTTTCGCTCAGCACGCCAAATCTCGAGAGGGCAAGGCGCAGGTTGAACTTGCACAACTCGAATACCTCCTGCCGCGCTTGCGTGGTTGGGGTGAGTCGATGTCCCGCCAGGCCGGTGGGCGCGCCGCGAGCGGTGAGGGGATCGGCTCGCGCGGCCCGGGCGAAACGAAGATCGAACTGGACCGACGGCGGATCCGCACCCGCATGGCGAAGCTACGCCGTGAGATCGCGCAGATGGCGCCCTCGCGTCGCGCCAAGCGCGCCTCCCGCGAGCGGCATCAGATCCCGTCGGTCGCGATTGCGGGCTATACGAACGCCGGCAAATCCTCAATCCTGAATCGTCTGACGGACGCCGACGTGCTCGTGGAAAATCAGCTGTTCGCGACGCTGGATCCGACGGTGCGCAGGGCCGAGACTCCCGACGGTCGCGTCTATACCCTGGCGGACACGGTCGGTTTCGTGCGACGCCTGCCGCACGAGCTCGTCGAGGCGTTCCGCTCCACCCTGGAAGAGGTGGGCGACGCCGACCTCATCTGCCACGTCGTGGATGCCTCCCACCCCGACCCGGTGGGCCAGGTCGCGGCCGTGCACGAGGTGCTGGCCGATATCACGGGGGACGTGCGCGAACTCATCGTCGCGAACAAGATCGACCTCGTGGATGCCACCACCGCGCTCACGCTGCGCACCACCTTCCCCGGGATCGTGCTCGTGTCTGCCCACACGGGCGCGGGCATCGATGAGCTGCGTGAGCGCATCGCGGAGCTGCTGCCCGCTCCGGACGTGGATGTCGATGTCCTGATCCCCTACACGCGTGGAGACCTCGTTGCTGAGATGCACGATCACGGGGAGATCGACTCACTCGAACATACCGAGGAGGGCACCCGCATCCGGGGCCGCGCCCACGGAGTGCTGGCCCACGAGCTGAACAGCGCGAGCGTGTGAGCCTCTCCGAGATTCTCGCTACCGCCGTCGCGAGTATCGGCGGCGCGCCGCGCGAGGGGCAGCAGACGATGGCCGCCGAGGTGGCCAAGACGCTGCGCAATGGTGGACTCACGCTCGTGCAGGCCGGTACGGGGACCGGCAAGTCGCTCGGCTACCTGATCCCTGCGTTCGCGAGTCTTCGTGAGGGCATCGACCGGGTGGTGGTCTCGACGGCAACCCTGGCACTGCAGCGCCAGATCCTCACGAAGGACGCGCCGATCGCCGCTGAAGCGGTCGCGGCACACACGGACGTCGTGCCGCGCGTCGCACTCCTGAAGGGCTGGCACCACTATCTGTGTCTGCACAAGTTGCACGGCGGTTACCCGGATGAGGGAGACACTCTCTTCAGCGACGCTCCGGCGAGCCAACTCGGCGAGGAAGTCCTGCGGGTGCGCGAATGGGCCAAGCAAACCGAGACGGGCGACCGGGACGACCTCAGCCCCGGGGTGCGGGATCAGGTGTGGCGTCAGGTTTCAGTCCAGCGCCAGGAGTGCCTAGCCCAGCGCTGTCCGCTGCTCGAAGAGTGCTTTGCTTCGCTCGCCCGCACGAAGGCTAACGAGGCCGACGTCGTCGTCACGAACCACACCCTGCTGGGAATCCACGCGGCCGGGGATACCCCTGTTTTGCCGGACTTTGATGCCCTCATCGTGGACGAGGCCCACGACCTCGAGTCGCGGGTGCGCAGTGCTGGCGCTCTCAGGTTTTCCGGTGCCATCGGCCGCACCATCGCGGGGCGGGCCTCCCGGGAGGTATCGGGCGGCACGCTGGAGGAGGCCGTGCACGCCCTCGCCGACGCGCTTGAGGTGACGCCGAGCGGCAGGGTGGTCCGCACCTCCGCGCAGCTGTCCGATGCGGCGGTGCTCCTCCAGGCCGCCTGCCGCGAAGCGAGCGAGGCACTGCGAGCCCGGGACGGTGATGACGGCGGTAAAGCCCAGGCGCGGGCCGCAGTCCACGACCTCACCACACTCGCCCACCGGATCCTCGGCGAAGACCTCGCCACCGGAGCGGATGTGTGCTGGATCGAGCGGGGCCGTGACGAGTCCGAGGCGCCGGTCCTGCAGGTCGCGCCACTCGACGTCGCCACGCAGATTGCGCACGGACTGCTCCAGGACCGTGCCGCGGTGCTGACATCAGCGACCCTGAACCTTGGAGGGAGTTTCGAGGCGGCTGCTGCCTCGGTGGGGGCGCCACTGGTGGGGTCCTGGCGAGGTATCGACGTCGGCTCACCATTCGATTACGCCAAGCAGGGTATTCTCTACGTCGCAGCCGACGTTCCCGCACCCGGCCGGGAGGGCGTGAGTGACGAGGCATTCGACGTGTTCGCCGAACTCGTGCATGCCGCCGGCGGGCGTACACTCGCCCTGTTTTCCTCCCGCCGGGGCGTTGAGCGCGCGGCCGAGCGGCTGCGCGTGAGTGTCGACACCCCGGTCCTCGTGCAGGGTGAGGGACAGTTGAACGAGCTCGTGGAAACGTTCCTTGCCCAGGAGGAGGCGAGCCTGCTGGGAACGCTGAGCCTCTGGCAGGGGGTTGATGCCCCCGGAGATACGTGCCGGCTGGTGGTGATCGACCGGATTCCCTTCCCACGTCCCGACGACCCGCTCATCCAGGCTCGCAACGACGCGGTACGCTCCCGCGGTGGTAACCCCTTCATGGCCGTGTCAGCGACGCACGCAGCGCTCCTCCTCGCGCAGGGTTCAGGACGCTTGATTCGTCGCTCCTCGGACCGGGGAGTCGTCGCCGTCTTGGATCCGAGGCTCGCAACCGCACGCTACGGGGGGTTCCTACGCGCGTCGATGCCGGGCATGTGGCCCACGACCACTCGCGAACACGCCCTCGCGGCGCTTCGGCGTCTCGGTGCCGAGACGGAGGCGCGCGACCACTAGAGGGCGCGCAACACGGCGACGACCTTACCGAGGATGCGGGCCTCGTCCCCGAAGATTGGTGTGAACGCGGGGTTCGCTGGCATGAGCCACTGGTGGCCGTCCTGGCGCCGGAGGGTTTTCACGGTGGCTTCATCTTCGAGGAGGGCCGCCACGATTTCCCCTGACTCCGCATCCTGCTGTTGCCGGACGACGACCCAGTCGTCGTCGTGGATACCGGCATCGATCATCGATTCGCCCTGCACGCGCAACATGAACAGATCCCCGTCGCCCACGAGTTGGGTGGGTAGCGGAAAGACGTCCTCCACCTGCTGATCCGCGAGGATCGGGCTGCCGGCCGCGATCTGGCCCACCATGGGGACGGGGGTGATGCGTGGGTCGGTGACGCGCGGATCTCGGCAGGAGTGCACGCCGTCGCGCCCGTGGGCGAGCACGATCGCGCGCGGGGAGCGCGGATCACGATGGATGTAGCCCTTCTCCTCCAGAGCCTCCAGCTGATGTTTGACCGATGAGGGGGACGCGAGCCCCACCGCATTGCAGATCTCCCGCATGGTGGGCGAATAGCCGCGTTCGTTAATGGACTCGGTGATCACCGACAAGATGGCGACCTGTCGAGCGGTGAGCGTGGCCATGGCGCATCCTTTCAGCTGTTCTGCCTTCAGGGTAGTCCAGATGGGGCGTGACCCCAAACACCCGTTCGATCGTGTCGGGGGTAATCGGGAGCATGGATGTACACCTGTTCCTTATGAAAGGAGAGCCTCATGACCGCGCAACCGATTGCCGATCTGATGCCCGCCCGTCCGCCCCTTCGCCTGGTGGGCGGCACCGCCCTCGAGGCGGCGGCGAGTCCCACGGGTCCCGTCGGCCCGCCCCGCCTTGGTGCGCTTGGCACCGTCGCGAACTCGCGTGCTGCCGAGCAGCGCGTTAGGCGCCTCCTCACCCGGTGGATGGCTTGTGCCATCGGCGTGGCACTCGCGGTGGGTGCCGCCGCCGGGTTCGCTGAGAGTTCCCGGCCGGTCACGCAGCCCGGCGGGCGTGTCACGGTCACGACGGGTGACACCCTGTGGTCGATCGCCCGCGCCCATGCGGGCGACGGTTCGACGACGGGCGAGGTGGTCACCCAGATCATCGAGCTGAACGAGCTGGCGGGCAGCGATCTCGAGCCCGGCCAGGAGCTCGTGCTGCCGCGATGATCAGGGGAGAGTTGCCCGCATCCCTCCCCAGCGCCTATGTTTTCAGCACAGGCCAGTTGCAAGACCGCACGCACGTGCGGCGGAAGGGAGCGGGGATGATCTGCCCGTTTTGCCGTTATTCGGAGTCCCGGGTCGTGGATTCACGCACGGCCGACGACGGCTCCTCGATCCGGCGCCGCCGCGAATGCACCTCCTGCGGTCGCCGCTTCACCACCATGGAAACCACGAGCCTGTCGGTGCAAAAACGCTCCGGAGTGACCGAGCCGTTTAGCCGCGAGAAGGTCATGGCAGGCGTGCGCAAGGCGTGCCAGGGGCGCCCCGTGAGTGACGATCAACTGGCGCTGCTCGCCCAGCAGGTGGAAGATAACGTCCGCTCCTGGGGGAACTCTGTCGTGCCCGCCAACGATGTCGGCCGTGCCATTCTTGCCCCGCTGCGTGACCTCGACGAGGTCGCCTACCTGCGCTTCGCCTCGGTCTATTCCTCGTTCACCTCGCTCGATGACTTCGAGCACGCCATCGCCGAGCTGCGTGCCGCTCACGAGCGCTCTGGCGAGTCAGAGGCCAACGCTTAGGCGGAATCACCCGCCTGACCCTCCTCGCGCGGTGCCGCCTCCTTCGCGCTGTCGTCCGAGGCGCCCTGGGGTGACACGGAGCGCTTCATACCCGAGCGCAAACGATCCGAAGCTTCCTTCATGCCCTCAGAGGCGGAGAGAATCTGTTCCCGTACCTTGCGACGCAGCGTTTTGCCCAGCTGTGACTTCGGCAGCTCGCTCAGGACCTCAACCTGTTTCGGGATGGCGTAGTGCGAGAGCTTCTCATCACACCAGGCTCGCACGGCCTCGAGATCCACGCGGGCGCCAGCCTCGAGCACCAGCGCCGCCACGACCTTCTCACCCACCGGACCGGAGGGCACCCCCACGACGGCCACGTCGACGACACCCGGCATCTGGCGCACCGCTTCTTCGACTTGGGAGGGATAGATGTTGAAGCCGCCCGAAATAATGAGCTCCTTGCGACGGTCGGCAAGCGTCACGAACCCGTCGTCTTCGACAACGATGTCCCCGGTGCGCAGCCAGCCCTCAAAAAAGGCCTCCGCGTTCTCTTCGGGCGCGTTGAGGTAGCCGGAAAACACCTGGGGACCGCGCACGAGCAGCTCGCCGGGCTTGCCCGGCTCGACATCCTCGCTCGGCTGGTCGGGGTTCACGATTCTGAACTCGGTGGAGGGAAAGGCGATCCCGAGCGTACCCGGTCGACGGTCGGGGGAGACCGGGCTGCCGAGCAGGACCGGGGCGGCTTCGGTCATGCCGTAGCCCTCAATGATGAGGCCACCGGTCGCCTCTTCCCACGCACGCGCGACCTCACTGTCCAGGGACATTGCGCCTGCGAGGCCCACCCGGATTGATTCGAGGGAGCGACCCTTCTCTTCTGCGGCCCGGCGCACTCGGTCGAAAATCGGGGGCACGGCCGGGAGGAAAGTGATGGGGCGTCGACGTTGCCCGGACAGGACCATGTCGACATCGAAACGCGGCATGATCAGCTGGGTCGCCCCCATGTGGGTGCCGAAAATTGCGGAGAGAATGAGCCCGAAAGCGTGGAAATAGGGCAGGATCGCCGCAATGGTCTCTTCGCCCGGCACCATGGAGGGCACCCAGGCCTCACCCATCGCCATCATCGCAATGATGTTGCGGTGGCTGAGGGGGACCGTCTTCGGGGAGCCCGTCGTACCCCCGGTATGGAGGTACACGGCGATGTCCTCGTGCTCCGGGCCCGGGATATGCGCGGGCAGGTGCCCGGCCTTCTTCAGGTGGTGGACAAACGAGCCGACCCCCGCCGGAACGGAGCCGCGCATGGTCTCGCGAAGCGTGCGCGTGCGTGCGAGTGGCAGGTGCAGGAGGCGTCGCGTGAGGTGGGGCAGATCGCGCGTGATGTCGACTGACAAGACTCGCCGTCCGCGCAGGTCACCGCCGGGGCACACCTGATCCATCGCCTTCTCCCAGGCGATCACGACCTTCGCGTCCACTCGATCGAGCTGCTCTTGCAGTTCGTGGGTGGGCGCGAGCGGGTTCTGTTCGGCGGCGATCGCGCCGAGGCGCAGCGTGGCGAAGAGTGCGATCACGTGTTGGGAGCAGTTCGGCATGACGAGGGCGACCGTATCGCCGCGCCGTACCCCGAGGTTGTAGAGCAGGTTCGCTGCCCGATCCACCCGGTCGGCCAGCTTGCTATAGGAGGTCTTTCGGCCGAGGAAATCGATCGCCAAGTGATCGGGGAAACGGCGCGCCGCCCGGTCCAGCAGGTCGGGAATTGTCTCCCGTGGCACGTCAACTTCGGCGGGCACATCGCGAAGGTGGGCACGGGACCTCAGGGTAGCGGCGGTCGTCATCTCGCTCCTACAGCGTTCGTTTCACGGGGCGCGGTCGCGCCTCGCTTACTCTAACTTACGGGTGCGTAGGTTGTGCTTCCATTCGGGCCCGCGGCGGAATGAGCCCCCATGCCGCCTGGGCGTCTAGAAGGCACGGCCGGCGCGGGCATCGAGCGTGATGCCCTGCCGGTCGATGATCCGCAGGCGAATGCAGTCGGGCAGCTGAGTGATGCCCTCGATGACCGATTCGGGGATCTCTGAGGCGATATCGGTGATGACGTAGCCGATTTCCGCCACGGTGCCAAGGATCTGGCCGCAAATGTTGACGCCGTGCTCGGCGAGTGCCTGGTTCAACAGGGCGAGAACCCCCGGGGTGTTGCGGTGCACGTAGGTGAGGCGGTAACGCGTGTCCTGGCTGGGTTCCAAGATGAGTCGCGGCAGATTCACGGACAGGTCGGTGGTGCCATCCATGATGTAGCGCGCGATCTTGGTTCCGACGAACTGGCCGATCGAGTGTTGAGCTTCGACGGTCGACCCTCCGATGTGCGGGGTCAAGATGACGTTCGGCAAGCCCCGCAGCTCGGAGATGAACTCTTCATCATTGGTGTTCGGTTCGTTCGGGAAGACGTCAACGCCGGCACCCGCGATGCGTCCCTCGACGATATTCTCCCGCAGCGCCGTCGGGTCAACGACGAAGCCGCGCGAGAGGTTCAAAAAGATCGCCCCCGGTTTCATTTTGGCGAACTCTTCGGCGCCAAACAGCGACCGGTTTGATGACACGCCGTCAACGTGCAGGGTCACGATGTCGGAGACCGCGAGCAGCTCGTCGAGTGATTTGGCGCGGCGCGCGTTACCGAGCGCGAGCTTTTCGACCTTGTCATAGAAGACGACGTGCATGCCGAGAGCCTCGGCGAGCACCGAGAGCTGGGAGCCGATGTTGCCGTAGCCGACGATCCCGAGCGTGCGGCCGCGTACCTCGTGGGAACCGGAGGCCGTCTTTTCCCAGCGGCCCGCGTGCATGGCACGGTTGCGTTCGGATAGGCGCCGCAGGAGGGCGATGATCTCGGCGATGGCGAGTTCGACGACGGACCGCGTGTTGGAAAACGGGGCGTTGAACACGGCGATGCCGCGGTTGGAGGCCGCAGCGAGGTCGATCTGGTTCGTGCCAATACAAAACGCGCCGATGCAGCGCAGGTCCGGACAGCGCCGAATCACGTCGGCACTCACCTGGGTTTTTGATCGCACCCCGAGCACCGTGACGCCCTGGAGGGCCTCGATGAGGTCCTCGCCCTGCAGCGCGCCCGGATAGCGCGTGACGGACAGGCCGGCCGATACCAGGTAGGGGTCTACGTCGGTATGAGGATTTTCCAGAAGCAGCGCCTTCATAGTTGCAGCATGCCTTACAACGATGCGTCAGGTGGGCGGGATTTCGTTACGTGGATGTCTCAGTCATACCATCCGGCCGGCAGGCCCGTGTGCACGGCTACCAGCCGGCGGGTTGGGCGGGTCATGGCGACGTAGATGTCACCGGCTGCACCCGCCGCGATCTCTGCGGGCTCCACAAGGACGACGACGTCGAATTCGAGGCCCTTCACCTCGGTGGGATCCATGACGACGAGTGGCGCGCGCAGGCGCGAGCCGCTCGAACTGACCATGGCGGAGCCGAGGCTCGGAGCGAGGAGGTCGTAGGCCTCCTGGCGGATGGTGTGTGGTGCGATGACCGCCATACGGCCGGGCCCCATGCGCCGCAGTTCTGCCGCCACGGTGGGGACGAGGATGGTACGCCACTCGCCCTCGGTCTCGGCAAGCGCGCCGTCCAGATCGCGGGCCGCGGTGACGGGGATATAGTCCCCGGGCGCGTAGGCCTGCAAGACGCGCATGGCGGCATCCAAAATGGTGGCCGGCGTGCGGTAGGAAACGGTGAGGGCGGCCTGACGGACGTGTTCGCGCCCCGCCTTGCCCATCGTGGCGCGCCACGAGGCGGCCGGAGCCGCGGTGGAGCGCTGCGCAAGATCCCCGACGGCGGTAATCGAACGCGACGGACAGCGGCGCAGCAGCGCCCGCCACGCCATGGGGGAGAGTTCCTGGGCCTCGTCAACGACGATGTGCCCATACGCCCAGGTGCGGTCCGCGCGCGCCCGTTCCGCGAGCGTGGAGCGGACCCCGCCCGAGGCGAACCGGGAGGCCAAGAGCTCAGCCGAGACCATGCCGCCGCCGAGGTTCTGCCCGTCAATCGCGCGCTGCGCAAAGTCGATATCGGAGCGGCGCTCGCGAGCCTCGAGTTGGCGCCGCCGCCGAGCCGCCGCATCCTCGTGGTGGCCGAGCAGCTCGGCCAGCTCATCGAGTATGGGGACATCATCGATCGTCCAGGGGGAGCCGGGCCGGCGATGCAGCAGATCCCGCTCCCGCTCATCGAATTCCAGCGCGTATTCAGCGAGCACGTCCCGGTTGGCATAGAGCCGCTCGAGCAGGCCCTGCGGCGTCGTCGGCATCCAGGCGAGGTTGAGCGCGACCCGCACGTCGCGGGCCTGCCGGACGTCCTCGTAGAGGAAAGACAGGTCCTCCTCGGGATCCATGCCACGGGCCCGGGCGTACTCGGCGACCAGTTCGTTCAGGAGCGGAAGGACAAAGCTCACCCGCGCCTCGTTGTGTGGCGCGCCCGAGCGGCGCGCCCTGTCCATCGCGGCCTTCACGCGCTCGCGGCGCAGCACGATCTCGGTGCCCTCGACCGTGAGGCGCTGGTCTTCCTCGGGTAGGCGCTGCAGTCCCGCCACGGCCCGCTCCACGAGACGGGACATGTACAGAGAGCCCTTCACGTCCGCAACGTCGGCGTCGTCGCGGGCGGTCGCGACGATTCCCGGCACGAGCGTGCCGAGGGTGAGGGAGACGACGTTCGTCTCACCGAGGGAGGGCAGCACCTGGTCGATGTAGTCGAGGAACACCGAGGATGGTCCGAGTACCAGCACCCCGGATCGCTCCAGGCGCTCGCGGTGCGCATAGAGCAGGTACGCGGCGCGGTGCAGGGCCACGGCGGTTTTGCCCGTGCCGGGCCCACCCTGCACGAGGAGGATACCCTCCGGGTCGTCGCGGATGATCGCGTCCTGTTCGGCTTGGATGGTCGCGACGATGTCGCTCATCTGTCCCTCGCGCGCCGAGTTCAAAGCCGCGAGGAGTGCGCCCTCACCCGTGAGGGTCTCGGTGAGGCGCGGGCCCGCGGCCTCCGCGTTCAGCAGGTCGTCTTCGAGGTCCACCACCTGGCGGCCCTCAGTGGTGATGTGACGACGGCGCACGACCTCGCCGGGATGGGCCGCCGTCGCCTGGTAGTAGGGGCGTGCCTGGGGAGCGCGCCAATCGAGGAGGAGGGGGCGACCCGCGTCGTCACTGATGCCGATTCGACCGACATACAGGCTGTGATCGTCGCGCAGGTCGAGCCGACCAAAGACGAGCCGCTGTTCGACGTTATCCAGGCGGGCAATCGTATCTTCGTAGTAGGTGGCGAAAGTATCGCGCTCGGTACGTGCCTGCGGGTTGGAGGCTTGGGAACGGCGCACCTTCGCCAGCTGGTGGCGGTAGTGCGCACGCAACTCGTCGAGCCGCGCGTAAATGCGCGCGACGACGCGCTGCTCGTATTCGATTTCTTTCATCGCGCGGCGCGACGTCGTCTGCACGCTAGCCCACCCCTCGATCCCGATATTTTCGGCCTTCTATTATCCCCCGCGATGTGGCTCTTGCCAAGGTCGATGCCGGCTCGCGCCGCCGCCCGTGATGCGGCGCCCGTCCTGGCTTAGGCTAGGAGAACGGGACGCTCGGGAATGGAACGGGCGTTCGCAGCGTTGAGAGAAGTGAATGGAGGTGCACCGTGACAACCACATCGCGCTCAGCTCGAGGGCGTCGGGCTCGCATACCCGCGTACCCCTATCAGGACGGACCGATCTACCGGCATCGTGAGATGCCCCAGGTCGCGGTGTTCCTGCATGCCCTCACTCCCGAGAGCGACCCGGGGGAGACGACGAGCCTGTACACGCGCAACCTCTTGAACTCGCTGCGCTCCGAGCGGCTCGTCACCTTCGACCCCGATGAGTTTTTCGACTATACGCAGCTGCGCCCCATCATGCGGATCAAGGACGGGTCGCTCGCCGACTGGGCGATGCCCGACCTCGCAATCGACCTGCTGCACGATGACGAGGGCACACCGTTGGCCCTGATGCACGGCCCGGCCCCCCAGCTCGGGTGGGGGCGCTTCACGCAGGTGGTTGTCGCCCTGATGGAGGAGATGGGAGTCACCCTCGCGCTCGGGGTGCGTGCTCTCATCGCGGGGCTGCCGCACACGCGTCCCGGCATCGTGATGGGTCACGCCAACCGGGCCGGGCTTTTGCATTCCGTGCCAGCCCTGATGGAGGACGTCCAGGTGGCGGCCTCCCTCACCTCCATGGTGGAGTGGGCAATTGGCCAGGCAGGGATCGGGTCCGTGGGCCTGAGCGCCTCGGTGCCTTTCTACGCTGCCGAATATGCCTACATCACGGATCTGGCATTGCCGTTCGGCAGCCTAGAAGCAGCCTCGTTGCAGGTTGGTTCGGCGATCGAAGCGAACCTGGAAAATAACGAACGCGTGAGCCGCCTCGTGCACGAGCTCGAAGAGAACTACGACCAAAATGTGAACTCGGGCCGCTCCGAAGCTGCGCAGCGTATCCCCAACGCCGAAGAGATTGGCGCGAAGGCCGAGGCCTACCTGGCGGATATCACGGACCAGCGAATCGCCGTCGAACGGAGCGGTAACCCGTTCTTCCCCGGCTCGGACGAGCAGCCGGAGTCCTCTCGCAGCCCGTGGTGGGGCGCGATCGAAGGGCTCCGATTGAGACCGCACGATCTGCGGGAAGAAGCGAAAGGCCCCGATGCGCACACCTCTCACGAGGCCGCCCAGGAGTCGGCGGACGCCAGCGACGCGCCTCCGGAACGGGGAGACCACCTCCCTGGAGAGGACTCGAGCGCGCATGAGGACGTTGACCCAGATCAGAACGATGAGCAGTGAGCCGCCTGCGGGCTAACGAAGCCGGTGCCCCCGTGCGCGCGATGCGCGTGTGGGGCGCCGCCGTCCTCATCTACGTCATCGCCGTCGCCGGCCGCACCTCCTTCGGTGTCGCCGGCGTCGCGGCGACCGAACGCTTCGGGCTCGGGGCGGGGGAACTGGCCGGCTTCGTCGTCGTCCACATGGCGGTCTACGCGCTCGCTCAGATTCCCGTGGGGCTCCTCCTGGACCGGATCGGGCCGCGTCACATGCTCGGCTGGGGCGCTCTCTTGCTCGCCGTCGGCCAGGCCGCCCTGGCATTCGCCCCCACGTTCGGGTGGGCGCTCGCCGCGCGCGTCGCTGTCGGGCTGGGGGATGCGACGGCCTTCGTGTCGGTCGTGCGTCTCATCCCCGCGTGGTTCGCCCCGCGCCGCGTCCCGCTGTTCACACAACTCACATCGCTCATCGGTCAGCTCGGGCCGATCGTCTCCGCCGTCCCGTTTCTTGCGATCCTCCTACGCTCCGGCTGGGGTGCCGCGTTCGTGTCGCTGGCCGCCACCGGCGTGCTCGTTTCCCTGCTCGGCTTCCTCGCGATCCGAGACGCTCCCGCTGGCGAGAGCCCAACCGTGAAGCGCGAACCGGTAGGCGACATCCTCGCATCGGTGGTGCGCAATCCTGGCACGTGGCTCGGGTTCTTTACTCACTTCACGCTGATGTTTTCGGCCAATGTGTTCCTCATCTTGTGGGGAATGCCGCTGCTCACTCTCGGGCAGGGCTATTCCACAGCGACGGCGGCCGCCCTCATCTCCATCAATTCTTTGGCTGGTATTGTCGCCGGTCCGCTCATTGCCAGCGCGATCGTGCGTCATCCCATGCAGCGCTCCTCGCTCGTTCTCGCGCTCATTGCCGTCACCGCGGCCTCGTGGCTCATCGTGTTGGTGGGTGGGGACGTGCGCCCCGTGTGGATGTGGGCCGCCCACGTCGTCGTCCTCGCGTGTGCCGGGGCGGGCAGTTCGATCGGTTTCGACATTGCGCGCACCTCCCTGCCGGCCCACCATTTCGGGACCGCCTCCGGGCTCGTGAACATGGGAGGGTTCATCTCCTCAATCGTCACCGCCCAGGCGATCGGGTTCATCCTCGATGCGCTGCGACCCGCGGGTGACTTCACGGCCTCCGACTTCCGGGTCGCGCTCGCGGTCCAGATCCCGATCGCGCTCATCGGGGTCGGCGGGATCCTCCTGTCCCGGGCGAAGGCCCGCTCACGCCTCGCTGCCTCCGGTGTTTACCCGCTCACGACCTCCCAGGTCGTGGCCCGAGTCTTACGGGTCGACAAACGGTTGCGCGCTCGCGCCGAAGCTGGCCAGACGCGAGCCAGAAAGGACGGCGACAGGTAGCGGCAGCGCGCGACACCTGCGCGCGATCAGCGCGTCATTGAGCGGGCGGTTGCTGGCGGCCAGCACGACGTTGCCATGGCGACGCCCCCGAAGGATTCCCGACTCGGAGATGAGCGTGACGTGGGCGAAAACCTCGCGCAGGGTCGCGACCTCACGCCGCGCCTGAGTCAGGGGTGGGTGGTCGGTGAGATTGACGAGATAGAGCCCCTCCTCGATCAGGGCGCGGGAGGCGGCGCGCGCCACCTGGATCGTACGCATGTGCTCTGGGACAGCAGCATTGGCGAACGTGTCGCGCACGATCACATCCCAGCGCCCGGGAGGGAAGCGCTCTAGGGAAGCACGCGCCTCCGCCACCCGGATCTTCACGGCGGGCGCGCGTGGGATATCGCAGTATTCGCGCGCGAGTTCGGCAAGTAGCGCGTCCCACTCGATCACGGTTTGGGCGCTGCCCGGCCGCTCGGCCGCCCACGCCCGCGCCAGCGCGCAGCCGGCGCCCCCGAGATGCAGTGCCCGCAGGCGCGTGCCCGCCCCTAAGGTCACGTCCGTGACGATACTCATGTGCTGCATGTATTCGAACTCGAGGTGGTTGGGGTGATCGAGGTCGATGTAGGAAGACTCCATCCCATCGAGGACGAGGAGAGCCGCGCGGGACGTGACGGGCTCAAAGCGCAGGGTTCCCGTCGACGTCGCGATCTCATCGGTTGGCCAAGCGTGCATGGCGCTAGCCTATAGTCAGACTGAAGCGGGAAAGTGGGGGGCGATGTCGCGCGGACCGCGCCCGAAGCGGGTGCACGATTGGGGTAATGACGACACCGGCGCGCATGTCCTGCACGTCGACATGGACTGCTTCTATGCCTCCGTCGAGCTCCTGTACCGGCCCGAGCTGCGCGGTCAACCCGTCATTGTCGGGGGCTCGGGCGACCGCGGCGTCGTCACCTCCGCCACCTACGAGGCCAGGGCCTTCGGCGTGCACGCCGCGATGCCGATCGGGCAGGCCCGGCGCCTGTGCCCCCACGCCGTCGTCCTGCCGAATCGACGCGGCGCCTATTCTCAAGTTTCGCGCACCGTCATGTCGGTCCTGGAGCGCGTCACCCCGGTGCTCGAGCGCGTGTCGATCGACGAGGCCTTCTTGGATATCAGCGGTGCCGTACGCCGGATGGGGCCGCCCACCCAGATCGCGCGCTGGATCCGAGAGCACGTCGCCGCCGAGGCGGGTGTCCCGGCGAGCGTCGGCATTGCGGGGCTCACCCACGTTGCGAAATTGGCCTCGACGTTCGCGAAACCCGACGGGATGCTGCTCATCCCGCTCGCGCGCACCCACGAGTTTCTCCACTCGCTGCCGGTCGGCGCGCTTCCGGGAGTCGGGGCGCGAAGCGAGCAGGTGTGTGAGCGCCACGGCCTGCGCACGGTCGCCGATCTGTTGACCGTCTCGCCCACGCGCCTCGGCGTGTGGCTCGGGCGCGCCCAGGCCGCCCAGCTGCGGCGCCTGGCCGCCGGTGAGGAGGTTCGCGGTATTCATCCGCACACCCGCGAAAAGTCGATCGGGACCGAAGAAACCTTCGCGACTAACCGTCACGACGTCCACGAGGTGGGAGACGTGATCGTCGCCCAGGCGCACTCCAGCGCCCGTCGGCTGCGGATCGCCGGCCTCATGGCGGGAACCGTGTCCATCAAGGTGCGTTACGGTGACTTCCACACGCTCACCCGCTCGCGTTCCCTCACCCGGCCAACCGACGTGGGGGCGGAAGTTGCGCGCGTTGCCCTCGACCTGTTTTCCACGCTGGAGATTCCGGCCGCGGGGATTCGCCTGGTGGGGACGCGCCTGGAGGGACTCACACCTCGGGATCGGGGGGTTCAGCTGGCATTCGACGACGATGGCCGCCAGCTCGCCGCCGAGCGCGCCGCGGATGCCGTCGTCCGGAAGTTCGGGTCTGGAACGATCGGTCCGGCGCGCACGTTGGGGCGTACGGGGGAGCGCGGTTGAGCCGGTAGGTCGTGACGCTCGGCACCCCCGAGCCCAATCGGCCCGAGGCGTTGCGCGGGGAGCGAAGCGAGAGACGAAATGGCGATCGTGCCGCGCCCGTGCCACACTAGGACTACCTCGGCGACCGGTTCGCCGCTATTGTCTCGAGCAATAGGAGGAGACATGGCCCTTTCGGAGTATGAGCAGCGCGTCCTTGCGGAGATGGAACAGCATCTGCGTGCCGATGACCCGCGTCTGGCTCAGTCCATGGGCTCCTCAGCGCCCGGATGGGACGTGCGGCGCGTCTCGCTAGGGATCCTGGGTTTGATTGTCGGCCTCGCCGGCCTCGTGGGGGGAGTGGCCACGGGCCACATCTGGCTCGGCGTCCTCGGCTTCCTCATCATGCTCGCCGGCGTTCTTTACGCCCTCTCCTCAAGCCCGGGGGCGCATAAGCGCTCCGCCTCGAAGTCGACTAGCGACTCGTTTATGGCCCGTCAGAACCAACGCTGGGACCAGCGCCGCCAGCCCGAGCGCTAGCCCCCCCGCGTACCGACCCCGCCAGAGCCCAGCTCGGCGGGGTTTTTTCATGGCGTGGCGCCGCCGTCGACGCTCGTGCCCCGCGCCATTCCTCGCCCGTGATGCGCAAAGGGCACCGTTGCGAGAGGTCCACCGCCCACATCCCTCCACCACAGAACTACCGCGTTATTTCGCGGAAATTTTCGTCATCAATGGGTGAATTCTCCTTCAAGTCGCTTGATCGTGGAGTAAAGTGGAGTATTGTGGAGGCACGAGGGCGATCGGGGGTGAATCCGGATGTTTCTTGGTACGTATGAGCCCAAACTCGACGACAAGGGGCGCCTGATTCTGCCCGCGAAATACCGTGACCAGCTCGCCGATGGCCTCGTCATGACCCGCGGCCAGGAGCGCTGTCTGTACGTGTTTCCGACCCACGAGTTTGAGGCCATTCACGAGCAGTTGCGTTCCGCCCCGCTCACCTCCAAGCAGGCTCGCCAATATCTTCGAGTCTTTCTCTCCGGCGCCGCCGATGAGCAGCCCGACCGGCAGGGGCGGATCACGATCCCTGCCACGCTGCGCACCTACGCGGGACTGGAGCGAGAGCTCGCCGTGATCGGCATGGGGACCCGGGTGGAGATCTGGGACCGGGCCTCGTGGGAGACCTACCTGGCCGAGCAGGAGAGCGAGTACTCCGAGACCGAAGAGGAGGTGATCCCCGGAGTGTTCTAACCGAGACGCGGGACTTTCCCCGCACCTTCCGACGCACTTCCCCGGCGCCGGAATGTGGGGGAGGGTCCCGGATCTCGGACCCGGGGCTCACCCAGAACGATGACAGAGCAGATGACCGCATCAACCGAAGGGAGGACACCGATGGACCAGCCCAGACATGTCCCGGTGTTCTCAGACCGATGTGTCGAGCTGCTACGCGGCGGTCCGCTAGGGGACGGCCTCATCATCGATGCGACTCTGGGCCTCGGCGGGCACGCCGAGGCCCTGCTCGACGCCGCCCCTCACATCCGCGTCCTCGGCATCGACCGGGACGCCGACGCGATTGAGCGCGCGAGTGAACGCCTTGCCCGCTTCGGGACCCGCTTCCAGGCCCTGCACGCCACCTACGACTGCCTCGTCGATCTCGACCTCGCCCAGTTGGGGGTCGAGGGTCCCATCGTCGGCATCCTCATGGATCTCGGCGTCTCGTCCATGCAGCTCGACGATGTCGAGCGGGGCTTCAGCTATTCGCGCACCGCTCCTTTGGATATGCGGATGGACCAGCGCTATGGAGAGTCGGCGGCCGATCTGCTGGGCCGGCTTGACGTGACCGAGATCGCCCGGATCTTACGGACCTGGGGTGAGGAGAAGTTTGCCTCCCGGATCGCCCAGCGGATCGTTCAGCGACGCGAGGGGGGTGACCCGGTGCAGACGACGAGTGACCTCTCAGACCTCATTCGCGAGGCAATCCCCGCGCCCGCGCGTCGCAGCGGAGGTCATCCCGCCAAACGGACGTTCCAGGCGCTTCGTATCGCGGTCAATGACGAGCTGCGTATCTTGGAGCGCACGATCCCCGCCGCTCTCAGTGCCCTTGCGGTCGGTGGGCGGATTGTCGTGATGTCCTATCAGTCCCTGGAAGACCGCGTAGTGAAGCGCGCTTTCACGGCGGGCGCTACCACGTCTGCACCCCCGGATCTGCCGATCATCCCGCCCGAGGACACCCCCTACCTTCGGCTTTTGACCCGTGGTGCCGAGCAGGCCGACGAGGCCCAGGTCGCTACAAATCCCCGTTCCGCCCCCGTTCGGTTGCGCGCAGCCGAGAAAATTCGAGAGCCCAGGAGGCTGTCATGAGTGCTATCGCGTCAGTTCGCCCGGTATCCGTACCGGAGACTCGTCCAGCCCTGCGCCTAGTGCGTTCCCCGAAGACGCAACGCTCTCTCGCGCCCTTCATCTTGACGATGGTGTTCTACCTCGTCGCGGCTCTCGGCACGACCCTCTATCTCAACACGGTGATGGCTGTGACCTCCTACGAGATTCGCGACACGCGAGCAGCTCTGGTGGAATTGTCCGAGACACAGCAGACACTTAGAGCTGAGGTCGAGGCACTGGGCTCTCCCGATCACCTGCGCGCGGCAGCCTCGGAGATCGGCATGGTGCCAGCACCCATGACGTTCATCATGAACCTCGAGCACGGCTCGATCACCGCGGTCCCGGAGGTTGCGCCGAAGTAGCAAGGAGTCGGACAGTGGCACGACGTAGGCGCGTGAAATGGGGCATTACCCTCACGATCATCCTGCTGTGCGTGTCCTTCGCCCGGCTGGTCATGCTCCAGGTGGTCAAGGCCCCCGAGCTATCCCAAGCGGCTCTCGACAGCCGGATGCGCACCTACGAGATCACCGCGCCACGCGGCCAGATTCTCGATGCCGAAGGACACGTGCTGGCGGCCTCCGCCCAGGTGGTGCACGTGGGTGTGAATCAGGTGAAGATTCGCAACTACGTGCATACCGAGGAGGTGACGGACGAGGAGGGGAAGAAGGCCACGAAGATTGTCGGCGTCGGCCCCGCCGAGGCAGCTCGGCAAATTGGTGAAATCCTGGACCTCGACCCGATCGAACTGGGCGGGAAGATGGTGGGTGATCGCAGTTACCGAGTGATCGCCAAGAACCTGACCCCAGCGGCGTGGCGTGAGATCAAGGCCCTCGGCATCGATGGCATCGAACCTGACTTCGTTTCGGTACGGACCTACCCCAACGGCTCGACCGCGGGAAACATTATCGGCTACGTCGACCGCGACGGGGTCCCGCGGACAGGTCTTGAGCTGTCCTTTGACGAGGAGCTCACCGGCGTGCCCGGCGAGGAACGCGTCGAGGTGGGCGGCGGCGGACCGAAAATCCCGACCGGAGTATCCGAAAAGATCGATGCGCAACCCGGTTCGACGGTGCGCCTGAACCTCCTGCGCGACCTGCAGGACGTAGCGCAAGACTCGGTCCAAAAGGCGAAGGACACCTACGGCGCCGCCTGGGCGGCGGCGGTCGTCCAGGAGGTCGGCACAGGCAAGATCCTCGCGATTGCGGACAGTGACTCGATCGACCCGAACGAGTACTGGAAGAGTTCCGGCAAATCGCTGTGGTCCCGCGCGATTTCGGCGGTGTACGAGCCCGGTTCCACCGGAAAGCTCCTCACGTATGCGACCGCGATCGATCAGGGCACCGTCACCCCGACCACCGAGATCGTGGACACCTCCACCTACACGACCCCGAACGGGCAGGTGATCAACGACTTCGCGCCACACCCCACCGAGCGGCGCACGGTCGCGGGCGTGCTCATGAAGTCCTATAACACCGGCACAGTGAAAATCGGGGAAACCGTCTCCGATGAGGTCCGCTACGACTATTTCAAGAAGTTCGGTCTCGGAGAACTCGCTGATATTGGCATGCCCGGCCAGGCCAAGGGCCTGCTCGTGCCACCCGAGAAGTGGGATGGGCGCCAAAAATACACGACGATGTTCGGGCAGGGCTACGCGCTCACGCTGCTGCAAAACGTTGGCATCGTGCAGACGATCGCGAATGGCGGCGAGTACGTCGCCCCGCAGCTTGTGAAGGGGCTTGAGGACGCCGACGGCGTCTTCCACGCGAGCGAGGAGACCGAACGTCGCCAGGTGCTCACACCCGAGACCGCCGAGCAGATGCTTCTCATGATGGAGGGCGTCACCCAACCGGGAGGCACCGGCGTGCGCGCCGCCATCGATGGTTACCGAGTGGCCGCAAAGACCGGCACCGCCCAGGTGGCGGGCCCGACCGGCGCCCTCACGCAGACGGCTGGCGTCTTTAACGCCGTCATCCCTGCTGACAACCCACGCCTCGCGATCTCCGTCGTCGTGTACGCCCCGACTTCGGGTTTCCAAGGTGGGATCGTGGCCGCGCCGGTATTCAAGGAGATCGCGACGTTCGCGGTACGCTATTTGGGCATTCCCCCTAGTGACACGGAACCGGACCTGTATCCGGTGGAAATCAAGGAGAATTCGTGAGTCTATTGGAGTTGCGGCCGGACGTGCGTCCGGTGAGCCTCGCCGACCTTGCCGCCGCGTGCGGCGCGCGCCTCGTGCGTGGGGACGGTGCGCTACCGGTCACGGGTGTGACGGTGGACTCCACCGACGTGGCGCCGGGCGAGCTCTTTTGCGCTCTCGCCGGTGGGTGCCATCATGGCGCCGAGTTCGCACGCGACGCCCTCGCGGCCGGCGCGTGTGCCGTTCTCACTGACGACGTCGGCGCCGCCTCCATTCCGGATGAGACTCCGCTCCTCATTGCCGATGACCCACGGGCCGTCGTCGGCCTCGCCTGTGCGCCCCTGTATGACGCCGCCCACCGCGACGTGGGGCTCGTCGGGATCACCGGCACCAACGGTAAGACCACGACGACGACGATCCTCGCGACCCTGATCGAGCAGGCCTTCGGTGCCTCGGGTGCCTTCGGCACGGTGGAAGTGCGGCTCGGTGCGCAGGCGACCCCTTCGCTGCGCACCACGACGGAGGCACCGGTGGTGCACCGGATGCTGGCACTCGCGGGGCAACGCGAGCTGCCCGCCGTCGTGATGGAGGCCTCCTCACACGCGGCCGTACTGGGACGCACGACGGGACTCACGTTCGACGTCATGGGATTCGTCAACCTGCAGCACGACCACCTGGACTTCCACCACACGATGGAGGGCTACTACGCGGCGAAAGCCTCCTACTTTGCACCCGGGCGGGCGAAGCAGGGCGTCGTCTGTCTTGACGATGAGTGGGGCACCCGCCTGGCCCGCGAGGCTCAGATCCCGATACGCACCGTCGCGACGAGCCGTGAGGCGGGTGCCGACCTTTACGCCGACGGCATCACTCCGACGGACCACGGCACCCGCTTCACGCTGATGGCCGGCGACCGGGCGATCCCGATTGAGATGGCCCTCACGGGACGTGTCATGGTACAAAACGCGATGGTCGCAATCGGGTGTGCCGAGGCCCTCGGAATCGATCTCGAGACGATTGCGCGAGGATTTTCCCACATCCGGCCGGTCCCGGGCCGCCTCGAAGTCGTCAACGAGCGCGACGAGACACGTCCACTGTGCATCGTCGACTTCGCCCACACCGCCGAAGCGCTTGACGCGGTCCTGACCACCCTGGCCGAACGTACCCCGGGGCGCCTGCACATCGTGTTCGGCTGCGATGGCGAGCGCGATCAGTCCAAACGTCCCGTCATGGGACGCGTCTGCGCGACCCTCGCGGACGTTCTCTACGTCACCGACGAGAGCCCCTACAACGAGGATCCCACCCAAATCCGCTCGCAGATCATGTCGGGGGTTCGCGAGGTGCGTCCCGATCTCAGAGACGTCAGCGAATGGGATTCGCGCGCCGCCGCCGTCCGTGCGGCGGTGCATCGGGCCCGCGCCGAGGACACCGTCGTGGTGACCGGCAAGGGGCCAGAACGCTTCCAGATCATCGCGGGGGTTTACCACCCCTACAACGACGTGCCCGTGATTCGCGAGGCCCTGGCAGAACTCGACGCGGAGGCGGACCGATGATCGCGCTGAGTGCCGCTGAGATCGCCGAGATTACCGGTGGAGTACTCGCGGCCGAACCCGGCCGCGCGGTCAGCGGGGATGTGCACACCGATTCCCGCCTCGTGCGTCCAGGCGACCTGTTCGTCGCCATCGTGGGTGAGAGCCAGGACGGGCACGCCTACATCCCACAGGCTCTCAAGGCCGGCGCCACCCTCGTCCTGTCCGACCGAGAGGTCGCAGCGCCCCACGTCCGCGTGGGCGATACGGTCGCGGCGCTCGGAGCTCTCGCCGCGGCCGTCCTCGCGCGCCTACGCGATGCGGGCGAGCTCACGGTGGTCGGCATCACGGGCTCGGCCGGTAAGACGACGACGAAGGACCTGCTCGGCGCGATCCTCTCGGCCGAAGCCGAGACCGTCTGGCCGGAGAAGTCTTTCAACAACGACATCGGTCTTCCCCTCACCGTCCTGCGGGCCGCGCCCACCACGCGCTACCTCGTCACGGAGATGGGGGCCGCCGCCGAGGGAGAACTCACGCGGCTGACGTTCATCGCTCCGCTCGATGTCGCCTGCGTACTCATGGTCGGCCACGCCCACGTGGGCGGCTTCGGCTCCATCGAAGACGTCGCTCGTGCCAAGGCCGAACTGGTCGAACGGGTGCGCCCCGGTGGCACCGTCGTCCTGAATGGCGACGACGAACGTGTCGCGGCCATGGCAGGCCACGCTCGCCACGAGGACGGTAGTCCGGTCAGCGACGTGCGTCTCTTTTCGGCGCGCCGGGATGCCGCCGATCTGACGCTCGATGAGCTGGGACGTGCCCACTTCACCTATCAGGGAATCCCGGTGGAGGTCCCGATCCCCGGGGCCCACCACGTGGCGAACGCGCTCGCGGCGCTCACAATCGCCGAGGCGCTCGGAGTGCCGGGTGAGCGCGCAGCCGCGGCGCTCGGCGGGGCCCAGCTGTCCGCCCATCGCATGGATATCACTCACCGCGCCGATGGGGTCACGGTCCTCGACGACGCCTACAACGCCAACCCCGAGTCCATGCGAGCCGCCCTCATCTCGCTTGCGGCGCTGCCGGCGCGCCGCCGCATTGCGGTGCTCGGCGCCATGCTTGAGATGGGCGAGGAGGCGGACGGGCTCCACCGTGACGTGGGACAGGCAGCCGCCGAGGCCGGTATTGACGTGGTCTACTCCGTCGGTGCCGACCCCATTGCCGAGGGCGCTCGCGCGGGCGGCGTTCCGGAGGTGTGGGCCTACGCGGCGCGGACGGAAGCAGACGCCGCACTGGCCGCCACTCTAAGGAGCGGAGATACGGTCCTGTTCAAGGGGTCCAACGGGACCGAGTTGTGGGCGAGCGCCGAGCGACTCGCGGCGGGGGAGAGACGATGACCGCGATCCTGTACTCGGGCACCATCGCTCTCATCCTCTCCCTTTTGGGCACGCCCCTGTTCATCCGGTTCTTGGTGGCCCGCAACTACGGTCAGTTCATTCGTCAGGACGGGCCGACCGCACACTTCACGAAACGCGGTACCCCCACCATGGGGGGCGTCGTCATCATTCTGTCCACCGTGCTCGCCTATGCGGGGGCAAACCTGCTTGCCGGGCGCCCGCCGAACGTTTCCGGGGTCCTGCTGCTCTACCTCATCGTGGGGCTTGGCCTCATTGGTTTTTTAGACGACTACATCAAGATCTCTCGGCAGCGGTCGCTCGGGCTGAATCCGCTCGGCAAGATCCTCGGTCAGGCCTTCATCGGCGTCACATTTTCGCTCGCGGTACTGTACTTCCCGAATGAGAACAACCGCACCCCAGCCTCCACCCAAATCTCCTTCATCCGCGACCTGCCTCTGGACTTGGCCTACTGGGGCCCGATCATTGGCCTCATCCTTTTCGTCATTTGGTCGAACTTCCTTATCACGGCATGGTCGAACGCCGTGAACCTCACCGATGGACTCGACGGGCTCGCTACCGGGGCCTCCGTCATGGTGTTCGCCGCCTACACGGTGATCGCCATGTGGCAGTCCAACCAGTCCTGCCAATACCTTTCGGAGCCCGGAGCGGGCTGCTATGAGGTCCGTGACCCACGCGACCTGGCGATTGTCGCGGCCGCCCTCGTGGGTGCCTGTTTCGGATTCCTGTGGTGGAACGCCTCGCCAGCCCAGATCTTTATGGGCGACACGGGCTCGCTCGCGCTCGGCGGGGCAGTTGCCGGATTCTCGATCCTCACTCGCACCGAGGTGCTCGCCGCTATCATCGGTGGCCTGTTCGTGGTGATCGTCATGTCTGACGTGATCCAGATCGGCTCGTTCAAATTGACGGGCAAACGCGTCTTTCGGATGGCGCCCCTGCATCACCACTTTGAACTCAAGGGCTGGGGTGAGGTGACGATCGTGATCCGGTTTTGGATTATTGCGGGTCTGTTTGTCGCCCTTGGTCTCGGCATGTTTTACGGGGAATGGGTGAGCACGAGTGGATAGCCTGAGCACACGAGACATGACGCCGCGTGAGGGGCTTGCAGGCGCCCGTGTCGTGGTCGCGGGCCTCGGAGCCTCCGGGCGAGCCGCGGTTGACGTTCTTGCGACCCTCGGCATTTCGGTGCGCGGCATCGACCGCAACGCCGCCGCCGTGCAGGCCTCCGCCGCCGAACTCCCACCCGGCACGGACCTACGGGAGGCGGAGGACGCCGACGAGTTTGCGCGGCTCGCCGTGAGTGAGGCCGACATCATCGTCGCCTCCCCGGGGATCCCGCCACGAAGCGAGATCTACGTGCGAGCGGCGCGCGAATCGATCCCCGTGATCTCTGAGATCGAGCTCGCGTGGCGCCTGCAGGCACCCCTGCCGGGCGGCGGATACGCGCCCTGGCTCACCGTCACCGGCACGAACGGCAAGACGACGACGGTCACCATGACCTCAGCCATCATGAACCGCGCGGGGCTGACCGCGCCCGCCCTCGGTAACGTTGGCACGCCCGCGGTCCGGGTGGCAGCCCAGGGCGGGGTGGACGTGATTTGCGCCGAGCTCTCCAGCTTCCAGCTGCACTCCACCTCATCGCTGCGTCCGCTCGCGTCCGCGTGCCTGAACATCGACGCCGACCACCTCGACTGGCACGGCGACTTCGAGCGGTATGCCGCCGCCAAGGGACGTGTCTATGAGGGCACGCGTCTGGCCTGTCTCTACTCGCGAAGCGATGTGCGCACCGAAGAGATGGTGCGCGCCGCCGACGTGCAGGACGGGGCTCGGGCAATTTCCGTCGGCGTGGATGCACCCCCACTCGCGGGTCTTGGCGTCGTCGAGGATCTGCTACTGGAGCGCGCCTATCACGAGGAGCGCGCCACGAGCGCGATCGAGCTCGCCTCGCTCGCGGACCTTGCCCACCTCAAGCCCGACCCGGACGGGGAGCTGCCCGCTCACGTGGTGACGGACGCACTGTTCGCTGCGGGCCTAGCCCGCGCAGGTGGCGCCACCCCCGAGGCCGTCCGCGAAGGGCTCGCGTCCTACCAGCCGGGCGCCCACCGGATCGAGGCCGTCGCACAGATCCGCGGCGTGCGCTACGTCAACGACTCCAAGGCCACCAACGCTCACGCCGCCCGTGCCTCGCTCGCGGGAGTCAGACGCGCCGTCTGGATTGCCGGCGGGCTCGCCAAGGGCGCGCATTTTGATTCGCTCATTACCCAGGTGCGCTCGCACCTGGGAGCAGTCGTCCTCATCGGCGTGGACCAATCCGCCCTGCGCTCCGCCCTCGCGGCACACGCTCCCGAGGTTCGCGTGCTCGCCATCGAGGATGGGCCTGACGTGATGGGGCGAGCGGTGCGCGCGGCCGCCGACCTCGCCCACCCGGGTGACACCGTGATCCTCGCCCCCGCCTGTGCCTCCATGGACCAGTTCGCGAACTACGCCGATCGCGGAAGCGCTTTCGCGCAGGCGGTGCGCTCACTTTCGGGGGATCGATGACCAGCACCCGCCGGCTGTCGACCACTCCGAGTCCCGCGCCGTTTTATCTCATCTTGAGCTCGAGCCTCGTACTGCTCATCCTCGGCTTCGTGATGGTGCTCTCCGCAACGACCGTCACCTCGCTATCTCGGACGGACAGTCCCTACTCGGACGCCGTCACCCACGGCATGATCGCGGTTGTCGCGCTCGTGCTCGCCGCGATCGTGGCCGCCATGCCTGTCGAATGGCTCAGGCGACTTTCGCTGGTGGCCATGCTCCTGACCTGGGCCATCGCCTCGCTGAGGTTCTTCGGTTTTACGCTGGAGGCCGCCGGTAACGAAGCCTGGGTGCTCCTGCCGATAATTCACCGCCCCGTCCAGCCCTCCGAGTTTATGAAACTCGGCATGATCCTCTATCTTGCGGCCAGCCTCGCCCCAAACGTTGGTCAGCTCACCACCTGGCAACGCCTGGCTGGCCCGTTCGTTGCGGCCGCCGGTTCCGTCCTCTTTGTCATGCTGGGTGGAGACCTCGGCACCGCTCTGATCTTTTGGCTCATCATCATGGCGATGCTCTTACGGGCCGGACTGCCCCGCTGGATGCTCGCCGTACTCCTCGGCGCAACGGTCATTGGCGTTGGATACGAGATCTTCGATAACCCGACCCGGATCCTGCGCATCATGTCCTTCCTTCCCGGCGTCGACGTCGGAGACCATGCCGACAGGCTTACCTATCAGCCGATGCACGCCGAGTGGGCGTTCGGTACGGGCGGGCTGTTTGGGGTTGGACTCGGCGCGTCGCGGGAGAAGTGGTTCTACCTTCCGGCCGCGGATAACGACTACATTCTCGCCATCATCGGCGAGGAACTCGGTCTTGTGGGGACCACCGTGGTCCTCATCCTCTTTGCTGTGCTCGCCATTGGAATCGCGCAACTCTATGAGCAGTTGTCCGACCCCTTCTCACGTCTCGTCACGGTGGGGATTGGCACCTGGATCATCGGGCAGGCCCTGGTGAATATCCTGGTAGCCCTTGGTCTCGGACCGGTGGTCGGTGTGCCACTTCCCTTCCTCTCCTCGGGGGGATCCTCCCTGTTGAGTACCATTGTGGCCATTGGCGTTCTGCTCTCGCTCGCTCGCTCCGAGCCGGGCACCCGCAGTTCGCTGTCCCAGTCCGCGTCCGCGGCGCGTCGATCGATGTCGGTCATCGCGTCGCGCGTGAGGAGAAGTCCGTAATGCACTCGATCGTGCTCGCCGGGGGTGGCAGTGCCGGTCACGTGAACCCGCTGCTCGCCACGGCGGCCGAGGTGGCTCGCCGCTATCCCGCGGCTCAGATCACGGCCCTCGGCGTGGCCAGCGGCCTCGAAGCCGACCTCGTGCCCGCTGCCGGCATCGACCTTGTCACCATTCCGAAGGTCCCGATGCCGCGCCGGCCCACCCCCGCTGCGCTCGCGTTCCCGCGGCGATTCCGTCGAGCCATCTCCCTCACGCGTTCCGTCCTTGAGCAGGTGGGTGCTGACGTCGTCGTAGGTTTCGGCGGTTTCGTCTCGACGCCCGCTTATCTGGCGGCGTGGCGCGCCGGGATTCCGTTCGTGATCCACGAACAGAATGCGCGCCCCGGCTACGCGAACCGACTAGGCGCGCGCAAGGCCAGCGTCGTCGCGCTCACCTTCGCCTCCACACCGCTGGCGGCCGCGCAGGGGCGCACTGTGGTGACCGGCTTGCCGCTGCGGGGTCCGATCCTCGAACTCGCCCAACGTCGCCGCTGCGGAGACGGCGCCTACGAACGTGTGCGCGCCGCACAGGAGCTCGGCCTGAATCCCGACCAGCCCACGATGCTCGTGACGGGTGGCTCGCTTGGCGCACTGTCGATCAACCGGACCGTCGCGGCGCTCGCCCCCCTGTGGGCGGAACGCGGGCTGCAGGTCCTGCACCTCACCGGCAAAGGTAAGGATGAGGCGGTG
>JAUNVA010000004.1:0-9102 GCA_030537895.1 Bowdeniella nasicola
GGAGGGGTGTCGATGCCGCCGAGGGGTGTGATGCTCACCCGCATTCGAGGTCGCGCCGACCGACGGCCCAGATTCCCAGAGCGCAGAGCAGGACGCCACACGCCGTCAACACGATGGACCCCGTCCACTCCAGCGACCCGTCCTGCTGCCCAATGGCCCAGTTGAACAGCGTGAGGTCCTGCACCCAATCGGGCACGTCGAGCAGCGGCCCGAAGAAGGTCATAAACCCGGAGACCGCGACGGGCGCCCACGCAAGGGCCGTCCACCGCGGGAGAAAACCCGCGAGCAGGACCGTGAGGCCCAGCACAGCGATGGCGGGCGGCAGTGCGCTCACCCCCGCCCACCAAGCCGTATCCCAGACGTCGACGTCCGTTGCGCCATCCGCAGCGGCAGCGAAGACGAGTGCCCCGAGAACGGAGGTGAGGACGGCGGTCACGAACGCGATGAGCGTCGAGTGCCAGTAGGCCGTGCGCACGCAGATGCCGCTTGCGAGCTCTCCCGTGAGGATGCCAGCGGTTTCGTCGCGATGCGCCGAGCCCGCTACGTAGACGACGGCACACGCCACCACGATGGCGAAGAAGGGACCGATAGCCAGCAGGTAGACCGTCTCAGCCGCCCCCTGCCCGCCAAGGCCCTCGAGATACGCACGCGTCTGCGGGGAATCGTCGAGCACCTTCCCCATGTCGCCCGAGATGGACCCCCACACGGACGAGATCGCGAGCAGGGCGATCATCCACCATGTGATCGTGGACCGTTCCAGGTGCAGCCGCAGCCGCAGTGGGCCATAGCCTCGGTAGCGCCGCGTGCCGCGGGCCGCCCGATCGGAACGGGCCGGCCATGGCGCACCGAGGTCCCGTCGACCGGCCACATACCAGGCGAGCGCAGCCACGAGAGCCACGACGAGAGCGGTCCCGAGCGCCGGCAGCGCTCGGTCGTGCGTGTAAGGGCCGATCACGTCACGCCATCCCAGCGGCGAGAGCGCACGAAGCCACGCAATCTCGTTCACGTCCGCGATGGCCCGCGCCACGTAGGCGGCGGCCAGCACGGCAAGCCCGAGTCCGCGGGCTTGGCGGGCGGTCACGGAGATCTGGGAGGTGAGCAGGCCGAGCGCCCCGAAGAAGCTGGAGATGATGGCAAGGGCGACACCGTAGTAGATCGAGCCGCGGATCTGGATCTCGGGGACCAGCGCCCGGTTGGCCAGGGTCACGGCGGCGACGCCGATGCCGAGGGCGAGGCACGCTCCGAAAACGACGACACTGGCCGCGGCCATCGGGGTGCGTCGCTCCATCCCGGTGACCCGCACCATTTCGGTGACGCCATCTTCTTCCGCCCCGCGCACGAGGCGGACGGCGAGCAGCAGCGCCATGAGGCCCCCGAGAATGGCGGTAAGCGCCCCCACCTCCCACGTGGCCATCGCCCCGAAGCTGAAGGGGTCGGGCAGCCTGCCGTACATCACCCGTACGCCCAGATTGTTCTCAAAACTCGGGAGAAGCGCCTCGAGGTCGGCAGGGTCGGGATAGGCCGAGTGGTAGATCACCGGCGTGACGGCGACGAATCCGACCAGCGAGAGCAGCCAGGCCAGGAGGAATCCCCGGCGCGTGCGCACCATGGTGCTCAGCAGCGCACCCATCACTCGCCCCGGACCGGGCGCCACATCACCCGAGGCGGCGGTTCTTCATCGGGATCACGATCCGCCCACGGGACCTCGGCCTCGACGGTCGTGGAGGGAACGGCGGCGCGAGCGGCTCCGGTGTACGTGGAGGGGCCGCAGGCCTCATCGCGTTCGTCCGCAGAGAGTTCTGTCCCGTAGTGGTCTAGGAAGATATCTTCCAGGCTCGCCGGCGTGCAGGTAATCTGATCGGCGCCGGTGAGCAGGAGGCGCTGCAGTTCATCGCGAACGCTCGCCCCCTCGGTCGTCGTCTCGTAGGGAATACCGCCGGGCAGAACCGCCGTAATGCGCGATCCGCGCAGGTGAGAGAGGTCCTTCAACGCGCCGGACTCGACTACCCGCCCCTGCCGGATAATCGTAATGTCGTCGGCGAGCAGCTGAACCTCCGACAGGATGTGCGAGCTGAGCAGCACCGAGACACCGCGCTCGGAGGCCTCCCGAACACACTGACCAAAGACCCGCTCCATGAGGGGGTCGAGCCCCGAGGTGGGCTCATCCAGCACGAGGACATCCACGTTGGCCGCGAGCGCGGCGACAAGGACCACCTTCTGCCGGTTGCCCTTCGAGTAGGTTCGCATCTTCTTGCTGGGATCCAGATCGAATCGTTCGATCAGCTCAGCGCGCCTGGCCGCATCGTCCCCGTCGGGCCGTAGCCTCGCGAGGGTCGCGATGGCCTGCCCGGCGGTGAGATGCGGCCACAGTGAGACTTCACCCGGCACGTAGGCAACTCGCGCCGTCGCGGCGGCCGGATCTCGTGTGGGGTCGACCCCGGTCAGGCGCAGCATGCCCGCGTCCGGTTTCAACAGGCCGAGGAGTGCCCGGATCGTCGTCGATTTTCCGGCACCGTTGGGCCCCACGAAACCGTGCACGCTCCCCTCACGGACGGTGAGGTCAAAATCGTCGACGGCACGCAGCGCTCCGAAGCACTTCGTTAGGCCGAATATCTCAATGGGCTGGGAGGATGCAGGGGACACAGCGGGCCTTTCTGGCTGCGAAGCGACTCACGCCTCATCTCTATCCTAATGGAGGCCTCCAGCTTCATCACGCCCCCTACGGGGCCGGCTTTGCGGGAGGTAGGGTCCGTATCATGCCCGCTATGGGGCCGGCTTTGCGGGAGGTACGGTCCGTTCTGCGACGCCGCGGTACCGGGGGTTGTTCGCCACCGTCTGGAGCTGCAGCCGCGGTCGGCGTCGAGCACGCCTCAGTGCTGGGCAGCTACGGGATGCCAGGCGCTGCCCGCGTGGGAGGTCAACTCGCCGTCATTGCCGATCCACACCCATTCACAGCCCTGGAAGATCGAGCGATCTAACTGGCCGGTCACCATGAGGGTCGTAGCCGCGACCTCAGCGGTGATCCCGTCGGACGCCACCACAGTGGCGCTGCGCACCCCCGATGTCGAGGGCTCCCCGGTGCGCGGATCGATCACGTGATGCACGGCCCGCCCCTCGATGAGGTCCGGCAAGCGCTGCAGGTAATCACCCGAGGTGGCCAGGGACGTGCCGACGAGGTCGAAAGAGCCGACAATCGCCCGACGGCCCTGGTCGACCGCCCGCACCCCGGCCCGCCAGGGAACGCCTCGAGATCGAGCCCCCGCCGCCGCGAGCGAGGAGGTCCCGACCGAGACGAGGACGTCCGTGAGGCCGCCGGCACGGGCCACCTCACGAAGCTGGTCCGCAAGTGCGCCCTTCGCTACCCCGCCGAGGTCGATTTGGGCGGCACGCCGCAACCGGAAGCGGTTGGCTCGCCCCTCCTCCAGGAGTTCTGGTCGGCAGCGCGCCCGCGCCGCCGCGATATGGGCCTCATTCGGCCACGGTGGGCTCTCGCCCTCGGCGCTGAGACGGGTGAGCCAGGTGCGCACATCCCACAGCTCCATGAGCGCACCGATCACCGGCGTGAAGGCGCCGTCAGTGCGTTCAGCCCAGCTGAGGGCGGCACGCAACAGCTCGGCGGTCTCATGGCTCACGCGGACCCACCCGCCGTCGCTACGGGCGGCGGTATTCAGGGCGGAGATCTCCGAGTTGGGGAGAAACCGGGAGCAGCGCCGCTCCAGTGCTCCCGCGTGGCGGACGAGGGATTCGGCGAGGCCGGGATTCGCCTCTCCTCGGCCGACGACGTCGATGACGGTTCCCACTCCCGCGAAGGAGGCGTGGAACTGCCCGAGGGCGGGGCGCTGACGGGCGGGCGCGAAGCGCGCGGCCATCAGTACTCGTCTTCCTCCAAGTCAAGGCTCGGCATGTTAATGGAGTCGGCGGCGTCCTCGTCTTCGAGGCCCTGTGCCTTCAACACGGCGCGCACGGCAGCTTGGAGGAACTGCGAGTGGGCGACGGTCGCCCCGGAGATCACATCGACTGAGGTAGGGTCCTGAACTTCGGTCAGGCGAGCGGCGTATTCGTCATACGACTTCACGGCCGCCTGGGCGCGCTTGTAAAACTGGGCGTTGCCGACCGCCCCGGAACTCGTCTTACCGTAGTCCTCTCCCTTGACGGTGCCGTCTGCTTCAACGGTCTCGTAACTGGTCGCGGTGATCTTCCCGTCCGTGACCGTGATCGTGACCGTTCCGACGGCGCCCTGCTCATCCGGATTGGATTGACCAACGTATTCGCCATCCTTCATCGGCTGGCTCATATCCACGAGCTCGGGTGGGGCACACGCCCCGAGCAGGGCGAGGCCCGCGATTGAGAGTCCAGCTGCGGCTCGCCGGCCCGTCACACGCCGATTCACGGCTGCTTCACCCCGGATAGGTGAGCGATCGCATCCTCGTTCATCTCATCGGCGACGACGCGCCCGTGGTCGAGCCGCACCGCGCGCTCAGACTTACTCGCCACCGTGGCGTCGTGGGTGACGACGATGAGGGTCGTGCCGTCGCGATGCAGTTGCTCAAAAATGTTGAGAACGATATGTTCGTTCGTCTCATCCAGGTTGCCGGTCGGCTCGTCGGCGAGCACAACCTTCGGGTAGTTGATGAGTGCCCGAGCCACGCATACGCGTTGCTGCTCACCCCCCGAGAGTTGACGCGGCAGGTGGCTCGCCCGATCGGCAAGGCCTACCCGATCCAGGGCTTCGAGCGCTTCCTTCTCATCCGGCACCGAGTGGTAGTACTGGGAGACCATGACGTTCTCAAGCGCCGTGAGGTGGCCGATGAGGTGGAACTGCTGGAAGACGAGTCCAATGGTCTCGCGCCGCACCTGCGTGAGGTCGTAGGCGCTCAGCTTCGAGATGTCATTGCCGTCCAGAGTGACCGTCCCGGTGGAGGCGGAGTCCATGCACCCGATGATGTTCATCAGCGTGGTCTTTCCCGACCCGGAGGGGCCCACGATGGAAATCCACTGGCCGGCATCCACGGTGAGATCCACGTGGTCCAGCGCATGCAGGTCGCCATAGATCTTGGATACGTCAGCAAGTTCAATAAGGGCGGTAGAGGTCATGGGGATCCTTACTCTCCACGCAGCACGAGGGCTGGGTCGATATCGATGGCGCGCCGCACCGGGATGAGGCTTGCCACAGTTGAGATCAGCACCGACACGAGGATCGTCACGGCCACGACGAGCGGCTGGAAGACGACGGTGCGGTGGAAGACGTTGAGGGAGATCACCTGCGCGAGTCCGTAGCCGGCGGCGGCTCCGAGGATACCGCCAAGCAGACCGAGGACGACGGCTTCGCCCAGGAATTCGCCCACGATGGAGCGGTTGTCCGCGCCAAGGGCCTTCCGCAGACCGATTTCATTTCGCCGCTCGGTGACAACCGCCATCATCGTCGTGGAGACGCCGATCATGATGAGGGCGAGCACGATGACGGTGATGATCGCCATGAGGGAACGCAGCATCTCCAGCACGTTGGCGTCCGAATGGGTGAGGCGCGCAACCGGTGCGGCCGCGATCTCGGGGTGGTCTGCCGTGATCTCTTCGGCGAGCGCATCGATCGTGTCCTCCTTAGAGGCGATCGACAACTCCGCGACGGTGAGTGCATGGTCCCGGCCGGTCAATTCACTGAGATCATCGGCCGACAGGTACACAAACCCGTCTTCGGACCCGCCCGTCTCGACGATGCCTGAGATCTGGACGTCCAACTCGCGTAGCTCCGCTCCCCCACCGACGGCGGCGTCCTCAAAATCCTTGCCGGCCGGTGCGACGGCCTTGCCACCAGGCAGGGTGAGCTGACCAGCGTCCTCATCGGCGGCCAACACCGAATCCTCCGTCTGCTCGTGGTCCGCGAGCTGGGTGAGGGTCAACGTGTCACCGACGGCGCGATCCGTGGTACGTGCGATCTCGCGCCCGACGAGCGCGTAGCCCGGTTGTGCCGGCCACTCGCCGTCGACATACCAGTACGGGTTGATCGCCCTGGCGTCTGCCAGGTCGGTACCGACGGCGACGTAGGGTAGGTCGTTGATGGTGACGGGCTCATATTCGAGCCCAACGGCGCCCACGAGAACATCCGCGGGGATCTCAGAGCGGATCTCGGTGAGAAGGCCCGGGGAGAAGGAGTCCTCCCCTTCAGCGGGGAGCACGACGACGTTCGCGCCGTACGTGCGCATCTCGCGGGCCATCTGCCGAGGCACATCGATGGTGATCATCGCGAGCGAGGCGAGCGTGGTGGCGCCGATGGCGACGGCGAGCATCGCGATGAGCACGCGCGAGCGCCGGCGCATGATGGAGGACAGGACCATCCTCACGAACATGGTGCGTTTGTGCATGATTTACCGACCGTGCAGAACTTCCGCGGGACGCAGCCGCAACAGGAACCTAATTGCCGGGATGGAACCCAGCAAAACGACAAGAAGGACGAGGGGCGCGACGATCCCGGCGACGGCGGGAACCACGTTAATAGAGGACCCGAACACCATGTGGCCGATGATCTGTGCGAGGCCGATGCCCGCAGCGTACCCGAGGAGGCCACCGAGCGCGCCCACGATAAGAATTTCGGTGAGGATGAGACCCGCAACGGACTGATCACGGCCTCCGACGGCCTTCAAAAGCCCGATTTCACGTGCCCGCTCCATGACGTTTGCGGTCACGAGGTTCGCAATCGCAAGTGCCGAACCGGCCATCGCGAGGATGGTGACGAGCACCATGAGGAGCTGCGTCTTTTCAAGGATGGTGCCCTCGGACTCGGAGACCTGACGCACGGGGCGCGCGACGGCGTCGGTCACGGCCTCCTCAATTTGATAGGCGATCGAGGACACGTAGGCGGTGCAGTACCAGGTTTCGCGTTCCGAAATCGAGAGGGAGGCCGGGTTCTTGGCGGCCTTCTGGGCGAGCTCATTGTCGGGCGTCGTGAGTGCTGAGACTTCGATCTGTCCGACCGCGCCCGGCTTGTCGAGGAGTGCTTGGGCCACACCGAGCTGCGTGAAGATCTGTTCTTCCTCTTCACCACCGCCCGAAACGATCGCACGAACCGTGAGATCCTCGCTGCGTCCGGGGACCCCGACGGTAAGCGTGTCACCCACACTGACGCCTTGCGACTCAGCGAGGGTCTTGCCGACGACGGCGCCGCTCGCGTCCTCGTCGGCGGGCCACTGCCCGTCGAGGGCCCACCATCCGCGCAGGTTCGCGAGCCCGGTCACGATGGGTTCTTGGGCGGGCGGCTCCACCGTGTGGTTGAACCAGGTGCCGATGATGGGAACCTCACCGGCATCGGCACCACCGACCGAGAGTTCAGCGTCGGTGGTGAGCAGTGGTGTGAAGTCGATGATGTTGTACGTCCAGAAGATGGTCTTCAGCTTCACGAGCTCATCTTCGGCAAGGTAGGAGGTCTGCTCCTGAGCGTCCTTGAAGTGGTAAAGATCCTGGACTACTGCCGCCCCCTTGGGGCGGACCACAATGTTGGCGCCGTAGGCCTTGAGCTCCTGGTTCACCTTATCGCCGACGTCGAACATGACCGAGAGCATTGAGGTGGCCACAGACGCGCCGAGGGCCACGGTTAAGACGATCATGAGTCGTCGGCCGCGGCCGTGCAGTAGCGCTCCTTTGAGCATCCTAAAAAACATGGTCGGTCACTTTCGGCGGGGTGTGCAGGGCGAAGGAATTAGGCAAAGACGTCGGCACTGTCCTCCAGTACGGAAAGCGGAATGGCGAGCTGATTGTTTGCGACTTCGTAATCGATGGGGATCGGGTTGCACCCGCCCGGGAAGCCGATCGTGGCGATGTTCATCGCCACCGAGCAGAGCTTGCAGATCACTTGGCCGTCCTGCTCGTAGTAGCCCGAAGGCCCGCAGATCTCGCAGGCATCCAGCCCGACGCCGTAGGAGGAGCCGGCTTTCTGGATCACGATCCAGCGCACCGTGACCCCGGAGGAGGTGTCATAGACATAACGGTGCAAGTGGCCGTCCGAGATCTTTGATAGCGGGATGAGGGCGTGCGTATCGCTGAGCTCGAAGTCCTCCGGGTCGGAGAGCTCGACCTCCTGATCGGAGAAACGCTCGCCAACCGTGAGCGCAAGAAAGGCGGCGGTGTAGGTCGCGATCCCGAGCGCGGAGCGTCGGGTCATGGAGCGGGCCGTAGCGCGCTGGGTGCGCTCAACCGCTGGGTTGGGGCCCGCGGGATGGATCCGACGGCCCGTATCCCATAGCAGGATCGCGGCGCCAGCTCCGATCGCGAGGCCGATCAGGACGAGCCAGACCTCGTGGTTGATGAGCCAACTCATCGAATTGGCGGCGGCCGGAGAAAGATAGATGACCCGGATTGCGTGCAGGAGACGCACGATTAGGAACACGTGCGTGAACGTGATGAGTACCGAAAACAGGGTGAGCATCGGCAGTGACCAGGAAGGCCGCGCCTGACACATGCGCGCGACCGCGATCGCGGCGAGGATCACGAGCATCACGCCGGCAAGGTAGCCGACGACGTTTAAGAACGTCGCCGTCGAAAACACCGTCGCGCCGATTGGCACAAAGGTGAGGGTCTGCATGTAGACCAGCTGGATGTCACGAAACACGATCAGCGCAGCCCACGCGAAGGCCACGACCGTGACAATCGTCCGCCACAGCGGTGGGACGGGGTTCGGCTCGAGGATACGGGCGGCACCAGGGGTGAAGGCCCGCAAGGCCTTGACGGTACGGCGACCAAACACCCACATCATGACGAGCAGCGCCACCCCGAGGATCACCGTGGGTTCCAGGGTGGTGAGCGTGAGCCGCTGTCGGTTAAAACGGACGATCGAGTTGTGGTGGACGATGATCATCGCGAGGCCGAGCAGGGCACCGGTGAGGGTACCCCACAGCACCGGCCGAGGACCTGGGCGAGCCGGGTCTCGGCCGGTGGCCAAGCGAACCGCAGGAAAGAGAGCGCCGAGGGTCAGTCCCACCAGGAGGAGGGAAGAGACCACGTCAACAAACTGCTTAAGCACGAACCTTCCTGTCGGTTAGTTGGGGGGCGGTGGGGAGCCCGCCGGGCTCACCCCCCCCCTGCGGGGTTTCCCCCAGGCCGGGGCCGGGTCCC
>JAUNVA010000004.1:9112-155279 GCA_030537895.1 Bowdeniella nasicola
TGTCGGTAACACACCACCAAAACAACCTACTCACCCCCCACCGGCGGTGGGGTTTGGGGGGGGGGGGGGGTTCCGCCCGGGGGCCCCCCCACCGCGATGCGGGTTTACCACCAGGCAGTGGCCGGATCCCAGTGCCAGTCCTCGAAGACGGCTTCAATGGGCTCGGTCCAGAACTTATTGGGAACGCCAGTCTCGGCATCGGTGTGCAGCATCCAGCCGTTCTCTGCTGGCGACTTCACGATGAACTTCAAGGTGTAGTCGCCGGCCTCGAGGGTCGGCAGGTTCAGGCCGTAGTGCGGGCCATCGGACGCGTTCATCGGCATGAGGGTGCCAGACTGCGCCTCGGCGCCGTCCTTATCGAGGATGACGTAGTCGACGGTGAGGCCGGGGATGAAGTCACCAGCGCCATAGCCAAGGCCGTTATCCGGCACGGCGGCGATGTCAGCCTCGATGTGCATCGAGGCCTCGGAGGCGTCCACGCCCATCTTGGGTTCCATGGTCACGGGCTGGAAGTACACCGCGGCGATCTTCAGAGGGCCTTCGAAGACCTCATCACCAATCGGTTCCTCACGGAAGCCGGCGTCGTCGCCTTCGCCCTCGTCTTCGGCTTCGTCTTCGCCCTCAGCTTCGGCTTCAGCGTCGCCTTCGTCTTCGGTCGCGGCGGCGGTGGTCTCTTCCGCCGTGGCGTCGCTCTTGTCATCGTCACCGCCACAGGCCGCAAGGGACCCGGCGAGGACGAGAGCGGCGAGCGCGCCGGTCACTCGTTTGATTGAAGTAGTCACAGGATTGTCTCCAGAGTTGGTGCTAGCAGGGGATTGATCATTGCGCCTCACGGGCCCGACGCTGACGTCGGTACCCGAAGATAAAGAGGGCGATCATCAGAGCGAGAACCAACGCCTGAGCGGTGAGGTTCTCTACTTGGGGATAAATCCCCAAGAGATCAATGGTCGGGAACCCCTCGATCGGGGTAACCGAGATGACGTCGGCCTCCTGCAGTTCCCCAATGCCCGATCCGGTAAAGGTGAGGGCCATGAGGGCAAGCAGGAGCGAGGTCGCGAGGAAGAAGGGACGGAGCGGGATCCGCAGGCTGAGGATGCGGATGAGCGCGTAGACGATGACGAGGATCACCAGACCAAGGCCGAGGCCCAGCCACACCATCGAGGTATCGTCATCCGCCATCGCGAGGATCGGTTGATAGAAGAGGATCGTCTCCGCCCCTTCGCGCACGACGGCGAGGAAAGCGACGAAGGCAAGGGAGAGCAGCGAGCCGCGCGACAGTGATGTGTCGGTCTTGTCCTTGATGAACTTGTCCCAGGCGGCGGCATCAGATTTGCCGAGCATCCAGTTAGAGACGTACACGAGCATCGCGACAGCAACGAGTGCAGTGATGCCTTCGATCAGTTCTTGGCTCTTTCCCGCGAGCCCCGTCAGCTGCTTAATCGCGATGGCCAAGAGGATGGAGATCACGATCGCGGCGGCCGCACCGGCCCACACGACCTTTGTCTTGTCTTTGTGACCGGCCTTCACAAGGTAGGCGATCACCGCAGCGACGACCAGCATCGCTTCGATACCTTCGCGCAGGATCACCATGAGCGAGGCGAAGAAGATTGTCCAGCCCGACGCGGGCGCGACTTTACCTTCCCCGGTACCGTCAAAACCGTCGAGCGTGTTGGCGTCTTCGATGAGGTACGGCTTCAACTCCGCGATGCGGGTGGCGACTTCGTCATCCTTACCCTCGTTCATCGCCTTCTTGATGAGTGCGAATTCAAGCTCCACGGTGGCCACACGCCCACCCGAGACGCGCGCCATGGTCATCTTTTCGAAACCGGTGGTCTCGTAGTGGCCATAGTAGGCCTCGTTCACGAGGTCCTTACCGCCCTGCGGATCGCCGCCGTTGTAGGTCTCCAGAGCCTGGTCGAGCAGGCCGATCATCGTGGTGGCGGTCTGCCCCCACTTGCCAGGGCTGATCTTCATGTCATCCGCAGCGACGCCACCACCGTCGAGTTCTGCGGCATCCTGACTGAGCTGAGTCGTTAGTGTTTCGACGTATTTCTCGACGTCGGCCGTCTCACCCTTCTTGATCGCCTGCGCGAGAAGCCCGAAGTCCATGTCGGCCTTGGAGGCGTCGGCGCCGGAGATTTGAGAGGCAATCTGCTCCTCCAGGCCCTTGCCTGCGAAGAGCTCATAGCGCGCCTTCTTCACGAGGTCGAGAGCTGTCTCAGTATCGCCATTCGCCGCAGCGTCACGGGCATCGTTGAGCTGGGTGGCGACGTCGTCGGCAATCGCCGTCCATTCGCCCTCGTCCGCGGGTGCGGCGTGCGCGCCCGGCGCCACGACGGTCGTGAGACCTGCAAGGAGGAAGGTGAAGATCGCAAGGATCCCCAGCGTGCGCGCCCACGAACCTGGCGCACCCGCCAAGGTCTCCGAACGCCTCAAGCGAGCCGATGAGCCCACAGACACACCCCAATCATCGAAAGCCATGAATGGGCCGGAATCTCGGCCCACGCGCCTCTAGATTAGGTTCGGCTAACCTGATTAGTCAACGTGAGGCGGTTACGGTTCGATCACGTTTACTTCACGCGGTGTTGACATCGCGACAACTGTCGCTCCCATCACATCCATGCCATTCTTCGTCGGATTGCCTTGTTCTCACCCCTCTCTTAGGTGGGGACCAGTGAGTGGCGGGACGAGTGGGCTGAGCGTGAACGCCACGTCGTCTTCAATTCCGACGGTAAAGAGGCAACGATCAGCTGGCAATGGCGCGGCTCCACTGCGACACAGGCGGGACCACCACGGCGCGAGCAGTCAGCGGTTCGCGCGCCATCACCATGCGCCCGGCTGCGGTTACCGGCTGACCGACTGTGGGATCCGCGCGAGCCACCGGAGCGCAGAGACACAAAAAATCCCGAGTCGAAATCAACCCGGGATCCTTGTGGAGCTAGGGGGATTCGAACCCCCGACCTTCTCATTGCGAACGAGACGCGCTACCAACTGCGCCATAGCCCCTTCGCTGCCCTAACAGCGAGATCCACTCTAACACCACGACCCGTGGGTGCGCACACCCGCGCGGGTTGCGTCGCTCACGTCCCTGCGCGCCGCTACTCCCCGGCCACTCGCCGACGGGCGAGCGCGGAATCCACGTCGATCACAGAGGCGTCGTCGGCCTGATCGTCGGTCGCATTGAGCATTCGCGCGGTGGTGGGTCGCGCCGGCACGGCAGCGGCCTTCTCCTCGGAGGGCAGCGTGTCGGCGTGCGGTTCAATAGTGCGCCGCGGTGCGGGCGCCTTCAGCGTGTAGCTCGGCGCGGGGACGGCCACTGGGTCCCATCGCACCTCGCCAACGACAGCTTCGGGCACGTCGCTGGCCACGATCACGGGGGCAGAGTCACGCGCGGGCGCCGACGTGCTCTCCTCGGCACGAGCCTCCGTGGCGCCACTGGGATTGTCCGCTGCCTGGCCGGTTGCGGATTCCCCCTGCGCGGTGGACTCGAGCTCCGGTGCGGCCGATGCGCTCTGGCCCCCCGCTCTGGGGGCGGGACGAGCGTCGCGTGCGTTCAGTGCACGCATCCGACGCTCAAGTGCGGCCATCGTCTTGCGCGCCTTCAGGTCTGCCTCCCGATAGGAGGCCGCTACGCGCCGTCCGGCTTCGAGGACTGCGACGAGAGCCGCCGTCGGGATGAGCATCCACGCCCAGCTGAGCACGCCAAAGCCCGCGAGTAGAGCGAGGATGAGGGCGGCCGATGCGAGAGACCCGGCGAGCACCTGGCGGCGTTTGATCGCGGCGGAACGCTCGGCGATCTCTGCGGCCCGTTTCGCGCGAGCGGCCGAGAGATCCCGGGCCGTCATGCGGGCCGCTACTGGGGCGGTGGGGCGTTTCATCTGTAGAGCCTCCGTGCGTCGTTGAGCCGATACCGGGTCCAGGACGGGACCGTGCAGCACGCGGCGTCCAGTCGAATCCGGGGCCGAGACCGAAAGAACCCGCATGTGCGGGGAAAAGCGATCGTCTGCCGTGGATTCCACCAGGACCGCTCGCCGCCGGACCGCCCAGGGAACCAAGTAGAGCAGGGTCAAAGCCACGGCGAAGGCGACGACCGCCGATGACAATGACATTCCCACACTTTTACCGTATGGTGCGAGTCCGCTACTGGCTCCCAGGTGGCACGGCGTGTCCGGCAAATGTGGCCCGTCTCGGATGCCGTGGACCGCCGACAGTGCGCCGCGCGGCACCTTGCGCTGCCCACCCCGTCCGGATCGAGTCGGCTCCGAGCGCGGAATCGAGGGACGTGTGTGCTGCGTCTAGTCGATGGTCTCGGTACAGCGGTTGAGGTAGCCGGCGAGCAGCCCTCCGGCTGGGAGGTCCTCCGCGAGCAGGGCGAAGCGCCGGTGGTCGCGCCAGTCGCCGTCGATATAGAGAAAGCCCCGCGCGTAGCCCTCCTCGACGAAACCCAGCTTTTCCACCACGCGCAACGAGGCATGGTTCTCCGGGCGTACGTTGATTTCTATGCGGTGGATGCCCATCTCCTGCACCAGGTAGTCGGTCACGAGGGCGACGGCGAGCGGAGTGTAGCCCTGGCCCGCGTGGCGCTCCGCGATCCAATAGCCGATGACGGCGCTGCGGGAGGCCTGGTAATGGATGGGGCTGGCCGAGATTTGCCCCGCGAATCGGTCCGCGCCGATCTCGAGGACGAGCGGCAATGCCTTTCCGAGACGACCTCGCCTGCGATAGTGCGTCACCCAACGGCGAAACGTGGTCGGTTCGGCGCCTGTCGGGTCGCTCGTCTCCCAGTGGTCGAGCCAGTGTGAGTTCTCCTCGCGCACGCGCCGCCACGCCGCCTCGTCCCGCCATCGGATGGGCCGGAGGGTGAGGTCGCCATGGCGCAGGATTGTCGGCCAGGTGTGCACGATTGGCTCAGTCGTCCAGGAGCATACAGACGAGCTCGGTGCCCGCGCTCACCTGCGTCGTCGACTCAGGTACCACGGCGAAGGCGTTAGCACGGGCGAGTTCGGAGATGAGGAGTGCTCCCGGATCACCGAGCGGCGTCGCCCGATATCCCTCGCGTGGGTCCCCGGAGATGCGCACGCGCACGAACTCACGCTTGCCGGCCAGGGAGTAGAACTCACGCGTACAGGTGGCGCGCAGCGTGGGACGGAAGATCGAGCCATAGCCGGACATCGAGAGGATCGCGGGCCGCACAAACGCCTCGAATGCCACCTGCACCGCGACGGGATCGCCGGGCAGGCAGAAGATCGGGACGGACTCCTCGCCCTCGCCTAGGTGACCGACACCGAACTGACGGCCGGGCCACATCGCGACCTGATCGAAGCGCACCTGACCGAGTGGGGAGAGCACGTCCTTCACGGTGTCCCCCACTCCGTAGGACAGGCCGCCCGTCGTGACGATGAGGTCGGCGCGCACGAGCTGATCCACCATGGTTTGACGGAGCTCCGCCCGCTCATCGGTGACCGCCGCCACCCGGTAGGACATGCCGCCCGCATCCTGGATGGCGCACGCGATCGCGTGTGAATTCGCGTCATAGACCTCACCGGGCGTCCGCGGCTGACCGGGCTCGACCAGCTCGTCACCAATCGAAATGATGACCACCCGCGGTTTGGGGTGCACGCGCACGCGTCCGCGCCCCACCGCCGCGAGAAGAGCAATCTGCGGGGCACCGATCCGGGTGCCGGCGCGCAACACCACGGAGCCCTCCGCCATATCGGACGCCTGCGGGCGTACGTTCTCCCCCACGGCTGCGGCGGATCGTACCTGTACGCGCGCCTCACCGTGGTCGGTAAATTCGACGGCGACGACGGCGTCCGCCCCCACGGGCAGCGGCGCCCCCGAGGCGATGCGTACGGCGGTGCCACGCGACAAATGCATCCGGTCAGAGACACCCGCCCGCACATCCTCCACGACGGGGAGTTCGACGGGATTGGCGGGGCGCGCCTGCGCGACGTCGGCGGCGGCGACCGCGTAACCGTCGAGCAGAGCCGAGTCCACAAACGGGTGGTCCTGCGGGGCAGTGACATCCTCCGCGAGCACGCAGCCCATCGCGTCGGGCAGGACGACCTGCAGGTCCGGGACGATTCCGACGGCGTCCAGGCACGCCTTCACATGGTGGGCGACGGTTCGCATCGCTGGCCTTCTTTCGGACTAGTCAGCAAAACCTGAGCGTAGGCGCTCGCTCGGTTCCTCATACGTCTGTACAAACTCGCGCAGCCACGCCATGAACTCCACCCCGAGGTCGTCCCGGTCGGCTCCGAGCTGCACAATGGCCTTGAGATAGTCGAGTTTCGCTCCCGTGTCGTAGCGCCGCCCGCGGAAAACGACGCCGTGCACGCCGCCTCCCTCCTGCGTCGACATGGTGGCGAGCTCCATAAGAGCGTCGGTCAGCTGGATCTCCCCACCCTTGCCGGGCTCGGTCCGATCCAGGACGTCGAAGACAGCCGGGTGCAGGACGTACCGCCCGATGATCGCGAGGTTCGAGGGCGCCTCCTGGACGGGGGGCTTTTCCACGGCACTCAACACGCGCACGACATCCGCCCCGCGGCCGGCCTCGGGTGCTTCCTCAACGACGGCGGCGCCATACAGGCTGATGGTCTCCGGCTCCACTTCGAGCAGTGCCACGACGGATCCGCCGCGCTCAGCCTGCACGTCAAGCATGGTGTCGAGGAGGGGGTCGCGAGGGTCGTTGAAATCGTCACCGAGCAGGACCGCGAAGGGCTCTCCGCCCACGTGATCGCGAGCCTGATTCACGGCGTGCCCGAGGCCCTTCGCCTCTCCCTGGCGCACCTCGTGGATGTGGGCCAGGCCGCTGGAAGCGCGCACTGAGGCGAGCAGGGCGTCCTTGCCGGAGGCCTCGAGAGCGCTCTCCAGATCCGGGACCGAATCGAAGTGGTCAGAGATCGCCCCCTTGCCGCGGTTGGTCACCAGCAAGACGTCACTCAATCCAGCCTCGGCTGCTTCTTCCACCACGTACTGGATGGCGGGACGATCCACGACAGTGATCATTTCCTTCGGGATCGCCTTGGAAGCCGGCAGGAGGCGCGTGCCGAGCCCGGCGACGGGGATGACGGCTTTTCGCGCCCGATGAATGGGGGGCTCAAGTACCGAAGAGCTCATATCTCGAGACTAGCGCGTTTCCCTGAACGCTGAACGAGTGGAGGGCCGCCCTCCTTCGATGGGACGATGAATCATATGACCAGACTGCCCGAGCTCCCCGCCACCCCTGGCCTCGAACTCGAGGATGCAAAAGCGCTCTTGCGCACGCATCTGCGCGAGGTGCGTGCCAACCGACGGGTCGAAGATCCGAGCGGCGAGGCCCACGTGTTCGCCACGCACGCGCTGCAGGCGATCGGTAACGCCCGTACGGTGACGTGTTACGTCTCCGAGCCGGGTGAGCCGGACACCTCCCAGCTACTCGCCGACCTCGAGGGCCGCGGTGTGCGCGTCTTACTGCCCGTCCTGGGCCCCGGATTGGCGCGCGCATGGGCCTACTATCGCGGTCACGAAGACCTCGAACGGCGCGCCCCCGGCCGACCCCCGGAGCCCTCCGGCCCCATCCTGCCCGCCGAAGCCATTCGAGATGCGGAAGCGATCATCACTCCGGGACTCGCCGTCGACGGCCTGGGCACCCGGCTCGGGCAGGGCGGTGGCTGGTATGACCGGATGCTCTCCCTGGTCGACGAGGACGTTCCCACCTTCACCATGCTCTTCGAGCACGAACTCATTCGCGACCAGCTCTTGCCGAAAGCGGAGTTCGATATCCCGGTGAAGGCCGTCATCACACCGACCGAATGGTTCCTTATCGAGGGGAGCCCCGTGAATCGGTCGGCACGCGAGCTCGTCCAGCACCTCGCGCGCTGAGTGGACCGGGCCCCTAGCGGGCGCTCTTAGGCCGTAGGACAAGCGTCTCCTGTGCGGCCTCTTCAATAGCTTCCAGGCTAAACGGCCACGGGAAGTACTCGCCGTTGGCCCACGCACGCATCTGGTCATCGTAGTGCGGCGAGGCCGCGTGCCCGGACACACCCGTCAGGTTCACCCACGTGGAGGAGTCGAGGTCGGAGAAGTCAACGACCATCCGCATCGACGGCGCGGTCCGCACGGTGTAGTCGGCGCGGCCGTTCTCATCGAGCGTCGGGCTCCACCCGGTGGCGTTCACGATGGAGGACCCGCCCGACGCCGCTTGAGGTGTCGGGTTCATAAGCCAACGGAGGGCCGCGGGAACGTCGTCACCACCGAAGATCGGATGGGTGGGGGCCAGCTGATGGAGCGCGCCCCACCGCCACCGGGAGGGGTCCTTGCCCTGGGTGTTCGTGAGTTCGAAGCGGGCCTTTTCGAGGGCGCGGGTGAGGATCTCGTCGCGCGTCTCGCGGATGTTCACCGTGGCGCGGTCATCCCACCATTCCGACTGCGGGTCCTGCAACAGTTCGACCATGATCTGAAGCCAGCGCGACCCGCCGTCGGGTCGGGCGGCCACCGGTAGGTCGTCGTCGAACGTCAGGTGCATGAGATGAGCCCACACACTCGCGAAGTAGGCGGCGCCCGGAGAGTCGGCCGACATGAAGAGTCCGTCTTCTTGCCACCGCCGCAATTCCTCAACGGCGTCACGCACGAACGGGTCGTCGATGTCGAGGGCTAGGATCGCGGGAACGAGCAGCTGTGCGTGCGCACTGAGATCGTCCAGCATGTACTCCTCGGCCCGCTGCGGGGAGATCCGCGCGCCGGACTCGATGTCTGCCTGGATGAGGTTGCGCAGCCGCTGGGAGCGGAACCCGTAATCGAAGTCAGAGCCCACGAACGGCGGCGTGCCCGGCGTCTGGATGGCTTGGTTCGCCGCCACAATGAACCCCTCGGGCGGATTCACGACGCTCGGCAGGTCCGCCCCCTGCAGGAAGTCGAGCCAATCGTAGGAGGCATCCCAGCCGGGGCGTGGCCAGGTGCCGTCCGCGGGCAGGGCCGGGTTTGACACCTGGCCGCGTACCGGGATCTTGCCGGGCATTTGGTAACCAATGTCTCCGTCGGAGGAGGCCCAGACGATGTTTTGGGCCGGCACCTCGAAGTGCGCGGCCGCCTCGGCCACGTCCTGCGCGGTACGAGCCCGGTCGATCGCGAAGATGGCGTCCATCGACGTCCCGGGGATGAGCGCTGTCCAAGCCAACGACACGACGTAGCCGGAACCGGCCGAGGGGGAGCCCGCTGGCACGGGCAGCGTCGCAACCGTCTCGGTTTCCTCCAAGACATCGGAGATGATGGGGCCGTGCACCGTCTCCCGAATGGTCAACTCCACGGGCTCGGCGCCCGCAATGTCAATGGTCTCCGTGCGGACCTTGAGCGCCTCGTCTTCGCTACCACGCAGGTAGGTGTCCTCACCGGTGAGACGCTCGAGATAGAAGTCGGTGACGTCGGCACCCGTATTGGTCAGTCCCCACGCGAGATCCGCATTGTGACCAATCACGACGCCGGGTAGGCCGGCCAGTGAGAACCCGGAGACATCGAAGGTGCACTGGTCGGTCATCGTGCGACATTTCAGTCCCACCTGGTGCCAGATGCCCGGCTGAGAGACACCCAGGTGTGGATCATTGGCGAGGATCGGCTGCCCCGTACTCGTATGCTCACCAGAGAGCACAAAGGAATTCGAGCCGACGCCTTCGCCTACGCCCATGAGTTGAGGGACTGCCCCCAACGCCGCCGCGGCGCCTTGCAGTGCCGCATCGATACCAACACCCGCGGCGTCGTCGCCGGTCAGGAGCTCATGGAGGGACGCCGCATCGGTCGGAGGTGCCCCTCGGGAAGGGGGGATCTCGCTCGAGTGGGCGGTAGCCTCGCGGTCGCGTTCGGTCTCGCCCTCCCGCTGGGGACCCGGCGGGGGAATGGGGTGGCGCGGGGCGGGCAGGTGGCCTGGGCTACGCGCGCCGTCACGGTCCTCAGCCACCGGATTCGTATGGGCGCCACCGGTGGCGCTACCCGGTGCGGACACGATGGGGGCGTGCTCAGCGGTTGGGTAGTCGGGGAAGAGCTCGTCAACCGTCATGACGTCGCCGAGTGCCTGATAGGCACTCGCCCGGAACAGCTCCTCGTCGTAGTTGTTGCGCAGATCCCACGCCATCGCCTTCAACCAGGCGAGAGAATCGACCGGGGTCCACTTCTCGATCACGGGAGTCTGCACCGCGAGCCCGAGCACGGTGTATTCCATGCCCAGCTCGCTTGCCTCATGCGCGGCGAGGTAGGCGTTCACGCCTTCCGTATACGCGGTAAGCAGAGCGCGCGATTCGGGGGAAATGAGGCTCCATTCCTGCTCCGCGACATGCCGCCAGCCGAATGTCCGCGTGACGACGTCGGCCTGGATGGCCGCCTCCACATTGCCCACGAGTTCGGCGAGCCGCCCGGAGGTGACGTGCCGACGGTAGTCCATCTCAAAAAAGCGGTCCTGTGCGTGCACGTAACCTTGGGCACGCATGAGGTCGGCGTCGCTATCGGCGAGGATCGTGGGAACCGAGCGCGCGTCGCGGTGGATTTCGACCTCGGAATCGAAGATGGCCAAGTCGATCGTGCCGGACGTCGTCGGAATGGGGCGACGGTAGGTGTAGATCCCCACGCCGACACCGACGACTGCCAGCACAAGCACGAGAACGAGGGCGATCGCGCCCACACGCTTCGGCACACTCGAGCTGGTCACCTCACCAGGGTATCGAACGGGAGGCGGTGCCGTCCGCTGGGCCGAAACGCCGGGCTTCTGGGGCCCGGGGTAGGCACATGTGTGATCGGGATCGACCCGAACTCACTTCCGGCGTATGCTTAGCACTCGGAACGGCAGAGTGCCAACGTTTGAGAGTGTGGAGATGAATCATGCCGGTGTATGCCTATCGGTGCACCAATTGCGCCAACGAGTTCGAGGTCAAGCAGTCCTTCAGCGAGGACTCCCTCAAAATTTGTGAAGGTTGCGGTGGCCGGCTCCGCAAGCTCTTCCAGCCGGCCGCGGTCGTGTTCAAGGGATCCGGGTTCTACCGCACTGATTCGCGATCCTCCTCGTCCTCCTCCATCTCCAGCTCGACACGCTCCGCGTCATCATCTGGATCGTCAGCGAGCTCCTCGTCCACGTCCGCGAAGACCACCTCCTCCCCCACCAGCGGGAAGTCCTCCTCAGGCTCCTCCCCCACCAGCGGGAAATCCTCCTAAGGACGGGCCCTGTCAGAGGGACAAGCAACGCACAGGTGGCCAGGTGACCTCTCGGCTCTGCCTCCAGCATCCGCCCCGCTGACTCGCGCCGCCCACAGGCGCCGCGTGGGCCGGTGATTTCCCGAGGCATGGCGATCTCCCTCTGCTTCAGGTGTGCGAGGTCCCTACCCTGCGGACATGGACCTCGCCTGGCCCCCACACCCCGATCCGGCTCGCGCCCGCCGCGCCACCGGAACACCTCCCGCTCACAGTGCCGGACCGCGTCCCGCAACGCGGTGGGTACGCACGGCTCGAGTTCACCTGTGGCGGGCCCGCCACCTGGCCGCTGCCCTATTCGCGATCACCCTCGCCTGGTTCCTCGTCCGTGCTTTCGCCCCGCCGCCGGCCGGCGCGAGCGCCGTCGTGCTCGCGACCGAGATCCGCGCGGGGCACGAACTGGGCGATGACGATGTCACCTCCACCCTGGTGCCCGCCCACGTCCTACCCGCCGACGCACTCACCGAACTAGCCGATGTGACCGGCGCAGCCCTCGTGATTGATGCGACTCCGGGCACGGTCATCACCCGGGCGATGCTTGCGGGCCCGCAGCTCGCCGCCGGGCTTGACCCGGGCCAGGTCGCCGTCCCCGTGACGTTCACGGACCGTGGCTCGCGATCGATCGCGCGGGTCGGGCAGGTGGTCTGGCTCTATGCAAGCCGTGACGGCACCTCCACCCGCGTGGGCGCCGATGCGCGGATTCTCGCGATTCTGCCCGACGTCGATTCCTCGGCGCTGGATTACGGTGGTACGTCTTACACCGACGCACTCGTCGCGGTGCGCGAACGCGACGCTACACTCCTCGTGGAGGCACTGTCTGAGGCATCAATTCGGGCGGTGCTTCCGGCGCGTCCGGCACGCTGACGCGCCCGTCTCTCCCCGAGGAACATCCATGCTGCAAGGCTTCAAAGAGTTCATCTCGCGCGGGAACGCTGTCGAGATGGCCGTCGGAATCGTTATTGGCGCCGCATTCGGTAACGTCATCACCCAGCTCGTGGACCGGGTGGTCAATCCGTTGATCGCGGCGCTCTTCGGCAAACCGAACTTCGACAACGTGCTCTCCTTCACCTTCAACGGCGCCGAGGAACCCATCGCGTTCGGCTACGTGCTCACCGCGCTCATCAACTTCCTGCTGGTCGCGCTCGCGCTTTACGTGTTCGTGGTCGTCCCGATGAACCGTCTCGCGGCTCTGCGCCATACCAAGGACGCCGAGCCCGAAGCCCCGGCCGACGACGTGCGGCTGCTCACCGAGATTCGTGATCTGCTGAAGTCCAGCTCGCAGCCGGGCCGCTAACCGCGACCCCAGTGCGGGGGAAGATTCTCGAGGAGGCGGGCATCGTTTGAGTCGGGCTCATCGCCCCAGGCGGCGTCCGATTCCGACTCCGGCATGAGGACGCGCGAGGACCGGAGCGGTGCTCTCTTCTCCGGTCGTGCGTCGGCGCCCTGCTGTGCCAGTCGGGCCTCGCGGTCAACCCGCGATTCGACGACGACGCGGCGCGGTTTGCGGCGCGTCATGACTTGCGGCGGCGCACCGCCGTGCGGAGCACCGCATCAATCTGGGCGCCGCGCCGCGTAATCTGAAGCTCCTCGCGCAGCTCCGCAACGAACGCATCGTCCTCTCGCGGCAGGCCATCGGAGGCGATCCAGGTGACCATGTCGTCCAATTGGTCATCCGAATAGGCAGATAGCGGCAGGCCCGCCACGATGTCCGGGCGCTCGTCACGTTCCCGCGCGTCGGAGGCTGCGTCCTCACCGGCGGGGGCCTTTGCCCCAGCCTCATTCTGTTTGCCGGGCTCCTCCTCACCGGCAGCCTGCGTGGCACCGGCTTCCTCACCTGTGGAGGTCGGTGCGCTCTTTTCTGCCCGCTCGGCGAGGATCGCGACAACTGCCTCAACGATCCGCTCCGCCTCGGACTGTGGGTCCATAAAGACGGAGGTGGAGAAGGCCTGATAGACGGCCCAGCCGCGATCGCGCAGCCGCTCGATGCGGTGACGTTCACGGACTCGCACGGACGGTTCACGCACGTAGGCTTCGTCGTCGGTCACGACGGCGAGCAGTAGCTCGCCGGGGGCCTGAGGGTGCCCGATTGCGAGCGGGATCCGGACACCGCCCGGCACGCCGTAGCGCGGCACCACGGTGAGCCCGAGGCGCCATAGCCGATCGGCGAGGTCGACGAGCAGGCGATCGGGTGCGGCGTCGTCAAGCGCACCCGCCTGCGCGGCGGACGTCGCTTGCGCCGACTCGATGTGGGCGAGGAGATCGTAGAGCAGTTCTGCACCAGCGCTGCGCAACCGGTCTCGCTGCAGATCGCCCGCCCCGAAACACGAGACAACGACGAGGTCCTGACGCACAGCGTCGAGCGCATCGACCATAAGTGAGAGTCCGTCTGGGCCTGAGACCTGACCGAGGCGATGCAGGACCCGCCCATGCGGGGTCTTCCCGAACCCGACCGAGAGGATCACCGAGTCCCGCTGCAGGCCCTGCGCACCCGAGATATCCGTGACGATAAACGGCTCAGCAGCCTCGGGTGAGAAGAACTCCTGGATGGCGGGTGAGTCGGCGACGAGGCGACGCAGCGTCTCCTCGATACGTTCGGCATGCCGCTCGTTCAGGGTGATAACGGCGAGCGAGCGGTCTGCGTGCGTGAGGGCATGTTCGACGACGAGATCCACCACCCGGTCCACCTCGTTTTGGACCGACTCCACAGCAGAAGCCCCGAGTGCCGGCATACCAAAGCCCTCGACCAGCTCGAGCCGCATGGTGGAGGCCGATGGCGGAGCTGGTACCGCATCGACCAGGCCGTCGTAGCCGTGGGCGGCGAGGAAGGCGGCGACGTGTTCTTCCCGTTCGGAACGGTCATTCGCAAGCTCGCGGTGCGGCAGGATCGTCGCGAGGTCCGCGACCGCGGATTCACTGCGGCGGCGCGGGTCTCCAAAGACCACGACCTGCCGGGCACGGGCGAGTACCCCGATGAGATGGGCAGTCGGCGTGTGCTGAATCCCGTCAATGACGACAAGATCGAGCTGGTCGTCCGGACCGAGCAGCTGGGAGATTTGGGCAGGGGTGAAAATCCAGACGGGCCGGAGCACCTGAGTGAGCGCGCGGTAGCGCGTCACGAGGGAGCGGATGTTGTCCGGGTGGGCGCTCGACAGCTCCCGGTAGTAGTCGCGTGCGGTTTCCTTGTCGGCATTCACCTCGCGCTCCAGGCGTCGTCCGATCGCCCGATTCACGGGGCCTGGCAGGGACTCCACCTGGGCGCGATCGAGCTCACGGAAACGCTCCGCGAGGCTCGTGAGTTGGGCGCCGTCGTAGGTTGCGAGGACGCGGTCGGAACGCAACACGGTCTCCAAAATGGATGCCCACCAGCACAGTTCGACCTCGGCGCGCACATGGTCGCGCGGCAATCGTCGGGCCCTGAAATCCTCCACGAGCGGATCAGCTCCGGCCTCGTGGAGGCGGGTCAGCACCTCCGTGCGCTCGGGCAGAGTCCCGAGTCCGTCGACGTCGCTCGTAAGCGCGTGCATGCGGGTGAGGAGATCGGGCAGCGGCATTGTCGTCAGGTCCTCTCCGAGGACCGGTGCGAGCGTGTCGAGTTCTGCGATGACCTCCTGCAGCAGTGACTCGGTCGCGGCCATCCCCTGCGGGAGACGAGGCCAGCCACCGGCCGGGCAATGCTGACGCCAGATGATGGCTTGACGCTGCACATGGACCAGCTCGGCATGCAGGTCCTCCACCTGCCGGCCCGGCCGCACGAGGTCGCGTGCCTGCTTGCGTAGACGGCGCTGCGTCGAGCGCTTCATCGTCACCGCGTGTTCCTCACGCCAGGCGCGGGTCGCGGTCGCGACCACCATCTGTGCGGCAGAGGACTCAAAGATCTGTGGGGAGAACACGTCGAGAGCCTCGCGCACTCCCTGGAGCATCGAGAGCTGTTCGCGTAGCCCCTCCACGGTCTCCATCCGGGTGAGTCCCGTATCGGTGGTGATGGCCTCCGCCCGGTCCATGAGCTCGGGCAGCAGGTGCGTGGCCAAACGTTCCGCGCACTTCAGGGCGCGGTCGGCATCGTGCGCGCTCGTGAGCCGGGCGCCATACCACGCGGTCTGATGGGGACGGAGTGTGAATGCTCCGAGGTCGGCCGCGTTCTCGAGATCTGCGATGAGGTCCTGGAGGGAATCGCGGGTGAGGGCCGACAGTACCTCACCGCCGAGCCGCACGCGCGTGCGCGCCGGCGGGCGATCCGAGGTCAGGCGGGCGAGTTCCTGCAGCGCGAGATGCGCGGAGACCCCCCAGGGTTCGCGGTGCTGGTGCAGGGCCTCGACATAGGAACCAAGGACGTCGCGGGCCTGGAGCAGTTCTCGACGCGCGGCAATGATCGCGGCGTCGTCCAGGGTGTCGTCATAGGGGACGAACGCGGAGCGCAAGCGCTCGAGCGCGTCAGCTCGCCAGCGCGGCCCGGTGAGGTCCAAGACGAGGTCTTCAAGACCGAGGCGCTCGAGCGCTGCTCGGTCGGTGCGGGCTCGGCGGGTGGAGCCCGATACCACGGCAACGCTCCGCCCCGAGGCGGCGGCGTCGGCGACGATCGCGGAGATGATCTCCCCCTCGTTGGCGCCCGGTGCCGTATCCACCATGAAGGAACGCCCAGAGGCGGCGGTTTCCACAAGCGACTGCTGCACGGGGGCGAGGTCCCCGACGCCGCGTTCGAGGTCGGGCGAGCGGTCCGTGCGGTCGATCGGTGGCAGAGGCCGCGCGAGCCGCTGACGAGATGCCGGGTCTCCCGCGAGAGCCGCGACGAGTTCGCGACGTGCGAGACTCCCCTCGAGAGCATCGAGGTCGGCGGAGAGCAGTTGGCCCGGATTCACGAACGGGGCGAGCAGGATGCGCTCGTCGTAGTGGAAACCTGGCAGGGCCCGCTGGGCGATCTCCACGATCATCGAGAGAGCCGCGCGCGGGGTGAACCCGTGAGAGGTCACGGTCGCGCGGGCGATATCCGACAGATCGATGGGCGCGCCTGCGTGACGCAGCGAGGTCTCGAGCGCCGGGTTCAGTTCGACGCCCGGTTCGAGGCATAGCTCGATGTCGCCGTCCGTCTGCTCGTTCATGCGAATCCGGGTGGGCCGCAGCAGGATCGGCGCGGTAAATTCGCGCAGCCGCTTCTCGGTGGGAGCCCCCGAGGGGGAGGACGCGCTCGGCTGCGTCGCCTCCAGCGTGTCCGGGTGAGCGACCGGACGCGGCAGGCCTGCCGCATCCGCACGCAGTGATCCCGCCGGAGCAAAGTGTGAGGAGGTGGAACGTGGCTGCGGTGAGTCCTCCGCCGCCTGCGCGGGCTCGGCGCCCGGAGAGAGCGGCATGTCCACCATTTCACTCCAGGTGGCGACGCCGATCGCCAGGTACACGGGTGCCTGCCCATGCCGAGACTGGAGTTCGTCAGCCCGCTCCATCACGGCACGGGTGGCGCGCCGTCCCGCTGAATAGGCGCTTCCCTCGCGCAACAGGTTGGTCAGGCGCGTCGGGCGGGCCGCATACAACTGCGCAATGCCGGAGGGATGTGCTGCGGTGAGATCGACGATTGCGTCGCCGAGCTCGGAGATGTCGGTGAGCGCGGACAGGCCCGCGAGGTCATCGATGCGCGAGCGCCAGGCTGGCAGGGCCCGACGAATGAGGAATCGGGTCTCTTCGGGGACCGCGACGGGATTCGGTTCGGGCGCGCGATCCGGCCGTTCGTCGTCACGACGTCGGGCGCGTCCGGCGCGTGCAGGGCGAGCCGATTCCTGGGGAACCGGGGCGGGTTCCGCGGCGCGGGCGCCGCGGCGACGGCGACGAAAGATGGGAGGCGGGGTCATTCTTCCACCCTAGTAGCCGCGGCATCGAAACCGGCGATGGCAACGCCGCCGGGCTCGGATCGGATGGGCAGACGGCCTCTCACTACCCGGTGAAAGAGAGCAACGTCGTGTGATACACAGGGGGGCAGGCATCACACGACGTTGCATTCCCAAGTATGGCGACAGGATTCTGCTACTGCAAGCTCCTTCACCATCGATTCCTGGTCCGAGGATGGTCGCATCATGCCACCTTGCTGGGGCGCGCTCTGGCCGCCCTGTACGCTCATACCCCAACGGGGTATCCGATATGCTGCGCATATGGAGCAGGAGCACGGCTACATGAGAGACAAGGCCCGCTACCTGGCGCGACTGAAACGCATCGAAGGCCAGGCCCGCGGCATTCATCGCATGGTGGACGAAGACGCCTACTGCATCGACATCCTCACCCAGATCAGCGCGCTCACCAGCGCCCTCGAGAACGTTGGGCTGCGCCTGCTCGAGGATCACCTCTCACACTGTGTGGTGGATGCGGCGCGCCGATCCGGGCCCGAAGGTGAGGAGAAGATCGCCGAGGTCAGCCAGGCAATCGCCAGGCTCGTCAAGTCCTAAAGCCGCGAGGCCTGATCCGCCGGCACGGCGTGCCTCGGTCTGTGCGCCCCCGATTGGATTCGAACCAACGACACCCGCTTTAGGAGAGCGGTGCTCTATCCCCTGAGCTACGGGGGCTTGGCGGCGCGCCACCCCGGCCTCACGCCGGGATAAGACTACCAAGTGCGCGGCTCCACTCACGAGCGTTCCCACGGATCGCCCGGTAAAGCAGGGCTCGTGACTATGATCAATGTGGCGTGTCACCCGACACCCAGATTCCTGATCCCCGAAGGAGGTTCGATGCTCAAGGTCGCCGCGTCTCTCACCGCTCATCTTGCGCCTAACTACCATCCCCTGGAAGTCGAGTTGACGACAGGCGAAGGCAGCTGGGTGACGGACGTCGATGGTAAGCGCTATCTCGACTGTCTGGCTGGCTATTCCGCGCTGAATTTTGGTCATGCCAACCCTGAACTGCTCGAGGCCACCCACGCCCAGCTGGACAAGCTGACCCTCGTCTCGAGGGCTTTCGACCACGACCAGCTCCTCCCCTTCGCCGCGGAACTCACCGAACTCACCGGGACCGAGATGATGCTCCCGATGAACACGGGTGCCGAGGCGGTGGAAACCGCGATCAAGGCCGCGCGCCGCTGGGGCTACCAGGTGAAGGGGGTGGCCTCGGAACAGGCCACCATCATCGTGGCGGACAATTCCTTCCACGGACGCACGACCACCATCATTTCGTTCTCCACCGACGCGACCGCGAAGGACGCGTTTGGCCCCTACACCCCCGGATTCCGCATTGTCCCCTACGGCGATCTCGACGCCGTGCGCGATGCTATCGACGATACGACCGTCGCCGTCCTCTTTGAGCCCATCCAGGGCGAGTCTGGCGTCGTCATGCCCCCGGACAACTTCCTGCCGGGGCTACGCGAGCTATGTGACGAGCGCGAGATCCTCATGATTCTTGACGAGATCCAGTCGGGGCTCGGCCGTACCGGCACGACCCTCGCCCAAGATCACGCCGGCATTCGCGCCGACCTGATCACCCTCGGAAAGGCCCTTGGCGGAGGCATCATGCCCGTGTCCGCCGTCGTGGGCCGACGCGACGTGCTGGGCCTGCTTACTCCAGGCACGCATGGCTCCACCTTCGGTGGCAACCCGCTTGCCTGTGCCGTCGGACGCGCGGTGGTGCGGATTCTCAAACGCGGCGAGGTACAGGAGTCGGCACAGCGTCTCGGAGTGATGATGCGAGAGCGCCTCCAGCGCATCGCGGATGCGGGTCACCTCGCCGAGGTGCGCTCCCGCGGCCTGTGGGCGGGGATCGACGTCGAACCACAGCTCGGTCTCACGGGACGCCAGCTCTGTGAACGGCTTGCCGAGCGAGGCATGCTGTGTAAGGACACCCACGGCTCGACCATCCGCCTCGCTCCCCCGCTGACCATCAGCGAAGAGGATCTGCACACCGCGATGGATATCCTCGAAGGTGTGCTCAATGACCAAGCACACGAGGTCGGTCTCGACTAGCGAGCGGAGTACTCACCGCGACCAGAACAGAGCACCGCGGCCCGCGATCACACGATCGCGGGCCGCGGTGCCGTAGTCATGGGCTTAGCGGTGCTGCCACATCTCGGTCGGGGAGATCTCGTCCGCCTCAAAGCGGGAGGGCACAACCATCACGGGGCAGGCCGAATGCTGCAGCAGTGCCTGCGAGGTCGAGCCGAGCATGAGGCCGGCGAACCCTCCACGCCCACGGGTGCCCACCACGACGAGGTCTACGGCAGTGGAGAACTCCGCGAGCAACGCAGCCGCGTTCCCGTCGAGAGCGTGGCGGCGCACCTTCACGTTCGGGAATTCCTCGGTGGCCGAGGCGATGGCTGCGTCGAGCCCCTCGCGAACATCGGTGAGGATGCGATCGCGGTCAACGGTCGCCGGCATCCAGGCCAGGGCCCCCGCAGCGGAAGCGATCGCCACGGCCGCGATGGCGGTCAGTTCGGCGTCCCACAGGCTCGCTTCGCGTACCGCCTGTACGAGCGCTCCGCGGGCCGAATCGGATCCGTCCACGCCCGCGACGATGCGCCGCACGGGCACGAGTGCTCCGCGCCCCTCCTCACGCAGTGGTACCACCACGACGGGGCAGTGGGAGTGTGCCGGCAGCGCCGAAGAGACAGCGCCCAGGAGGCGGTCCGTGAAACCCGAGCCCTTATGCGAACCGATGACGGCGATGCCGGCCTGCTTCGAGAGCTCGACGAGCACCGCGGTAGGGTCGCCCGTTTCGAGGGCCGAGGTGACCTCGAGCCCGTCGGTTTCGGCGCGCGCGGTTGCCTCCTGCAGGACCTGCTGGGCGCCGTTGTGGATCTGCGTGTCGTCGAGGGCTGCGTACCCGCCGTCGATCGACGTCGCCGGGAACGATGGCAGGGCATAGGCACACACGATGTGCAGTCTCCAACCCAACCGCTTGGCGTGCGCGGCCGCCCAGTCCACGGCCCCGAGAGCCGCGGGCGAGCCGTCAACTCCGACGAGGACCACTGGTTCGTGAGTCATGACGTCACCTTCCCTGTGCTTGGCCCCTCAGCTGTGAGGGGCCTCTCCCCCCATTTTGCCCTGCTTTGTCGTTTTACGCAGCATCCCTGTCGACACCGTCGAGCCTCGCGCTATGGCTGAGCGTAGAGACGCCAAAGCGGGCTGTGCTCGGACAAACACAGCCCGCTAGGGCGCTCAGGCGGCCGGAGGAGGGCCGTTCGCGTCGGTTAACCGACGCGAATGAACGTGGGGTTGGATCGGTAAATCGGTCCGGCAGCCAGCGGAGTGCGCGGATTGCGGGCCGCAATGTGCTGGCCGTTACCGAGGTAGATACCAACGTGGCCGGGCCACCAGATGAGGTCGCCAGGGCGGGCTTGCGAGGCCGGTACGACACGTCCGGCGTGGCGCTGGGCCGAGGAGGAGCGCGGCAGGTTGATACCCACCTGGCGGTAGACGTAGGACGTGAATCCGGAGCAGTCAAAGCCTGCCGGGCTCGAGCCGCCAGCCACGTAGGGAGTGCCGATGTAGCGGTAGGCGATCTGCACGACGGAGCTCGCGGCCGCGGAGGGCGGCGGCACGGGGGCGGCGGCCTGCGCCTGGCTGCGCGCGGCGGAAGCGGCAGGGGCCTGGCGCCCATGCGAGCGGGAGGCCGCCTGCTGGCGGGCCGGTGCGGGGGCGGCGGCGCGTACGACGGGCTTTGGGGCCTTCGTTCCCTCCACGGTGACATCGGTGCCGGCATCCCACTCGGCGTCCTTTGCGACCTCAACGGCGACAGGAGCGGCGAGCGCGGCCTTCGCGGCCTGCGAGATGTGGGTGGAGTCGATGTCCGCCTGCGCCTCGAGCGTGGGCTGCGGGGCGGTGGCGGCACCGGCGGCGGTGGCGACCATGGTGAGGGCAATGCCAGAGGAGGCGGCGGCGACGGTCCCCTTGCGGTTCCCGCCGGTGACAGCGGCACTCAGGTCGCGCAGCTGCTTCAGAGCGGAGGGCTTCGCGGCGTGACGGCCGCGTCGAGTCGTAATCGTCAAGGTAATAGTTCTCCAGTTCCTCCGGGGTAAGCTGTCGGGTTCGGGCTGGAGTGCCCGACGCGGTGGCGTTTCACCCCTAGGTCACCAGGTGATGACCACGTGTGGTTTCCCCGTCCTCGCTGGTCATGGTGTCCGAGTAGCTCCCACAGCAGCGAGGTTCGGTTCTGCAGGTGCGTAGCCCGAGGTGGTTTCCCCAAGCCGGTCTGAGCCTAACCCGCAGGAGGAGCGATGTCACGTTTCGGTTACGCCTGTCGCACCAGGAGAGGTCATACTACGGTATGACATCTATGGGATTCCTACAGAGACTGATCGGTCGCAACGAAGATATGGGTTGAAACGTTGTCTGGAAGCTCCAGAACTACGTCAGATTCCGTGGCACCCACCACGTGGACACCCTCCTGCTCGGCGACGGTAATCTCCGCCCCGGGGATGATTCCCGCTTCGATAAACCGCTTAAGGAGATCGGTGTCAACCTGGATGACTTCCCCAATCCGCACGACGCGCGTGAGCTGCTCCGTCTCACCTTCGAGGGTCGCGAGCGGGATCAGCCCCTCCTCAGCGGCGACGCGGACGGGCTCAGCCACCTCGGGGATGGGATTGCCGTAGGGGTCATTCGCCGTCGTGCTCACGAGGTCCGTGAGGCGCTCGGCAACTCGGGCGGAGATCACGTGCTCCCAGCGGCAGGCCTCGTCATGAGCGAATTCCCACTCGAGCCCGATGACGTCGATGAGGAGCCGCTCGGCCAGCCGGTGCTTACGCATGACCCCGCTCGCCCGCGTGAAGCCGACGTCGCTCAGCCGGATGATGCGATCCTCGTCGATCGTGAGTAGTCCATCGCGTTCCATCCGGGCGACGGTCTGGGAGACGGTGGGGCCGGAGTGATCGAGCCGCTCAGCAATACGTGCGCGCAGCGGCGGCACTCCCTCTTCTAGGAGTTCATAGACCGTCTTGAGGTACATCTCGGTGGTGTCGATGAGGTCTTTCACTCCGTGGTCCTTCCTCAATGCCCGCCCCGACCCGTGTCATTGTAGAGCCATGGTCGAGTATGCTCACCCCTCAATCTTGCCTCACGATGGCCGTTTCGGCAGCGGCCCGACGAAGATTCGTTCCGAACAGCTCTCCACCCTTGCGGCCGCACCGCTTGGGACCTCCCATCGGGCACAACCGGTTCGCTCCTTGGTCGGCTCCGTGCGCGAAGGCCTCGCCGAGCTGTTCGCCCTGCCCGACGGCTACGAGATCGCCCTCGGCAACGGCGGTGCGAGCCTCGTGTGGGAGGCGCTCACCTTCTCCCTTGTACAAAAACGCGCCGCGCATGCGGTGTGCGGGGAGTTCTCAGCCAAGTTCGCGGACCTCACCGACGGCGCCCCCCACCTGGATCCCTCCGTCATTGCGCGCGCGGAGGTGGGGACGTTCCAGCCACTACCCGAGGCCCCCGACGCCGACACCCTCGCCTTCGCTCACAACGAGACGTCAACGGGTGTCCTCAGCCCCCTGCACCACGCCGAGGCCGCGCCCGGCCAGCTCGTCGTTGTCGATGCAACGTCCGTGGCCGGTGCCCTAGATGTCCATCTCGCGGGCATCGACGTCTATTACTTCTCGCCACAAAAGGCGCTCGGCGCCGACGGCGGCCTCTGGTTCGCGATCCTGTCTCCCGCCGCAATCGAGCGCATCGAGGCGGTCTGCGCGAGCCGCTGGGTACCCCCCATGCTGGACCTCGCCCGCGCGCTCGCGGCCAGCCGGAAAAACCAGACATACAACACGCCTTCAATCGTGAACCTCGCACTCCTGGATTCCCAGGTGCGCTGGCTTCGCGAGCGCGGTGGGCTCGCCTGGGCCGAGGAGCGCTGCCGAAATCTCTCGGGGGCGCTGTACACCTTCGCAGAATCCCATCCGCTGGTCCGGCCTTTCGTGACCGAGCCGGCCTACCGCTCCCCCGTCGTCGCGACCCTCGACATCGACGAATCCATCAACGCCGACGACGTGCGAGCGCGCCTGACCGAGCTGGCCGGAATCGTCGATATCGCGCCCTACCGCAAGCTCGGGCGCAACCAGATCCGAGTGGGATGTTTCCCGGCCGTGGAGCGCCACGATCTCGACGCGCTGATCGCCTGGCTCGAATGGGCACTCGAGGACGCGGCGGACGCCTAGGAGGCGGCGCGCTGGGGCGTCGTCTGACGCTCTTCGACGCGCCGCGCCTGGAAGGTCGCGTCTGCGCGCATCTCTGCAGGCTGGGGCATCTCGGTATCGGTATCCTTCCACGAGCGCTCACCGGGCCCGTCGATGTCGAGGTAGGGACGATGCCAGTGGTAGCTGACATCAACCCGCCATTCTCGTTTGGCCCACAGCGCGGCACCGATCGCGACAACGATCGAGGCGACGGCGCCAATCCCCACCGACCAGCGCGGTGACCAGGCCTCCGCAATCCAACCGACCAGGGGGGCACCGACCGGCGTGGTGCCGAGGAAAACGAGCGTATACAGGCTCATGACGCGCCCGCGCATGTCGGGTGCCGTCGAGAGCTGAATCGCGGTGTTCGCCGAGGTGATCATGGTGAGTGAACAGAATCCCACCAGGATCATCGACGCGAGGTAGGTCTCCCACGTGGGGGCGAGTGCGTTCAGTCCCGCGGCAATACCGAACACGAATGCAGAGCCAATCACGAGACGCACGCGCGGGTGTTGACGTCGGGCGGCCGCAAGTGCCCCCGCAACGGACCCGATCGCCATGACGGAGCCGACCATGCCGTAGCCGGCGGAACTGCGACCAAAGACCTGAGTTGCCATGACGGCGCTGGTGAGCTGGAAGTTCAACCCGAGCGCGGAGACTGTACCCGCGACGATCATAATGACGAGGATGTCGGAACGACGCAGGACGTAGCGCAAGCCGTCGCGGACCTGTCCCTTGGCGCGCTTGGCACGCGGCAGTTCACGCAGCTCGGAGGTACGCATGGCTTGCAGCGCGAAGATGGTCGCCACGAAGGACAGCGCGTTGATGATGAACACCCACCCGGTGCCGACCGCCGCGATCAGGAGGCCCGAAATTCCGGGGCCGATAAGGCGCGCGACATTGAACGACGTCGAGTTCAGCGCGACGGCGTTTGGCAGGGAGTCCGCCGGTACCATCTCACCAACGAAAATCTGGCGGGCCGGGGCATCAATCGCGGAAATTGATCCGAGCGCAAACGCGAGCGCATAGATGTGCCACAACTGGGCGTGCCCGCCCAGCACGAGGACACCCTGGATGAGCGCTGTGAGTCCCATCAGGCCCTGCGTCCACATGAGAAGGTGGCGCCGGTTGGAGCGGTCCGCGAGTACACCCGCGACCGGCGTGAGAATCAAAAGCGGCGCGAATTGGAGCGCCGTCGTCACGCCCACAGCAAAGCCAGAGTTGTCGGTCAACAGGCGCAGGACCAGCCAGTCCTGCGCAATGCGCTGCATCCACGTGCCCACGTTTGCCACGAGAGCACCAAAAAACCAGATGCGGTAATTACGAAAAGAAAGGGAATGAAAGGTTCTGCTCATCGATCCACCATCGCCAACAGGAGGTCTGCGGCGCGGCGCATGACCTCCCGATCATCGGGTTCAAGTTCTGCGAGGGCCTCGGCCAACCAGGCGGTCCGACGCCGCCGGACCTTCGTCAAGACCTGGGAGCCTTCGTCTGTCAGTGACACGAGCACTTGACGCCGATCGCGCGGATGGGAACCGCGCGCGATGTAGTCCGCGGCCTGAAGGCCCGCCAGGGTGCGCGTCATTGAGGGAGGCTGCACCTGCTCGTGATCGGCCAGCTCCCCCGGCGTCATCGGGCCGAGGCGGTCAAGTGAGGAGAGCACACAGAATTGAGTCTGCGTGAGATCCGCAGCCGCCTGCGCCTCATGTCGTAGGCGACGTGCGGTGCGGTGCACGGCGACACGCACAGTCGACGTCAGGTCATCTTCCTGTGGACCGTAAGGCGTGCCGACCAGGGGATTCAGGGTCGTATGCATCGAAGGTGTGCCTCAGGGTTTGGGGGGGCGAGGCCGAAGCCAAAGGTCTCGCATCGGTAACATTGTTAGCATAGCTCATTAGCCTTGCTAAAGATATATGAGTTTCGCCATGTTGGCCACCCACTCTGCTGCACTCACATGTCCCGCCGCCCCAGCGTGGAGGCGCCCCAAGTATCGACGCGAGATCCTCACACGGTCCTGCCCCCAGCATTTCGCTGGGGGCAGGACCGTGTCAGGCAAATGTGGAGCGCGTTAGACCCCGAGGAGACTCTGCACCGGGCCGAGCACAAAGTAGAGCATGAACAGGATCGAGGTGATCCACATAAGCGGGTGGATACGCCGGGTCCTGCCGAGTGCGATCTCGATCACGAGATAGGCCACGAAACCGGCGCCGATCCCCACGGTGATGGAGTAGGCGAACGGCATGAGCGCGATCGTGAGGAAGGACGGGATGGCGATTTCGGGGCGATGCCATTCGATGTCGGTCACCTGCGTCATCATGAGGAAGCCCACGGCTACCAGTGCCGTGGATGCCGCCTCGGTAGGCACGAGCTCGACGAGCGGAGCCAGGAAGATCGACAGCAGGAAGAGCACGCCGGTGACCACGGAGGCCAGACCGGTGCGCGCCCCTTCACCGACCCCCGCCGAGGATTCGACATAGCTCGTGGCGGACGAGACACCGCCCATGCCACCGGCAACGGCCGCGAGCGAATCCACCACGAGGATCTGGCGGGTCTTGGGCGGGGTGGAGTGTTCGTCGAGCAGGCCCGCCTCGGCGCCGATCGCGACCATGGTGCCCATGGTGTCGAAGAAGTCGGCCAGCATCAGGGAGAACACAAGTAGCAACACGGCGAGCACGCCGATCTTGCCGAAGGCCCCAAAAAGGTCAAACTGACCGAGGGTGGAGAAGTCCGGCAGGGAGACGGGCACGCCGTCAAGCTGGGGTACGGTAAGGCCCCAACCGGTGGGGTTCTCCTCGCTCTTCGGACCGAGCTGGGCGAAGGTCTGAATGATGAGGCCGAGGATGGTCGAGGACAGAATGCCGACGAGGATCGCGCCGCGGACCTTGCGGACCATGAGCACAATCGTGACGAACAGGCCCACGACGAACACGAGCGCCGGCCATCCGGCGAGTGAGCCGTTAATGCCGAGCTGCAGTGGCGTGCCGCCGGGCCGCACGATGCCGGCGTTCACCAGGCCGACGAGAGCGATGAACAGGCCGATACCGACCGAGATGGCGACCTTCATCTGGCTCGGGACCGCCCGGAACACGGCTTCCCGGAAGCCGGTGAGGACGAGCACCAAAATGATGATGCCTTCCCAGACGATGAGGCCCATCGCCTCCGCCCAGGTCAGGCCGGAGCCGAGGACGAGGGTGAAGGCCACCATGGCGTTCAGCCCCATACCGGAGGCAAGAGCCAGGGGGAAGTTAGCGACCACACCCATGAGGATCGTCAGGACACCGGCAATGAGAGCCGTACCTGCAGCAATCGCGGGGATGTTCGCTTCGGAGCCGCCCCCGAGGAAGCCGCCCGAGGAATCCTCGAGGGAGAGAATCAGCGGGTTCAAGACGAGGATGTAGGACATCGCGAAGAAGGTCACGAGCCCTCCTCGCAGTTCGCGCCCGATGGTCGAGCCGCGTTCAGTAATGGCGAAGAATGAATCGAGTCGGTTCAAGGGTCTGTGCGCAGACTGGTGAGTAGCGTTCACGCACGACATAATCCCATATACGACGCCACATTCGGCACCTCCGCATCACCCAATGGACGCTCCGCCCGAAAGGTAGTCATGAAGATTCTCATTCCCGACGACGTCGCCCTCCGCCTCGACCTGCCCGAACACGACCTCATCTGGTACACCTTCGGTGAACCGATCCCGCCCGAGCACCGCGACGCCGAAGCACTCGTCGCCTGGGGTTTTGGGCACGGCTGGCTAAGCGAAACCCTGCCGACCCTAAAAAATTTGCGCTGGATCCAGACGCTCGCGGCCGGCCCGGACGCGCTCCTTGCCGCCGGGGTTCGTGAGGGAATCGAAATCACGACGGGACGCGGATTCCACGATAAGACTGTGGCGGAACACACGCTCGCGTTGACGCTAGCGCTGCTCCGCCGACTGCCGGAGTGTGCAGCGGCGCAACGCGAGCACCGCTGGGCAAGCGAAATCGGTGGATCACAACCGCTGCACCCCGAGGACGCCGTCACCACGCTGCTCGATGCGCGGGTCACCGTGTGGGGGTTCGGCGCGATCGGCACCGCGATAGCTCAGCTGCTCTCCGCGTTCGGTGCGCGCGTGACCGGCGTGGCACGCAGTGCTGGCACTCGCTCGGGCTTCGATGTGGTCGCCGAGGGTGACGTGGACTCGATCCTTCCGACGACCGACGTTCTCATCATGATCCTGCCGACCGGCGACGGCACGGCGAACGCCCTCAACGCGACACGCCTGGCGCTCCTGCCGCCCCACGCTTATGTCGTGAACGTGGGGCGAGCCTCCACCTGGGATGAGGACGCGGTCCTCGAGGCGCTCCGCGCGGGCCGCCTCGCGGGCGGCGCGACCGACGTCGTGCACCGCGAGCCCCTCGATGCGGACTCGGCGCTGTGGGATGCCCCGAACTTCCTCATCACGCCACATTCGGCCGGCGGACGCCCGGTGCACCCGGAGCCCACGATTGAGACGAACGCGCGCGCGATGGCGCGCGGCAAGGTGGAAGAGCTCATCAACCGCGTTGACCGCTAGCGCGCTCACCGGCGCCCCTGAGCTCCGGCTCCGCACGGAGGGGTGACGAGCCACCGCTCACCACGGGGGTGAGAGCGGGACGCCCGAGTCGTCTCTAGGCCTGGATGATCTCAAGGTCGAGCTCGTCGATGACGGGCTCTGATTGTTCCCACTCGTGGGACGGGTGTGAGATATCGGTCTCGGAGTGGGCGCCGCAGCCGTGATCGAAGGAGACGACGCGGCCGTCGTCGACCGACCATTCGTTTGCGCACACGCCGAACATGGTGCGGGCAGAGCCCGCCAATTTGATGAGGAACCCGCAGCTGCGGCACTCCTCGGTAGCGCGGCGCGCGGCGGGCGTGTGGGGTCCGTGGTCGCCCGCATACCAGCGCTCCGTGGCCTGTCTCAGGCCCTCCCGGGAAAGCACACGCGTGCGGCCAAGCCCCATCTCGTCGATTTCGAGCTGGTCGGCCTCGTCGCCATCCTGGGCCTCGTACTGCTGGACGAGGCGCTCGTCGTCGGCGATGTAGGGCAGCGTATCGGTAGGGCCGACGTCGGAGGGGCGCAGCCGCTCCGCCCACGGTACCCAGCGGGGGGCAAGCAGGGCGTCCTCGCCGGGCAGGAGCGTCACCTCACACACGGTGGGGATGCGACCGCGCGGCACCCGCGCCAGGACGACCGCCCAGTACCACCCACGGTAGCCCGGGTCCGTACAGGTGAAGCTGTGGGTCCCGAGCCGTTCGTCATCCAGGGTAAAGCTGAGGTGCTCACCCACACGGGCAGAGCCCCCCACCGCGAGGGCGGCCTCCTCAGCAATCTTCTGGGCGTTATCCCCAGACAGAACGTTATCGGGACGTAACCGCTTCTTGTGTGCCATCTGACCTGCCTATGCGTCGAAATCGTCGGCCACGGCACGCAGCACCTGCGCGATCTTGTGACCGTGTTCGGGGTAGCGGCCTCGGCGCAGCGCGTTCGAGGAGGCGTCGAGCATGCGGATCAGGTCCTCCACAATCGGCACCATTTCGCGAGGTTTGCGGCGCAGGTTGCGCGCCACCGACGGCGCGGGGGCAGCCAGTTCGACGAACATGGCCTGCGGGCCGCGACGCCCGTCGGCGATCGAGTATTCGAGCCGGGTTCCCGCGCGCAGGGAGGTCACCCCTTCGGGGAGCGCGTTCGCGTGCAGGAACACTTCAACGCCGTCGTCGCCGGTGACGAATCCGAATCCCTTCTCGGCGTCGAACCACTTCACTTTGCCACTGGGCATGGTGCCCTCCTTCGCGCGCTCCGGTGCTTCACGTGCATGGCGCCCGCATGCGAGGGTGCGGGCGTCTGTCCTATTCTACCGAGTTTGTCCCACATCCGCGCACTTGGATAGCGAAGGCACGTGCGATGGCGCTCCCACTCGCACGCACCTCATGAGCGACGGCCTCCAGGGCCGCGCGGATGGCCGCCGGGTCCATTCCGGCTCGGGTGGCGGCCCAGCGTTCGACGTCATCGGGTCCCACCTCGGGGTGGAACTGGACGCCGAGCGCGGAGCCGATGCGCAGGGCCTGTGGGTAGGTCGCGGAGGCCGCAAGCCAGCGAGCCCCCTCGGGCGGGCGCACGAGGGCGTCACCGTGCCAACTGGCGGTGAGAAAGCAGCCGGGTACGGCTCCCAGCACGGGGTCGCACTCCCCCTCCTCGGTGAGTCGCACCTCGATAGGGCCTGCCTCCAGGCCGCGCGCGTCCGCGACGGCGACCCTCCCACCGAAGGCCACGCACAGCAGCTGGGCACCAAGGCAGATCCCAAGGGTCGGGATGTCGTGCTCAACAGCATCCCGCAGCAGTGCGCGCACCGCCGGCAGATGTGGGTGTTCCGTGTCGGCGTAGGCGTTCGCGCCACCCCCCAGCACGATGAGGCCGTCACGCGCACGTTCCGGAATGGCCTCACGTATGCCATCCACAATGTCGACGGCAAGGCCGGCGTCTCGCAGGTCGCGATGGAGATGTGAAAGTGGGGCGTCGTCGTCGAGCTGAATGACCGTCACGTGCGGGCGCATGAGGTGATCGTAGCGGGCTACGCCGCACGCACCACAGCACGGCGGGCAGGGTGCACCCATGGTGCCCGTCGAGGCACCCTGTCATGATGGAGAAGTGAAGAAGTCGACCACACGCACCCTGTGCGCGCTTACCCTTGCCGCCGTTTCCTGCGGCTTGGCGTCACCCACTCTGGCCGCACCGCGCGAGAACGTCGCCGCCCTCATGCGTGCCAACGCGACCGCTGCTCTGATCCGTCAGGCCGCTATCGGAGCCGAGACCCCAGAGCGGCTCGCCGAACGCCTCACCGACCATGCGGGAGTGCTCTCACGCACGGACCGCAGCGCTATCGACGCCGCGATCGCCGAGCTTCGCGAGGATCACGGCGCGGATCTGTGGGTCGTGTTCGTCAACACGTTCGACGGGATGGACCGCGCAACCTGGTCGCGACAGACCGCCGAAGCCTCCGCTCTTGGGGCGAACCAGTACCTCCTGTCGGTTGCCGTACAGGACCGCGAGTACTTCCTGGACCGGCACGCCGAGGCAGAGGTGTCCTCGAGCCAGCTGGAATCCATCGCCCTCAACGACGTGCAACCCGCCCTCGCGAACGAGGACTGGGCGGGCGCGGCGGTCGCGGCGGCCGACGGCCTCGCCGACACACTCGACCCGGCATCGCCCATCCCCGGTCTGGCAGTCGGGGCCGTGATCGGCCTCGGGCTCGTCGGCGGGGGTCTCGTAGTCGCCCGCACACTGCACAAACGAAAGACACCCCACGCCCAGGACCTGCCGGGGCTGCGTAACGAAGCGGGATCGGCACTGGTCGACGTCGACGACGCAATCCGCGGCGCCCGCGACGAACTCGGGTTCGCCGAGGCGGAATTCGGCGTCGATGCGACGCGCGAGTTCGCGACGGCGCTCACCGAAGCCGAGGCGCTACGCGACCGCGCGTTCCACACCCACCGGGACCTCGAGGAACGCCAGCGCCTGGGGACTCTCACCGAAGAAGACCAGATGGAGGGCTACCGTGAGATCCTCCACCTCACCGACGACGCTAGCGGCCTCATCGAAGAGAACGTCGAAGAGTTCCAGACAATGCGTGACATGCAGTCACGAGTCGAATCGGTGCTGGACGACTTGAGTGTGCGCCTTTCGGAAGTGCGTGCTCAAGTGGAGGGTGCTCGCTCCATCCTCACGACACTGCTGACGCGCTACCCGCGTGAGGCGCTGCAGTCCTTCGTCAACAATCCTGATCGCGCCCGCGCCTTCCTGGATACCGCCGCGGGGGCCATCGAGCAGGGGCGCGCGCGAGTCGCCGCCTCCGACCGGCAGACGGCCGTTGTCCAGGCGCGCCTCGCGGATAGCGCCCTGGGCCAGGCAGCCGACCTGCTGGCCGCCGTCGCGCGAGCCGATGAGGAACTCGCCGATGCCCGCGAGCGGATCCCCGAGGCGATCCGTTCGCTCACCGCAGATCTGCGCGACGCCGATCGGCTCCTCGCTAGCACCACGGATCTGGCCGCCGAGCGGGAGGCGGCCCGAGCGGCGGTCGCGGCGGGCCGGGCCGCCCAGCAGGGTGGGGACCCGGTGGGGGCGCTCACGATGCTGACGAGCGCGGAGGACGCCATCGACCAGGCACTTTCCCCCTATCGGGAGAAAGCTGAGGCGCGGGAGCGAGCACAGCGCAACCTCGCCGAACGTCTCGAGCGCCTCGATGCCCAGTTGCGTTCCTTCGAGTCGCTCCTGCACACCAACCGCAGAATCGTCGGTGCCCAGGCGCGCAGCTTGTTCACGCACGCGATCGACTGCGCGGAAAAGGCCCATTCCTTGGCCGAGTCGGACCCCGTGGTGGCGATCCAGCACGCCACACGAGGCCTCCAACTCATGACGAGCGCCCACCAGGCCGCCCAAGGGGACCTCACGGTGGACCCCACCCGTTACCGCCGCGGCGCCGCCCCAACCGATGATCTCCTCGGAACGCTCATCGCCGGACAGGTGCTCGGTAATGTGCTGGGCGGCATGCACGGCCGCGGTGGGCGCGCCTCCGGAAGCTATGGCGGGGGCGGTTTCGGAGGCGGCGGCTTTGGCGGAGGCGGCGGGTTTCGGCGGCGGCACGGGAGGCCGTTTCTAGCCCGCCCTAGCCTCATATCCTTCAAGTCCCTACGATGACAACAACCCCCACTCGCCACCCGAAAGGACCATCATGGCGGAAAAGCAGACCATCCTCGGTCGCATTGCCCAACTGACCCGAGCGAACATCAACGCGCTCCTCGATCGCGCCGAGGATCCAGAAAAGATGCTCGACCAGCTCGTCCGCGACTACACGAACTCCATCCGGGAGGCAGAGGAGGCCGTCTCGATCACGATCGGCAACCTGCGTCTCGCGGAAAAGGACCTAGAGGCAGATAAGGCGCAGGTTCGCGACTGGGGGAACAAGGCCCGCGCAGCCGCCGCAAAGGCCGAACAGATGCGCGCTGCCGGCGACGAGGAAGGCGCGACCCGATTCGACAAACTCGCCCGGATCGCGCTCACCAAGCAGATCAATGCCGAGAAGGATGTCGCCTCCGCCGAGCCGATGATCCGCCAGCAAAACGAGGTCGTCGACAAGCTGAAGGATGGCCTTTCCACGATGCGGTTGAAGCTCGATGAGCTGCGTTCCACGCGGGACCAGCTCATCGCGCGCCAGAAGACTGCCGATGCCCAATCACGCGTCGCAGAGGCGATCTCTTCGATCAACGTCCTCGACCCCACCACCGAGATCTCTCGGTTCGAGGATCAGGTCCGGCAGGCCGAGGCGCGGGTCGCCGGCCAGCAGGAGATCGCGGGGGATTCTCTGGAGGCCCAGTTCGCGGAGCTCGAGGATCACTCCACGAACACCGAGATTGAGGCCCGTCTCGCGGCCTTGCGCCACGAGGCTGCGCCGCAGATCACTCCCGATCAGGAGGCCGAAATCGAAGAAGATGACGACTTGGATCAGGAGGTCGCCGACCTCGCCCAGCGTGACAGCGACCACGAATACGGCGAAAGCAACTAGCTCTCGCGTCAAGCCAACGGCCCTCCGCACCGCGCGGAGGGCCGTTGGCCTATCGCCGGCCGGCGCGAGGCGACTAGGCTTAAGTCATGTCTAATAGCGAAACCACCTATCTGCTTATTGACGGCGAGAACATTGACGCCACCCTCGGGATGTCCGTCCTGAACCGGCGGCCCCACCCCGAGGAGCGCCCCCGTTGGGACCGCATCCTCACCTACGCGGAAGACATCTTCGGCCGTGACACCCGAGCCCTGTTCTTCTTGAACGCCACCTCGGGCCAGTTGCCCATCAGCTTCGTGCAGGCACTGATTGCGATGGATTACCGGCCCGTCCCCCTCGCGGGCGTCGGATCGGAGAAGGTCGTCGACATCGGTATCCAGCAGACGCTTGAGGCGTTGAACGAGCGCGGCCCTGCCCACGTCTTGCTGGCCTCCCACGACGGCGACTTCATCCCGCAGGTCGCCGACCTGCTGCGCAACGGGTCCCGCGTCGGTGTCGTGTGCTTCCGCGAGTTCTTGAACGTCGAGCTCGCGGCGCTCTCGGAGGAGGGCCTCGAGATCTTCGACCTCGAGTCGCAGGTCAACGCCTTCCAAGTCGCTCTGCCGCGCGTACGCATCATCCCGCTCGCCGATTTCGATCCAACCGAGTTCATCTAGCCCCCAACTCGCAGCACCGCCGCTGCCAAGGAGTGTCACCATGCTGTCCGGTCAGGATGTGCACCTGACGTGCCTGGCCAACGTTCGCCTTCCCGGCACTGAATCCGATACCCGCTACGACGTCGATGTCGCCTCCGGGCGCGTCCAGGCGATCGTGCCCGCCGGGAGCGGCAAGCGATCCGACCCGGCGCTCGTGCTCGATGCCGAGGGTGGATACCTGATCCCCGGTCTGTGGGACTATCACGTGCACTTCGCCCAGTGGGCGAACACGTTGACGCGGCTGGACCTGTCGGCGGCAGGCAGCGCCGAGGAGTGTGCCCACCGCCTCGGCGAGTACGCGGCCACCCACCCGCCGGCCCCCGGCGGTGCCGTGCTCGCAATGGGCTACCGGGGGGCGCTGTGGGACCCGGAACCGAATGTCGCACTCCTGGACCGCTACACGGGCGCCACCCCGGTGATCGCGATCAGTGGCGATTTCCATTCGGCGTGGTTCAACTCAGCTGCACTCGCTCTCCTCGGTCTGCCGGAACACGACGGTCCCGTACGCGAGAACACCTGGTTTGACGTCATTGCCGAGGTGGATGCCCTGCCCGCCTCCGATCCCGACGCTGGCCTGCGCCTCGCGAGTCAGGACGCGGCCCGGCGAGGCGTCGTCGGCGTCGTCGACGTTGACTTCAACCGGAACTACGCACTGTGGCCCGAACGCGTGGCGCGAGGCCTCACCCAACTGCGCGTGCGCGCCGGTTTCTACCCCGAGGCACTCGACGACGTGATCGCCCGCTCGCTGACGGATGGTGCCGTACTCGACCCGAGCGCCCTCACGGTCCTCGGACCGCTGAAGATCATTGCGGATGGGTCCCTGAACACCAAAACCGCCTACTGTTTCGATGCCTACCCGGGCGGGGGCCACGGCACCCTGAACGTTCCGATGGAGGACTTGGTCAGCCTACTCACGCGGGCCCGAGAGGCCGGACTCACCGTCGCCGTACACGCGATCGGCGACCGCGCGAACTCGATCGTCCTTGACGCCTTCGACCAGACGGGTGCGCACGGCTCGATCGAGCACGCCCAGCTCCTCGCGGCCGGAGACGCCACCCGCATGGCGCAGCTCGGCGTGTGCGCGTCGATCCAGCCTGCCCATCTCCTCGACGACCGCGCCCCCGCGGCGCACCTGTGGCCGGGCCGCACACCCTACGCGTTCGCTACCTTGCGAGACGCGGGTGTCGCTCTGCATCTGGGATCCGATGCGCCCGTCGCGCCCCTCGACCCTTGGCTCGCGATCGCCGCCGCAGTCGGGCGCGGGGAGCCCGAGGAGGAAGCATGGGAGCCCACCGAGGTGCTCGATGCTCGGACCGCGCTGGCGGCCTCCACGGCGCAGGGACGCACCCACGTGCGGGCGGGTGACGTGGCCGACCTCGTCGTCACTCACACCGACCCGCTCGCCGTGGGCCTGGGGGCCCAGGAGCTGCGCCAGATGCGGGTGCTCGCCACGGTGCTCGGTGGCCGGGTCACCCACGACGCGCGCCGGTGAGACAATGGGGGCATGACTGATACACCCCGCGTCGATGACTACTGCGCCGACCTCGGCGATTTCATCACCGCCTCCCCCACGTCCTATCACGCCGCCGAAGAGGCAGCCCGCCGCCTCGATGACGCCGGCTTTGCTCGGCAACGCGCGGGGGACCCCTGGAACGTGAGCCCCGGCGGGCACGTTCTCGTGCGTGACGGCGCGCTCATGGCCTGGGTAGTGCCCGAGGGAGCGGGTACCCATTCGGCGTTTCGCATCGTCGGGACCCACACGGACTCCCCCACGTTCAAGCTGAAGCCCGAGCCGGCCATCAGCCGTTCGGGTTGGCAGTCGGTCGGTGTCGAGGTCTATGGCGGACCACTGCAAAACTCGTGGTTGGACCGCGACCTTGGGCTCGCCGGACGCGTCATCGACCGCGAGGGCGCCGTCCACCTCGTACAGACCGGCGCGATCTGCCGGATCCCACAGCTCGCCATCCACCTCGACCGCAGCATTTCCTCCGAGGGGCTGAAGCTGGACGCCCAACAGCACACCGCCCCCATCTACGCCGTCGGAGACCCGGACGCGGACATCCTCGCGATTGTGGCGCAGGCCGCGGGCCTGACCCCCGATGCCATCACCGGCCACGACCTCTATCTCTTCGACACGCAGCGCCCCGAGGTTATCGGTGCCAACGCAGACCTGTTCGCCTCCGCCCGGCTGGACAACCTGTCCTCCACGCACGCGGGCCTGCAGGCGCTCCTCGACTACGAGGCACAGGCGGAAGACACTGACATCTTGGTGCTCGCCGCCTTCGACCACGAGGAAGTCGGATCCGGCACCCGCACGGGCGCGGGCGGCCCCCTCCTCGAGGAGATCCTCACGCGAACCGCGACCGCGCTCGGCGCGGATCTCGAACAGCGCGCCCAGATGTGGTCTCGCTCCGCCCTTCTGTCCTGCGATGCCGGCCACGCGATCCATCCGAACTACCCCGAACGCCACGACCCCGATACGCGCCCGCTCCTGAACGCGGGGCCGCTGCTGAAACTCAACGCGCAGCAGCGCTACGCTTCGGACGCACGCGGCACCGCCATCTGGAATCGGGCCTGCGCCGCCGCCGAAATCGACCATCAGGTGTTCGTCTCGAACAACGCGATGCCGTGCGGCTCCACGATCGGTCCGATCTCGGCCACCCGGCTTGGTCTCGTCACGGTTGACGTCGGCGTGCCGCTCTTATCGATGCACTCGGCACGCGAACTCGCGGGGGTACACGACCTGCCAGCGCTGTCCGCGGCAATCTCCGCCTTCTTCACGATCCCCCTCGGCCTTTCCTAGGAGGCAGACCATGCGCGCGGATTCCAAACCCCGGCTCCTCGTGGTCGACGACGAGCCGAACATCCTCGACCTGCTCGCGGCGTCGCTCAAGTTTGCGGGCTTCGACGTGAGCAGTGCGGCGGACGGTAACTCCGCGCTGCACGCCGCGAAAACACAGACCTTCGATCTCATCGTCTTGGACGTGATGCTGCCGGACATGGATGGCTTCACCGTCATGCGGCGCCTGCGCAGTGCCCGAATCGATGTGCCGGTGGTCTTCCTCACGGCCCGAGACGATGTCGCCGATAAGCTGACCGGTCTGACAGAGGGCGGCGACGACTACGTGACGAAACCGTTTTCTCTCGAGGAGGTGGTGGCACGCATCAACGCGGTGCTGCGTCGGACCCGCCCCGTACTTGATGACGACGCCCGCCTCACGTACGCGGACCTCGTGCTGAACGATGACACGCACGAGGTGCATCGCGGTGAACGCCTCGTCGATCTGAGCCCCACCGAGTTCAAACTGCTGCGCTACCTCATGGTGAACGCAGAGCGAGTGGTCTCCAAGGCCCAGATCCTCGACCACGTCTGGGAATACGACTTCATGGGGGACGCGAACATCGTCGAGTCCTATATCTCCTACCTGCGCCGCAAGGTAGAGGAAGAGGGGCGCCCCACCCTCATTCACACGCGGCGCGGCGTCGGCTATATGCTGCGAGACGAGAGCGACCAGGCGTGAGCGAGGCACGCGCGAGCCGGTGGGAAGAGATCCCCCTGTCGACCCGGCTGGTCACCACCTTCGTGGTGCTCTTGAGCTTCGGGCTGTTCGTCGCGTTCGTCGCCACCTCATCCCTCATCCGCTCGAGTCTCGTCGCTCAGCTCGACCACCATTTAGCGACGACGGCCGATTCCCTGTCGGGCTCGCCGGGCCAGTGGCTGGCGCAAGCGAAAACCTCGGATTCGTCGCTGCCGAGCCAGTACTACATCCAGTTAGATCTCGTCGACGGTCGCTCGCGCCCACTAGTGAGTGAGGACGTCGTCGAGGAGTTCGGCTCCCCCCTGATAGAGAGCCCCAATCTCACGGCCATCTCACCGGCAACGCAGGCCTTCACAGTGCCGAACCGCTATCGCGGGGCGGCCTGGCGCGTCTATCAGGCCCCGATCATGAATCAGGCCACGAAGACACCGATCGGGATCGTCTCGGTCGCCCTCCCGACGGCGAGCGTGCTGCGCCCACTGGAGGATTCCCTCGGGCTACTCGTGGCGACCTCGGTGTTGCTGCTGTTGATCGGTGGGCTCGTCTCCTGGGTCGCGATCCGGCGTGCGCTCTCCCCCCTGCGGGAGATCGAAGCCACGGCGGGCGCGATCGCGGCGGGCGATTTGTCGCGGCGGATCCGCACGCGGCCGCCGACGACGGAAGTGGGGTCGCTCGCCCAGTCACTCAACTCGATGCTCGCACAGATCGAGCAGGCTTTCTCCGACCGGATGGCCTCGGAGGCGCGAACCCGCCAGTTCATCTCGGACGCCTCCCACGAGTTGCGGACTCCGGTCGCGACGATCCGCGGTTACGCCGAGCTCTATCGCATGGGCGGGATTCCGGACGCGGAGGTGGGGGACGCAATCCGTCGGATTGAGGCGGAGGCCGGCCGGATGGGCGATCTCGTGTCCGACCTACTGCAGCTCGCTCGCCTGGACGAGGGCCGGCGTCTCGCGATCGATGTGTTCGACCTTCGCGACCTTGCAAACGACGCGGCGAAGGACCTCACGGTCCTCGACCACGACCGGCCAGTCGCCGTTATCTCACTCACCGGCGAGGAGCCCGGTGAGACGCTCGCGTGCGCGGACCCGGACAAGATCCGTCAGCTACTCGCGAACCTCACGGGCAACGTCATCCATCACACGCCAAAGGGTACCGCCGTCGAACTGGCGGTCGGGATCGATGGCGAGCGCGCGGTCGTCGAGGTGCGCGATCATGGACCCGGCGTACCACAGGCCGATGCCGCCCAGATTTTTCGGCGTTTCTATCGCGTCGACACCTCGCGCGCCCGCACCTCGGGTGGTTCGGGCCTCGGCTTGGCGATCGTCGCCGCGATCGTGGAGGCACACAACGGTGAGATCGCCGTGCGCGAAACCGACGGGGGCGGCCTCACCGTACGCGTCGAACTTCCTAAACCGAATAAGGCGGGGGTTTTACTTGCCGCCGAGGATCCCGCACGCTAGCCCCCACCGCGCTCGAGGACTAGCATGGCTGAGCTAGTGGTGTTCGACGGGAGGATTGAGTGACATGGGCGGTGCACCCGCACCCCAGTGGTTGACGCCGGCGTTCGTACGCAGCGCCAAGGCCCTGGGAGCAACCGCCGATCGGGACCGGATCGAGGCAATGGCTGAGCGCCTCATCGAGCGTTGGCAGGAGGCCGACCGGCACCACCACAACATCAAGCACCTGATCGAGGTCTTGCAGCGCGTGGATTCGTTGGCCGAGGAGACACACGAGCCCGAAGCCGTGCGGCTCGCAGCCTGGTATCACGGCGCCGTCTTCGACACCTCGATGCTCACCCACTACCGTCGCGCCGCCGGTGAGGATAAGGACCGGTCGGCGGCGCTCGCCGCAAAGGAGCTCACCGAGATCGGCCTGCCCGATCGCGTAGTGGAGCACATCACCGAGATGATTCAGCGTCTGAAGACCCATGCGGATGCGTGCGAAGACATCGACTGTCAGGCTCTCGCTGATGCCGACCTCGGCTCACTCGCGTGCGAACCGCAAAAGTACCGCTCCTACCGGGAAAACGTACGCAAGGAGTTCGCCCACGTCGACGTCGAGGACTACCTGGAAGCCCGGGCGGAGATCATCACGAAGCTCCTGAACCGCCCACATCTGTTCACCTCCCCGATGGCCCACAGCTGGGAGGACGCGGCGCGGGAGAACCTGCGCGCCGAACTCGCCCGTGTCATCTCCGAACTCGACAAGCTCAAGGCCGCTCGCTCCTGCGCAACAGACGAGACCGCCCCGCGCACTGGGGGGCATGAGGAGTGCGCCGACGCCAGTACGCCGACCACGCCCGACGCCGAGGCCACCCCGCGAATGGGGGGCCATGGCTCAGCCCCCACCGAGAGCACCGAACCTCGGGGAGCGGTCCCCTCCCCCGCTTCCGCCTCCGATCGCACTGATGCCGAATCGCACGGCTTGGATCAACGCGCAGCGGGAGCGTCCTCGCGTGAACATCAGGGGCGGGCCACCGGAGCGAGAACACGCCCGAGTACCCTGGAGACCGGTGGGGAGGACCTCGACGGTGACGCGGGCGGCTCCAGCCGACTGCCCCGCACCTTTGGCTCACCCGCAAGCGGCGCCCCTGATTCACCGCACTCGCCGGAGGAGCCCCCCGCGCGCGGCGGGAACGCGCCCGACGGGGACGCGGCCACGCGCGCAATGCGGGCCGACCAGCAAGAGGAACCCGCCGCCGAGGTCGTCGGTGTCCCGGTGACGGAACGTCCACAACCGGCCGCACCACCTCCTACCACCTGGGGGATTGAACGGGAGCCGAGCGACCTGCGCTCGCTACCACGCCGAAACGCGAAGACGGTCCGGCTGGATCGCCGTACCGAGCTCAATCTTCGTAAGGCCGATGAAGACGAGGATGCCACGGCCACGCCGCGGCGCCGCTCCGAACGCGAGGAGCCCGGCGGCTCTCTCTTCCGTCCGATGCGCTAACCTTTTCCTCCGATGTGCTGATCGGTGCGCCCCGAGGACGCCCGACCGTTCGGCTCTCTGCGCGCGGTGCCCCGCCCCATCCCCATCGCGGCGTGATCGTCCTCCTATCCCAGGCTGATCGTCTCCGCTGCGTGAATGTGTGGCGACTTTTTTACGGTGGGCAGGCGGGCGAACCAGCCCGCGTCCCCATCTCGAGGAGAAGCACCATGCAGTTCACCGTCAATTCTGAAGAGATCTCATCCGCCTCCGCCCGCGTTCACGCGTCCGTCACTTCGGTGCGCAACGAGGTGCACGGCCTCATGGCCCACCTGCACGCACTGCAGGGCTCATGGAGCGGCGTCGCTGCCGAATCCTTCGCGGACTGCTCGCGGCGCTGGCACCTCGTCGAGCAGCAGGTCGAAGCGAGTCTGCAGGATATCTCCGCAGCGCTTGCCACGGCAGCCCGTAGCTACGAAGAAGTCGAAAACTCCTCACGCGCCATGTTCGGCTCCTAGCGCGGGTTCCCACACGTCACACCCGGCTCGTGCGAACGGCGCCGCCCCGTGTGGTCCGTTCCGGTCCGCCATATAGGCGAAGGCCGCCGGTCAGGTGATCCTGACCGGCGGCCACACGCTTGAGTGGGCTCACGCCCACGGGTGGTGCAGGCTTAGAAGCCGCCCATGCCCCCCATGCCGCCCATGCCCGGGTCGGCCGGAGCCGGGGCCGGTGCCGGCGGCTCGGGCTTATCGGCCACGACAGCCTCGGTGGTGAGGAACAGGCCCGCGATGGAGGCCGCGTTCTGCAGCGCAGAGCGGGTCACCTTCACCGGGTCGTTCACGCCGGCGTTGAGCAGGTCCTCGTATTCGCCCGTCGCGGCGTTCAGTCCATGCCCGGCCTCGAGGCCACGCACCTTCTCCACGACGACGCCGCCCTCGTAGCCCGCGTTAACCGCGATCTGCTTCAGCGGAGCTTCGACGGCGACGCGCACGATATTCGCACCCGTCTCCTCATCGCCCTCGACGTCGACATCCTGGAAGGCCTCCTTGGCGGCCTGGATCAGGGCCACGCCGCCACCGGCGACGATGCCCTCTTCCACGGCGGCCTTCGCGTTGCGCACGGCATCCTCGATGCGGTGCTTGCGTTCCTTCAGTTCCACCTCAGTGGCCGCGCCAGCCTTGATGACGGCGACGCCACCGGCCAGCTTGGCGAGACGCTCCTGGAGCTTCTCGCGGTCATAGTCCGAATCGGAGTTCTCGATCTCGCCGCGGATCTGCTGGACGCGTCCCTCAATCTGCTCTGCGGAGCCGGCGCCCTCAACGATGGTGGTCTCGTCCTTCGTCACGACCACCTTGCGGGCCTGGCCGAGCATATCCAGCTCAGCAGACTCCAGGTTCAGGCCGACGGTCTCGGAGATGACCTGGCCGCCGGTCAGGATCGCCATATCCTGCAGCATGGCCTTGCGACGGTCACCGAAGCCCGGGGCCTTCACGGACACGGACTTGAAGGTGCCGCGGATCTTGTTCACGACGAGCGTCGCGAGGGCCTCACCCTCGATGTCCTCAGCCACGATGAAGAGCGGCTTGCCGGACTGGATGACCTTCTCCAGCAGCGGGAGCAGATCCTTCACGTTGGAGATCTTGGACTCGACGAGCAGCACGTAGGCGTCCTCGAGGACGGCCTCCTGGCGCTCCGGGTCGGTCACAAAGTAGGGGGAGATGAAGCCGCGATCGAAGCGCATGCCCTCGGTGAGCTCCAGCTCAAGACCAAAGGTGTTGGACTCCTCGACGGTGACGACGCCTTCCTTGCCGACCTTGTCCAGGGCTTCGGCAATCAGGTCACCAATGGCCTGGTCGCCCGCGGAAATCGCAGCGGTCGCGGCGATCTGCTCCTTGGTCTCGACCTCCTTGGCGTCCTCCAGGAGACGCTCGGTCACGCGCTCGACGGCCGTCTCGATGCCGCGCTTGAGCGCGATCGGGTTGGCGCCGGCGGCCACGTTGCGCAGGCCTTCCTTCACGAGGGCCTGGGCGAGCACGGTCGCGGTGGTGGTGCCGTCACCCGCGACGTCGTCCGTCTTCTTGGCGACCTCCTTGACAAGCTCGGCGCCGATCTTCTCGTACGGATCCTCGAGCTCGATCTCCTTCGCGATGGACACGCCGTCGTTGGTGATCGTGGGAGCGCCCCACTTCTTTTCCAACACAACGTTGCGGCCCTTCGGGCCAAGGGTGACCTTGACGGTGTCAGCGAGGGTGTTCAGACCCCGCTCCATGCCGCGACGAGCTTCCTCGTCGAACGCAATCATCTTTGCCATGGGGTGAAATCCTCCATAGGTGGCGGTGGTGGTTCAGTGCCCGCGACGGACGACCAACCGGTCAGGTGCGACTCTGTCTACGCACCTCGATTGGTCTCACCGACCCACCGGGGTTCTTATCACTCGCCTATCGCGAGTGCTAATACGTAGTCTGGCACTCTCCCTTAGAGAGTGCAAGATCGAGAATGAGGTGCGCCCTAGTTGAGGACGTCTGTGCGCAACACGACAGCGATGGACTGCGTGGAAGACGCCGACTCGACAATCCGATCGATCCCAAACGTCTGAGCGATCTTCTCCGCCGCCGCCTTTTGGGCCTCAGAGTGGTAGTAGACGGTGTCCACAGCGGGGGTCGCGCTGCGGTAGTTGTCCGGCACGACCGAGGTGAAACCGTCGGAGCGCAACGCCTCTGCGGCTCGCCCAGCAAGTCCGTTGATGCGCGTGCCGTTCAAAATGGTGACCGTCGCTGTGAGGTCTGGCTCGCTGGCGTCCTCGCCGTCCTCACCTGCCGCGTCCTCCTCGTTTGGCTCCGAGTCCTCACCGAGCTCGGGGCTCTGTTCGGGGCTCTCACTCGGCTGCGCACTCTCCGCGGGAGTTTCATTCTGCTCGGGGCTCGGGCTCGCGTCGGGCGTCGTCTCCTCGCTCGTCTCGGTCGCCACCGGGGTGGGCGTATCCGAGGTGTCCGAACGCATCGCACTCAGGAGCTGGACCGCCCCCCAGGCCAACAGCGGGGCCACGATGATCGCGATGAGGAAGGGAAGATAGCGTCGCCACGCGGGCTCTAGCCGACGGTGCACACCGGTGGGGCCCCGGTCCCGTGCCGCGACGTCGAACTCGTCTTCCTCGTAGTGCGTCATGGCCTCAGTTTAGCTTCCAGCCTCACGAATGCGGCGCGCCGCGCGGGTAGCGGAGCGGCGCGAGCGGGCGGCCGCGAGCTTTTTGGTGACGATCGGGTCCGCGGCCCAGGCCTCTTCCCGGTCGATCAGCCGCATGAGTGCCAGGTAGTACTCGGTGGGCGACATGTCGAAGCGTTCCCGAATGGCGCGCTCTTTCGCGCCCGTGTAACGCCACAGCTCCCCCTCAAAGCGCAGCATCTCTCGCTCCAATGGGCTGAGCTGCCCGTGAGCGGATCGCGCAGGGGCATCCGAGGCAGCTACCTCGCGCCCCGCCGACGCTGCGGCACCGTCCGGGTCGTTGCTCGGCCGGGCCTGTGGATCCGATTCGTGCACGCTTCCACCGTACTCGGCGCCCGCACCTGCCGATACCCTGGACAACGTGAGCCTTTCAGATGCTGTCCACCCCAGTTGGGTACCAGTCCTCGCACCCGTCGCCGAGACGATCACCGAACTCGGCCACATGCTCCGGGCCGAGAACGCCGCGGGCCGCGGCTACCTGCCGGCCGGCACCGATGTGCTGCGGGCGTTCACCTACCCGTTCGAGGGGGTGCGCGTCCTCATCGTCGGCCAGGACCCCTACCCGACGCCGGGCCACCCCGTGGGGCTGAGTTTTTCGGTGGCGCGCGACGTCCGCCCACTTCCGAAATCCCTCATGAACATCTACCGGGAGCTGCACTCCGACCTCGGGATCACGCCCCCGGACCATGGCGACCTCTCGGCCTGGTGCGAGCGTGGCGTCATGCTGTTGAATCGCGTCCTGACGGTCACGCCACGTAAGCCCGCCTCCCACGCGGGTCGCGGTTGGGAGACCGTGACGGAATGTGCGATCAGAGCGCTGGCCGCGCGGCCGAAGCCGCTCGTAGCCCTCCTGTGGGGGCGCCACGCCCAGTCGCTCGCTCCCCTTCTTGGCGACACAACGATCATCGCGTCCCCGCACCCCTCGCCGCTCTCGGCACATCGCGGCTTCTTCGGGTCCCGGCCCTTCTCACGCGCAAATGCGGCACTCAATGCGGCCGGTGTCGGCGCGATCGACTGGTCCCTGCCCGCCTAGGGGTGGAGCATCTCCGCCACTGCGAACGCCATCTCGAGAGACTGCTGGTGGTTCAGGCGCGGGTCCACGAGCGTCTCGTAGCGTCGGCACAGCCCCAAGTCGTCAATCTCCTCAGAGCCGCCGAGGCACTCGGTGACGTCGTCGCCCGTGAGCTCCACATGCAGGCCGCCCGGGTTCGTTGCCGCCTCCGCGTGGGCGTCGAAGAAACCCCGAACCTCCTCGAGGATGTCCGTGAAACGGCGGGTCTTGTAGCCCGAAGAAGACGTAATCGTGTTGCCGTGCATCGGGTCGCAGATCCACGTCACCGGGCCCGCCTCCTCATGCACCTTGTGCAAGATCGGGGGCAGGACCTCACGGATCGCTGACGCGCCCATCCGCGTAATGAAGGTGAGCCGGCCCGGCTCGCCCTCGGGGTTCAACCGCTCGGCGAGGCGCAGGGCGTCGTCCGGCGTCGTCGTCGGCCCGAGTTTCACCCCGATGGGGTTACGCACACGCGAGAGCAGATCCACGTGTGCGCCGTCGATCTGGCGGGTGCGCTCACCGATCCACACGAAGTGAGCAGAACAGTTGTAGGGCTGGCCCGTACGCGAATCGATGCGCGTAAGGGCCCGCTCGTAGTCGAGCAGGAGCGCCTCGTGGGAGGAGTAGAAGTCGACGGTCTTCAGCGCTTCAAAGTCCACGCCGGCGGCCGCCATGAACCGGATCGCGCCGTCGATCTCCTGCGCGAGCTTCTCGTAGCGCTTGTAGGCGGGATTCGTCATGAACCCCTTGTTCCACTCGTGGACTCGGCGCAGGTCGGCGAACCCACCCGAGGTGAACGCCCGAATGAGATTCAACGTGGAGGCCGAAGCGTGGTAGGCCTTCAACAGACGCCACGGGTCGGGGATGCGAGATTCGGGCGTGAACGCGTGCGCGTTCACCGCCTCCCCCCGGAAGGAGGGTAGTTCGATGCCATCGCGCACCTCGGTATCCGAGGAGCGCGGCTTCGCATATTGGCCGGCCATGCGGCCCATCTTCACGATCGGGAGGGACGCCCCATAGGTGAGGACTACGGCCATCTGCAGGATCGTCATGATCTTCGCGCGAATCCTGTCCGCGGTCGCGTCTGCGAAGCTCTCCGCGCAGTCTCCGCCCTGCAGGACGAAGGCCTCTCCCGCGGCGGCCGCGGCCATGCGCGCCTTCAGGTCATCCGCCTCGCCGGCGAAGACGAGTGGGGGTGTCGCGGACAGTTCCTCCAGGACGTGGTTGAGCACGTCCGGATCCGGCCAGGTGGGCTGCTGGGTCGCTGGCAGGGTACGCCAGTGGTCCAGACCGTGCTGTTCAGCTGCCAGCGCATCGCTTCCTTGGGTGCTCACCGCAGTCCTTTCCTGTCTCTTTGGGCGAATGGTCCCTCCAGTATGGACTACCGCCCGACATCTGGACCCGTGCTCGCCACCACCTGGGACAAGAATGGGCCCGGCCCGGACCCCGTAGGGATCCGGGCCGGGCGGCGCTTCTCGGTGCGCTTAGCGGTGGGCCGCCAGCTGGCGCCGGGTCGCGGCGAGCAGTCCACCTGCCATTACGAGGGCCAGTGCGAGGCCGGTCGTGGCCCCCGCATTCGAGCCCGTGATTGGCAGGTCCGGCGACGCCGGGGGCGTCGGCTGGATCGGTCCGCTGGCCACGGCAGCGTTGTTATCCGCGTCGGGGTCCGGCGTATCCGACGTGACGGACACCGTGTTGGTGAGTTCTCCCGTGGCGTCCTCGGGGAGGTCACCCTTCACCGTGAGCGAGTAGTTCTCCCCCGGTGCGAACGTGTCAAACACGCAGGTGAGGGTCCTTCCCTTAACCTCGCAGGCATTGCCGTCCTCGGAGACCACCACATTGGCGACGTGCTCGGGGAGCTCGTCGCTCACGATGACGTTCGTGGCGCTCGAGGGCCCCGCGGACGTCACCGTGATCTCCCACGCCACTGCCTCACCGGCCTTCGCCGCACCGATCTGTTTCTTGGTCACCGCCAGATCAGCAACCGGCGTCGTGGGCACGCTCACCGTCGCCGCGTTGTTCGACTCGTCCGGGTCGGGCGTATCCGAGGAGACACTCACCTGGTTGGTGAGTTCTCCGCTGGCGGCGTGATCGAGATCGGCGTACACGACGAGCGAGTAGGTGGCGCCGGGTTTGAAGACGTCGAACCCACACGTGAGAGTGCGTCCCTGCACCCCGCAGGCGTCGCCGTCCTGGGAAAGCGTCGCATTGGCGACGTGCTCGGGTAGTTCGTCACTCACCACGACGTTCGTAGCACTCGACGGACCGAGCGAGGACACCGTGATCTCCCAGGCCACCGTCGTGCCTGGCGTCGCAGGCCCCACGGCTGTCTTCAGGACAACGAGGTCGGCTTCGGGCGTCATCGGATCACTCGCTATCGCGGTGTTGTTTGACTCATCCGGATCCGGTGTATCCGACGTGATACTCGCCTGGTTGGTGAGCTCGCCGGAGGCCCCCGGCTCGAGGTCGCCGGTCACTAGAACGGAATAGTCGTCACTGGGATCGAACGCGTCCCACGTGCAGGTGACGGCGCCGTCCGCCACGCGGCAGGCATCGCCATCCTGAGTCAGGCTCACGTTCGTGACGCCAGCCGGCAGCGGATCGGTCACGACGACGTTCGTCGCCGTCGACGGGCCCGCGGATCCAACCGAGATTTCCCAGCTCACCGGCTCGCCTGGTGTGGCCGGGCTGGCGAGCTCCTTGAAGACCATCAGGTCAGCCGAGGGGGTCAACGGGCTGACCGCGATCGCAGAGTTGTTCTCCTCGTTCGGATCGGACGTCGCCGAGGTGACGTCCACCGTGTTGGTCAGTTCGCCACGTGCCGCGGCATCGAGGTCCCCGGTGACGTTCACCGTGTATGTCTGCCCCGGGGCAAACGCCTCGAACGTGCACTCCAGCGCGGCGCCGTCGAGGGCACAGGCCGAGCCGTCCTGCGCGAGCGTCGCGTTTTTGACGCTTGCGGGCAGTTCGTCGGAGATCCGCACGTCGGTCGCCGTCGAGGGGCCCGTCGAGGAGAGTGTGATCTCCCAGGTGACGGGCTCGCCCGGCGTGGCACCACCGACGAGCGTCTTGGTGATCGCGAGGTCCGCCGATGGCGCGGGAGTCCCCGTCGCCGAGGCCGTGTTGTTCGTGCCGTCCGGATCGGTCACCGCGGATCCGACCGTGACGGCGTTCGTCACGTCCTTGGTCACGGACGGGTTCAGGGTTCCCGTGATTGTCACGGTCGCGCTGGCTCCGCTGGGCAGGCGGCCCGCCGCGCAGAACACCTCCCGATCATCAGTGATCGTGCACTCGACGTCGCCGGAAGTGTCGGGGCTCTCGATGCTGGCCTCGAGACCGGTGATCTCCTCGGGCACAGTGTCATCGACCTGTACCTTCGGGGCGTCCGACGGGCCGTTGTTGGTGACGACCACCGTGTAGGAGACCTTTTCGCCCGGGACGAGCGGGTTGGTATCCAAGGTCTTGGTCACCGACAGGTCGGCACGCTTGAGCACCCTCGCGCTCGCCTCTCCCGTGTTATTGTCCGGGTTCGGGTCGGGGGTGTCACTTGCGACGTCGACAGTATTGGCGATCGTGGTGCCCGCATAGTCGGCATCCACCATCGTGTCGACCTCGATCACGACGGCTCCGAAGTAGACGTCGCCCAGTGCACAGTCAATCGTTTGACCGGTCGCGGTGCATGCGTCGGAGTCATCTGCTGCCGGACGAAGGGTCAGACCATCGGGGAGCGTGTCGATGACGTGCACATTGCGCGCGACCGACGGTCCATCATTCATCACCACGATCTTCCAGGTGGCCGGCTCGCCCGCCAGCACCACGTCTGGTGTGACGCTCTTGGTAATCGAGACATCCGCGGCGGTCGACACCGATACCGGGGCCTCGCTGGCGTTGTTGTCCGGATTGGGGTCCGGAGTCGTGGAGGAGGCGCTCGCACCGTTGGTGAAGCTCGTTGCCGTCGATTCCGGCGGGACGCCAAGCGTCACCGTCGGGGCAGCGTTCTCGCCCGAGGAAAGGTCACCAAGGGCGCAGGTAATCGTCTGATCCTCGACGGAGCAGCGGTCATCGGCGGTGACGAATTCCATGCCATCGGGGATCGTATCGGTCACCGTCACGGCTTCGGCGGTCGAGGGACCAAGGTTGCGGGTGGTGAGCGTGTAGGTCACGACCTCGCCGGCCTTGATCTCGGTGCGGTCGGTGCTCTTCACGAGCTCGACATCCGCCTTATCCTCGACGTTCGTCGTGATGCTCGAGGCATTGTTGTCCGTCGTGGGATCCTCCGTATCGGAGGACACACTCGCGCTATTCGTCACCGAATCAGCGACATCCGGATGAACGTCCACCGCGATCGCAATCTCCCTGGTGAGGTTCGGGCCGATCGAGGCGAAGGTGCAGGTCACCGTCTGGTCCTCGATGGCACACTCGCCACCGGCGGCGTCGGCCGAGGTCGGGGTGAGTCCCGCGGGCATCTCGTCGACGACAACGGCGTTAACCGCCGTCGCGGGACCGTTGTTCGTCACGGCCACCGTATAGGTTCCGGTGGAACCGGACACGAGTGGGTCGGGCTCGACACTCTTCACCACCGCCAGGTCCGCGCGCGCTTCGACGTTTGAGGAGAAGCTCGCCGTGTTGTCCCCAGTCTTGTCAGGGTCTTCCGGCGTGCTCGAGCTGACCGAGACGGAGTTCTCGAGGGTCGAGCCGGGCTTCGTGTCCGGCGCCACGTCACCCGTGATGGTGACGGTTGCGCTCGCACCTGCCCCGAGGCTCGCGAGGGCGCAGTCGACCGCGGAGGTGCCGGACGCCTCACAGGTGACGCCGTCTTCGCTCGTGGAGCCCGTGTAGGTGATGGATGCGGGCAGCGTGTCAACGACGCTCACCTCGCGCGCCACTGACGGGCCCGCGTTTGTGATGGTGATCTCCCAGCTCGCGGGCTCACCGGCGGAGACCGTCGCTGAGCCTGTCTTGGTGACCGACAGATCGGCCATCTGGCGGACGCCGATCCGGTGGCGATCCGCGTTGTTGGAGGGTGAGGGGTCGTTCGTGTCGCTGCTCGCGGACGCGTCGTTCACGAGCTCATCACCGGTGAAGGATTCGGCCACGGTACCGCTCACGGTCACCGTCACGGTGCCGGAGGCGGCCAGGGTGTCGAAGGCGCACGAGACCTCCGTCGCTGACGCGTCACAGCTCCCTGCCGTAGACGAGACGGACACGCCGCTCACGCCGTCGGGAATCGAATCGGTGAGGCTGGCATTGATGGCATCCGAGGGGCCGTCATTGGTGACGTCGATCGTCCAGGTGACCGGCTCCCCCGCGATGATCTGGTCGGGGCCGCTCTTCGCCACCCGGATATCCGCGTCGGCATCGGTCACGAGTTCGCTCGTGGCGCTATTGTTCCCAGGATCTGGATCCGGAGTGGAGGAATCGACGCTCGCCGTATTCGTCACCGACGTGTCGTCTGCGACGTCGGCATGCAGCCGCACGGTAATGACCACGCTCGCCGAATCGGAGGCCGCAACCGTGCCCATCTGGCAGGTCACGGTGTCGGATGAGGCGCTGCATCCGCTCGCCGGCTCGGCGGAGATGTAATCGACCTCAGCCGGCAGCGTGTCGGTGATGACAACGTCCCTCGCATCCGAGGTCCCGAGGTTCGTGGTCTTCAGCGTGTAGGTGAACGTGTCACCGGCGACGGCGGGGCTCGAGGTTTTCTCGATCTTCAGGTCCGCCGAGGTCGCGACCGTGTCGGTCGCTGTGGCGGTGTCATTACCCGGATTTGGATCGTTCGTCTCAGAGGAGACACTCGCCGTGTTGGATAGCTCCCCGATCGCGTCGGTCCGCACATCCGCACTCACCGTGATGGTTTCGCTTGCTCCCACGGCGAGGGAATCCAGCACGCACGTGAGGTCGTTGCCCTCCGTGGTGCATGTGCTCACCCCCGCGGAGGCGGACACGTTGGTGAGGCTGTCCGGTGCGTTGTCGCTCACGCTCAGCCCGGTCGCCTGGGAGGGGCCATCGTTCGTGACGACGATGTCGTATGTCACCGGCAGTCCCGCCTGGACGGGGCTCGTGGTCGTACGCTTCTCGATACGCAAGTCCGCCTGCGGCTCGGTAGGCGTGACGGAAGCCACCGCCGTGTTGTTGTCCTTGTTCGGATCTGGAGTCTTGCTTCCGACATTCGCGGAGTTCTCCACCGGATCCGTCTCGGTCCAGGCCTCGTCGAGGCGGGCGGTCACGGTCACGCTGACGCTGCTGTCCGGGGCGAGGTCCCCCACCGAGCACGTCACATCATTGCCGCTGTTCGTGCACTGATCGTCGAGTTCGGTGATGGTGAAGCCCTGGGGCAACGTATCCGCGATCGTCACGTCCTTGGCTGAGGACGGGCCAGCGTTGGTCCCCGTGAGGGTCCAGGTGGTGGTCTCACCGGGTGCGATCGCTGCGGGGTCCACACTCTTGGTGAGCGAGAGGTCCGCCGACCGCTTGAGCGGCGTAGAGAAGCTCGAGGAATTGTTGTCGCCGTCCGGGTCTGGGGTCGAGGAGGAGACCGACGCACTATTCGCGAGGGAGTCCGCGGTCGCATCCGGGCTTACCTGTGCCGTGACCGCGATTGGCACCTCGGCATCGAGTTCAACCGTCCCAAGATCACAGCTCAGGTCCTGGCCGTCGGCGCTGCATTCGGCTCCCGCCGCGGAGACGAAGGTGACGTCGTCGGGCAGGGTATCTGTGACGACGACATCGTCCGCCTTGCGCGGACCATCATTGCGGACCGTAAGGGTCCACTCGATCTGCTCGCCCGCCGCGATCGAATCTGGGCCGCTCTTCACGATGGAGACGTCCGCGAGGGAGGCAACGGGAGTATCCACGCCGTTGGAGGACATGGACTGCTTTTTGCCGGTGGTCTTTTCGGTGTAGGAGACGTCCGCTTTATTCGCCAAGGTCGTGTCGGCGGCCGGATTTTCGACCTTCACGCGGAAGGTGACCGTAGCCGACCCGGTCGTGGTAATCGTGCCACCGTCGGTCTCGTTTGCGCCCTCCCCGATCCGGACGGTCAGCTTCCCATCGCTGTAGTCACCGACATCGTCGCCGACGTCGTCGGTTGCGGGAACCAGAGCGCCGCCATTCACCGCGGTCTTCAACGTCCCCGGAATGAAGGTGGCGCCGCTAGGAACGAGATCCGTCAGCACGGTGTTGACCGCAGAGTCCTGCCCAGTGTTAGACACCGCGATCGAGTACTCGAGCACATCGCCCACCGCCGCGGGATCGTTACCCGCCAGGTTCTTCACCGTCTTGACGGGCTTAATCTCGGGGACGTACAGATCGATCTGGGTGGTCAGTGCCGTGGGATAGTACCAGTCGCCTCCCGTACCGAACGTCAGATCCATCTTCGTCGCGCTGTTCTTCAGGATTCCCGAGGCATCGAAGGTCTTCGCGTCCACCGCGATCGTATTGATGTCATTCGGGTTCCGGTCGGTACGGGACTCGCCCAGCGCCCCCGTCTTGGAGTTAAAGAAGTTCGTCGTGGGGCTCAGGTCATCGCCAATCCGCTGGCCATCGACCTCGAAGTAGTCATTGCGGTAACCCGGATCACCCTCGTACGCGATGACGCCGACTTCCGCCTTGACGATTCCTTCCGGGGGAGCCCGGAAGCCCTCGACCGTCGTCGTCACTTCGGGGCCGCTGATCTGCTTATAGCCCGAATAGACGCGAAGGTCCCGCATGGGAAGTGCGGGGTCCTCGTACACGACCACGAGGGACCAACCCGCGTAGCCGTCCGCTTGTTCGTGTGTGAAGACGTCGGCCCCCCAATAGTCGCCAGCCCCGGCGGCCTTCACGAGTTCTGTGACGTCCGCGTTCGCCGAGTAGTGCGAGCCCGTCTCGAAGAACTCCGTCGCGGTCACGGACTCGTAGGCCCCGCCTGGGGTCTTGAACTTCATCGTCCTGGCCGCGGGAATGTCCTTCGGACGCTTCACCCCACTCGCCTTATTGGCGCGCGCCCCCCAAAACAGGCGGGCGTGCAGGACGGTGGCCCCATCCGTCATCGCGAGCGACGCCATGCTCGAATTGGAGGTTGACGGATCATTGTCGACATCCAACTCGACCATGTCGACGTTGTTGTTGTTGTATTTGCTATCCGGATTCGTGAGCAGATCCCGACACTTCTTATTCGTCCTATCACAGGTCATCAACGTATTGCCGTTGATCGTGACGGCGCCGTTCGTCTGGGTGGAATACACCTCCCTAAAGTTCTGATACGTCGCTGCCATAGCCGGCAGAGCGAGGAACGATAGGAACATCGTTCCCACCAGAGCGAGGACAGCGGTGATGGCCGCGATCTTCGAAAAGCGAGTGGCGTACATGGAGGTCCTTGCGCGAGGGGGATGGGGTGAGTCAACGTTGTCAGAAGACCGAATTGATTTTCAGCTTACAGGCTACGGCGTCATGGAGTCCCGACCCACAAGATCGCAAGATTAAGAATGCGGGTTCCAGGAGATCCAGTCTGAGCCGCTGGATTACCCCCCCAGTTAATCAAATTGAGACTCGCGCCACAGGCGTATCGTCCCAATGCTCGCCCCCCGTGCCGCGCCTGACGAATGGGGCGCATTCGCCCGCTCGGTACTTCTTGGGCAGTCTCTCGACAGTGCTCAATTCGGAGGGTCCGTGGCTAAAAGAATGGCTAAAAGAGGCCGATATGTCCGTTTCCCGCCTCCGCCCCGAAAAGCAGAAAACCCGCATAATCATGCGGGTTTTTGCCGGAGCCACCTAGGAGACTCGAACTCCTGACCTACTGTTTACAAGACAGTTGCTCTACCAACTGAGCTAAGGTGGCGAGGCGCCGCAGCCAGGTCGTGGCCGGCGCAGCGAGGCCGCGTGGGCGGCCCCGCCTCGACCGATCTTACGGTGCCGAGTCCAGGCGTGCCATGATTGCGGACTTCAGCGCCTCCGCATTGGGCCCCCACTCCTCGGGAGGGATCGGTTCACCGTTGACCACCGGGTTGGGTGTCCCACGCCACCCCGTCGCGCCATATGCCTCGGTAGCGGCCTTGGCCACGCGCGGAACAGAGCCGTCCTTGATCTGTTGGACCAACTCATCCTCCACTCCCGCCGTGGCGGCGGCGTCGGCGAGTTCGATCGAGCCGGGCGGCGGGCCCTGCATGCCGGCAATCCCGAACTGGTGCCACAGGTTGTAGAAGGCGTCACCCACCTCACTCAGGATCTCCGGTTGGCTCTGGGCGATGGCGAAGTAGGCGTCCAGAGCACGCGAGGAAAAGTCGGAGTAATCGTCGCTGCGATCGAGGATCGCGACCGGGTGCATCACGAGTGAGATCACGCCGGACTCGGCGAGGCTCTGGAGCATGGGGAGGCGTTCGCGATCGAAGTCGTAGCAGTGCGGGCACGCGAAATCTGCGTAGAGCTCCACGACCGGAGCCCCCTCATTGGCGGTGTTCGGCTCGAGGCTCGATCCCATGGCGATCGCTCCCGGCGCACCCGCCTGATAGGTGTCAATCGGTGAGAGGTTAGTGGTGATTTCCTCTCCCGTCAGGGGGATCTCCTGCCCCGCGGCGGGCCCCTGAGGCTTCTCCTTCGCGTTCGCGAGCACAAACGCGATAACGGCGACGACGACCACGAGGAGCGCCACGATGCCGCCGACGGTGATGAGTCGTACCCGCTTGCGGCGGGCTTCTTCTTCCGCCTTGATACGGGCCGCTTCGGCTCGGGCAGCTTCGCGCCGCTCTGCCTTCGTCGGCTTGGGATCGTTCGTTGCCATCGAATCTCCTGTACACACTGGACAGCCGCCATCGGTCAGCGGGCGGCATTGTCCCGAGTCTACTGGGCCGGCCACACGGCGTCGCGGAGAAACCCGACGGGGCTCCAATCCGCCGGCGTCGGCGCTGACAGGGCGAGAAGGGCGATGAATGCGGCGAACGCGAGGAGGACCAGCCCGTTGAGAACTCGCCACCCGACACTTGGGAAGGCAAACCCGAGCAGGCGCCGTGTGCAATCTCGGCCCGCCACATAACTCGGCTGCCACCACCCCACGATGAGCGCCCCCGCACACGCCGCTCCGGCGACGAGTGGAGACTGAGGAGAGAGGTCGGGATCCACGAGAGGCGCCCCACGGGCGATGACGTAGGCCACCAGCCCCATGATGAGCGTGTGCCACACGAGAGCGAGGAATTCGGCTACGAGGTGCCCCAGGCTCCGCACGGCAATCCGCATTCCGTCGGCTGGTCTAGGCCCGTAGCGCGCGACCGACCGTTGATGAGCCCAGATGCCGCGTCCGACGACGCCGGTGGCGGCCATGAGGATGAGAGTCACGAGTAGGACGTATCCCGGATGCGTCATGCCAAGCGCCGAGAGCGCGAGAAGGATCGCGAGGCTCAGCCACGGCCGGGGCACAGCGTACGGGCGGGGAACGGATCGCCCCTCCCCCGGTAGGGCAGGTGCCACCCAGGGATCACCCACAACAGATCCATAGGCCTCCGATTGGGCGGCGGGCAGGACCTCGTCCGAGGTGCGAGGCAGGGCCAACGGCGTCGTTGCCGTAGCCCAAGCATCGTGGCCACGGACGCCCGTCGGACCCGAGGTCACGGGCCAGTGCGTCGTTGGCTCACAGTCTTCGAGGCGCGCGTCGGCTCCCGGGTGCGGGTCGCGCCCACTGCTCATGGACGCGGGCGCACCCTCGGCGTCGTCTTCGTGGCCTGCCTCGGGCATCGGCGTAGTCTGCGATCCTTCGCCACGCTCTGGTAGGCGCGTGGTCGCCCCCTCATGGCCCGGAGAAGAGAGCGAGGCGTCGTGGGCCTCGGCGGGGGGCGGAGGGGGTCCATCGGGTGGTGTGGCCGGTGCGGGGGCGATGAGCCCGGCCTGCGGCAGATGATCGGTCACCAACACGTCGCGGGTCTCGGACTCGCGAGTCGCGAGAGGCGCGGGGGACGTCCGCGACGTCGCGGCGGCGTAGAGGCATGCCAGGACGGCATCCGGGCTCGGCCGACGCTCAATGGTGGGATCGAGGGCGGCGCGCAGCATCTGTGCAACGCGCGGGGTGAGACCCTCGACGTCGACCTCGTGCGTATGGACCCTCCCGATGATGCCTGCGGCGGCACCTCCGCCGAACGGTGGTCGGCCCGTCGCTGCGTAGGTGAGCACGGCCGCCCAGGACCACCAGTCGCCCGCGGGTGAGGGATGCGAGCCGGCCAGCGCCTGCGGGTCAAGGTACCCCGCCGTCCCCGAAACGAGCCCCGTCTGGGTGAAGCGAGCGTCATCGACGACCTGGGCGATACCGAAATCGATGAGGACAGGACCGGACTCGCCCATCATGACGTTCGACGGTTTAAGGTCCCGATGGACGACACCCGCCGCGTGGATCTGTTCGAGTGCGCGCTTCAATCCGCTCGCGAGTCCCGCGAGTTCGGAGGCGTCGTAGACGCCCCATTCTTCGACGTCGTCGCGTAGCGTCGGGCCGTCGATGAGTTCCGTGACGACGAAGGGGGTATCGTCGTCGACCTCCGCGTCGAGCACTCGGGCGACGCCCGCGCCACGGACCCGGTGCAACGTGGCGACCTCGCGGGCGAGGCGGGCGCGCGCGGCGGGATCTGCACCGATGGCCGGGTGCAGGATCTTTACGGCGACATCGCGCCCATCGGCGTCGACGGCACGATAGACGACCCCCATGCCGCCCGAGCCGATCTGCTCGATCAGGTGGTACCCACCGAAGTGCACGCCCGGCGCGGGACGAGGCGCGGGCTCACCCTGGTGGTCCATGGGCCTTAGTCCTCCTCCGGCAACGGTAGCTAGTCCCAGTATCGCGCGCTGGAGGTACCCGCGGAAATTACGCTGGCCGGCCAACGCGTCCCCGACCTCGCGATGAAGCGCGATGATGCCCCGCGTTCGAGTCACAATCTCGCCCGGGTAGCCGCCCCGGCTCCAGGGCGGCTACCGGCTCAGCTACGCCTGCTGGCGGCGGATCACAAGAAGAGCCAGCCCACCCACCGGGAGTGCCGCAGCGAGCGCGCGACTCGCGGGCAGCGCGGCCAGAATCATCGTGACCAGGAGTACCCACATTCCTGCGATGGCAGGTACCGGGCGAAGGTGGGGAAGAGGACACGGTGGCCCCTCGTGATGACATGGGCCACCAGTCGAAAGATCACGACTGGCACTTCAGTAGTGTGGGCATGTGATCGTCCCACCCGGTCCGTCGACTGAGGGATGGATACGGCCCTCAGTGACACATCGATCTCACTGACGGCCTGGGCGCTACCAGGTACGTGTGCGGTGCGCTGCTCCACGCGGTATGTGCTACCGGCAGCTAATGTGAAAGATACGCCACTCGAGAAGGAGCCCCATGCCCGATCAGGCCGATTTCGTCGTCATCGCTAACCGTCTGCCCCTCGACGTCACTGTCGATGACTCCGGAGAGATCACCTGGGAGCGCTCTCCCGGCGGACTCGTCACCGCAATGGCTCCCGTGATGCAGTCTCGAGACGGCGCATGGGTGGGGTGGTCCGGCACACCCGACGTCGACCTGACCCCCTTTAAGGCCGACGGCATGACACTCGTGCCCGTCACCCTTAGTGCCGATGAGGTCTCCGACTACTACGAGGGATTTTCCAACGCAACACTCTGGCCGCTTTACCACGACGTCATTGTCGCTCCCGAGTTCCATCGCCAATGGTGGAATGCCTATGACCGGGTGAACCGAAAATTTGCGGAGGCCGCGGCGACGGTGGCGTCCGAAGGCGCCACCGTCTGGGTCCATGACTACCAGCTGCAGCTCGTTCCTGCGCTACTGCGTAAGCTGCGCCCCGACCTCACCATCGGCTGGTTCAACCACATCCCGTTCCCACCCGTGGAAATCTTCTCCCAGTTGCCGTGGCGCGAACGCGTGCTCGACGGCCTGCTCGGTGCCGATGTTCTCGGCTTCCAGCGCTCGTGGGACTCCGAAAACTTCCTCCGGTCGGTCAAACGGCTGACGGGAGCCACGGTGCGCGGCCGGACCATCACGGTTGGAGATAAGACCAAGCGGGTCCGCCGCCGCCTCAAGGTTGGTGTCTATCCGATCTCGATCGATGCCGCCGCTTTCGCCGAGCTCGCGGCCAGCGACGCCGTGGCGACACGCGCCCAGGAAATCCGGACCGAGCTGGGAGACCCGGATGTCCTCCTCCTCGGGGTTGACCGCCTCGACTATACGAAGGGAATCCGCCACCGCCTCAAGATCTTCGGCGAACTCCTGCGTGACGGACTCGTGGCGGCACCGCAGGTGTGCCTGATGCAGGTAGCCTCCCCCTCCCGCGAGCGCGTCGAACAGTACAAGACCCTGCGTGACGAGGTCGAGGTAACGGTCGGGCGCATTAATGGTGACTATTCGGCGCTCGGGCGCGTCCCCGTGCACTACCTGCACCAGACATTCCCGGTGGAGGAAATGGCCGCCATGTACCGGGCAGCAGACGTCATGCTCGTCACCTCCCTGCGCGACGGCATGAACCTCGTGGCGAAGGAGTTTGTGGCGGCTCAGGTCGATCTCAACGGAGTGCTCATCCTCTCCGAATTCACGGGAGCCGCCGATGACCTCCCCCAGGCGCTCGTCATGAACCCCCATGACATCGAGGGTGCAAAACGCACTGTCCTGCGCGCGCTCGACATGCCTCGTGAGGACCGGCGCCGACGGATGCGATCCCTGCGCCGCCGCGTCATGGCTCACGACGTCACCGCCTGGGCGGACCGCTTCCTGTCCGATCTTGCCGAGGCTGCAACGTCATGACCATGGCGAGCCTGGACCCCGATCTGGCGGCCGCGCTGAATCGCGCTGCCGACGCCGCCCATCTGCTGGTTGCCCTCGACTTTGACGGCTCCCTCGCCCCCCTCGTTGATCGCCCCGAGGACGCCCGCATGCTCCCGCGCTTCATTCCCATACTGGAGCGTTTCGCCGAACACCCACACCTCACGTTGGCTCTCGTCTCCGGCCGGGCCGGGGATTCTCTCGCCGCGTGCGCTGAGGTGCCCGACCACACCATCGCGGTGGGCTCGCATGGCTCCCAACACGGCGAGATCCTCGCAGCCCCTCACAGGCGCCGTCGCTTCGTGAGTGAGGAGGCCCCCCTCTCCGCGGAAGAGGCTCAGCTCCTCGCACTCGTGCGCTCGGACGCACACGCCATCGCGACCAGCCACCCCGGGGTACACCTGGAGGACAAGCCGACTGCCGTCGTCGTCCACACGCGGCGCGCCGCACCCCAGGTCGGCGCTGCCGCCCAAGAGGCTGCCAGACGCGGGCCGGCCGCCCGACCCGGCGTGTCTGCCCTCGAGGGGAAGGAGGTCATCGAACTCGCGGTCCGCACCGCGACCAAGGGCGAGGCGCTACTCAATCTCGTGCGCCAGACAGGCGCGACCTTCGCGATCTATGCGGGAGACGACGTAACAGACGAACATGCCTTCAGCGCACTCGCCAATGCGGACATCCCACATCTCACCATCCGAGTTGGGCCGGGCGAGAGTGCTGCCACCCACCGTGTGGCGGACCCTGAGGCTCTCGCAGACGCCCTGAGCCACCTCGCCGATCGCCTATCGTGACCCATCCCTCAATGAGGGGTCCGTCACCTTTATCGAAAATCGGGTTAGACTATCTCCAGCCGACCCCCGAGCACCAGGCTCATCGGCTGTGTCAGAGCGGACACGAGCTGACACCTTTCACAACGGATCGTCCGGCACGTACCTGCCGGTGAAGGGATGTATTTTTCATGGCATCGGTAACTTTCGACAACGCTACGCGTATCTATCCCGGTACCGAACGCCCTGCGGTGGATAGCCTGAACCTGGAGATCGACGACGGCGAGTTCCTTGTCCTGGTCGGCCCTTCCGGGTGTGGTAAGTCCACGTCCCTGCGGATGCTCGCAGGCCTCGAGGACGTCAACTCCGGGCGCATCTACATCGGTGACCGCGATGTCACCGACGTGCAACCGAAGGATCGCGACATCGCGATGGTGTTCCAGAACTACGCGCTCTACCCACACATGACCGTGGCGGACAACATGGGTTTCGCCCTGAAGATTGCCTCCACGCCGAAGGACGAAATCGAAAAGCGCGTGAAGGAAGCGGCCCGCATCCTCGACCTGACCGAATTCCTGGATCGCAAGCCCAAGGCTCTCTCGGGTGGCCAGCGCCAGCGTGTGGCAATGGGCCGAGCGATCGTTCGTAACCCGCAGGTCTTCCTCATGGATGAGCCTCTGTCGAACCTCGATGCGAAGCTGCGCGTGCAGACCCGCACCCAGATCGCCTCCCTGCAGCGCCGCCTCGGCGTCACCACGGTTTACGTGACGCACGACCAGACCGAAGCCCTCACGATGGGTGACCGCATTGCTGTACTGAAGGACGGCATCTTGCAGCAGGTCGGCAGCCCGCGCGATATGTACGACACGCCGGCCAACGTGTTCGTCGCCGGCTTCATCGGCTCGCCCGCCATGAACATCGGCACCTTCCACCTGGTCGACGGTGTCGCCCAGCTGGGTGAGGCCAAGGTGCCGGTGGCGCGTGACGTCGTCTCGAAGGCCGAGAGCGACCAGATCGTCATCGGCTTCCGCCCCGAATCCCTCGACGTCGTGCCCGAGAATTCCGATGGCGCCATCCCCGTCGTCGTGAACCTCGTCGAAGAGCTCGGCTCCGATGCCTTCATCTATGGTCAGCTTGCCGGCTCCGAAGAGCTGAAGGCGAAGCTCGGCTCAGGTGAGGATTCCGACCAGGTGATCGTCCGCGTGCCGCCGCACTCGGCACCCGACAAGGGTTCGGTCGTGTGGGTGAAGATCCGCGAGGGCGAGCAGCACAACTTCTCCGTGTCTACCGGCGAGCGCCTGAACTAGGTCAGCTCCCGGAAGGGTCCACGTCCTGCGGCCCGGTCGTTTCGACGGCCGGGCCGCAGACGTGTCTACCCGACGAGGAAGGGCCCTTCGTGTGCCCTCATGCCACAATGGAGGGCGTGTCCGCTCCGCTTCAGATCACTGCCGCGAACCTCGACCCGGCGCTACTCGATCTCCCCTGGGAGCTCCCCCTCACCGACTGGCCACACTCCGTGCTTGCCGCGCTGCCGCGCGGTATCTCACGGCACACCGTACGTTTCGCGAACCTGTCGGGGCGCGTTGTCGCAGTAAAAGAAATCGGTGAAACGGTCGCCCATTCCGAATATGAGCTTCTGCGTCGCCTCAACCGGCTCGGTGCCCCCTCCGTCATCCCGATGGCCGTCATCACGGGGCGGCAATCGGCCGATGGCGAGGAGCTCACCCCCGCGCTCGTCACCCGCCACCTCAGCTTCTCGCTGCCCTATCGCGCCCTGTATGCCCGCTCGATGCGCACTGAGACAGCGCATCGGCTGATCGACGCGCTTGCCGTCTTGCTCGTGCGCCTGCACACCCTCGGGTTCTACTGGGGCGATGTGTCGCTCTCAAACACGCTATTTCGCCGCGACGCCGGCGCATTCGCCGCCTATCTCGTCGATGCCGAAACCGGCGAGCTCCATCGCCAGCTCACGGACGGTCAGCGCCACTATGACGTCGACCTAGCCCGCACCAATATCATCGGTGAACTCATGGACCTGCAGGCGGGCGGTGTCATTGGCGATACCGAAGACCTCATTGCCGTGGGTAACCGCCTTGTTGAGCGCTATCACGGTCTGTGGGCCGAACTCACCGCTCCCGAGGCGTTCGATGCCTCCGAGCGCTGGCGGGTCACTGAGCGCGTGAACCGCTTGAACGACCTCGGCTACGACGTCGACGAGATTGAGCTGTCCACCGAGGCGGACGGCACCCGCGTACGGATCCAACCCAAGGTCGTCGACGCGGGCCACTTCCAGCGTCAGATTATGCGCCTGACCGGACTCGACGTACAGGAAAACCAGGGCCGCCGAATGCTGAACGACCTCGACTCCTACCGCGTCATCACGGGCCGGCAAAACGATCCGATCGAGCTGGTCGCCCACGACTGGCTGTCCGACGTGTTTGAACCAACCGTGCAGGCCGTCCCGCGCGAGCTCTCCGGCAAACTGGAACCCGCCGAGATCTTCCACGAGGTACTCGAGCATCGCTGGTACATGTCAGAACAGCAGGAGCGTGATGTTCCGACTGCGGAAGCCGTGGAGTCCTACGTGCGTGACGTGCTCCCCCACCGTCAGGACGAAAAGACCTTTCTTGACCTGGCCGGCCTCCCGGGTGCGATCTCTCCCGAGGACACCGAAGCCTAACCGCTCTGGCGGGACTCACGCAGCCGCTGCAGAATTTCCGGGCCGAATGCCGTCGTGAGGGAGTCGGCTAAGAAGAGCGCGCCACACACGGCCCGGACCTTCCCTCCGGAGCGCGCGGCCGATCCCACGAGAGTTGCCCCGAGGATCGCCTCACCCGCGGCAAGAACGGAACGCAGCCTCCGGTGTCGGGCGAAAGACTCCTCGAAGCGCGTCCAGTAGGAGGACACGTCTCGGTCCGCGAACTGCTCACCCACGTAGAGTTTCGCCGAATCGGCGATCGCGGAGCGTAAGGAGCGGTGCTGGAACGTCACGACACCGGGTACCTCGGGCGGGGCTATCTCGCCGTCGATCACGCGGGCGACTTCCTCGGGCAGGCCGAACAGCGCGATCATTTCCGGCAGTGCTTCCTCGGCGGGACGGCGGATGGCCTCGGTCATGACGGAGGTCTCGACCCCCGCGTAGTCGGCGAATGCCTGGGCGTCGTCGGACGCGAGAAAGTGACGCTGGACGAGACGGTCAACGGCGGGGCCGCCCGCATCGGGTGCCCCGGTGAGGCAGCGCGTGACGAGGTCCCAGGAGTGTGCGGCCTCGGGCAGCGACGTCGCCTCGGTGTGCAGGGCGACTGTACGTTCCCCGCTCTCGTTAATCAGGACGAGGGCCGGGAGGGAGTCCTCGTCCCACCCGAAATACCCGAACCCCACGGCGTGGCCATCCCCCTGCGACATCACGACGCGCCGGTCGCCGAGGTCGAGGACCGACAAATCACGGCACACGGCAGTGGCATACATCGGCATCGCACTCATCGGGGCGGGGGTCACGACGACGAGTGCGGAACTCCCGCCGGCCTCGACGCTGCGGGCCGCGCGTTCACTCGCGGTAGTGGACGGCTGAATATCCACGTCCCAGGACGGCGCCCACAAGGACACCCCTAGTTCGGTCGCGATCGCCTGCACGACATCCTTACCGAGAGGTCCGGCGACGAGCCGGTCGCCGTCGACCTGAGCGATCCGCCCCTGCGAGTCCACGAGCACCCCGACGGTCACGAGGACATCACCGTTGTGCCCCGTGGGCAGGTAGTCGAGCCGCGCCACCAGACGGGCGTGTCTCAGTGCCGCCTCGAGTGCAGCGGGGACGGCGTGGAATACGAGTTCGGTTACGGCCCAGTCAGACATGACGCCTCCTTCATCCCATTCCATCACGGACGGGCGCGGAACGTCGCGCATCGTGGCCGCAACGCCCCATTGCGCGCGAGGGGGGCGTACTACTGACCGGCCTGCGACCGGCGACGACGCACGTCATACAGCGCGATCCCCGTCGCTACGGCCGCGTTCAGGGACTCCACAGCGAGCGAGATCGGAATGGAGACGATCTGGTCACAGGTTTCGGCGACGAGTCTCGAAAGGCCTGAGCCTTCCGATCCGGTGACGAGCACGAGTGGGCCGTCGGCCAGTTCGAAACTGGCCGTTGTGTCCGCACTACCACCCGCGAGACCGACGACGAACGCGCCCGCATTCTTCGCGTCTTTAAGGGTGCGTACCAGGTTCGTCACCTGGGCAATCGGGATGCGCGCCGCCGCGCCCGCAGATACCTTCCAGACGGCGGCGCTCACACCGGCCGCTCGCCGCTCGGGGATGATGACCCCGTGGGCGCCGAAGGCCGCAGCACTGCGCAGGACAGCTCCCAGGTTGTGTGGGTCGGTCACCTGGTCGAGGGCGATGAGCAGCGGTGGCTCACCGGATGCCTCGGCGGCGGCGAACACCTCGTCGATGGGGGTGTAGCGGTATTCGGGGACCTCGATGGCCACCCCCTGGTGCACCGCCCCGTCACTCACGGCGTCGAGGTCGCGGTTGGTGACCTCCACGAGCGGTGCCCCGAGGGCCGTGGCCGTCCGTACCACCTTCGAGAGGCGCTCATCCACCCGCGTCCCGGGTGCGAGGAAGACCCGGACCAGCGGAATCCCCGCGGCGACCGCCTCGTGCACCGGGTTGCGGCCCGCGATCACCTCGTGGCCCTTCGGCACATGCACCGCCGCGGGGGCCCGACGCTTCGGCTTTGCCGCCTCGCGGCGTTCCTGCGCTGCCTTGCGAGCGGCTGCGGGATGCCCCGTACGGTCCTCGGCCTTCGGCGTGGGTCCGCGACCCCTCAGTTGTTTGCGGCGCTGCCCGCCGCTGCCTTTGCGCATCCCCTTCTTCGTACCGGGCTTGCGCACGGCACCGCGGCGTTGCGAGTTTCCCTTCATCGCGCTCATTCCTCTACTTCGCGCCGAGGCGCTCCCGTGCCTCGTCCATGACGGTCGCAATATGGCGGGTATCCCACCAGGGCATGTCGCCCGATTCGGTGAGCCCGGCTGCCACGCACCGCGCCACCTCGACGGCCTCGAACCGGTAGGGTGCGCCGACGCGAGCGTCCACCTTTTCGCGAATCATCTCCCCGTCCTTTTCCAGGGCAACCTGAACGGCACCCGGCGCGTGCATCGTCGTCGGAATGCGCAGCCATCCCTTCGTGCCCGCGATTTCCGCACTGTTCGGCGCGTGTGCGCGCATCGAACAGATCGACGTCGCGCTCACGCCACGGTGGTCGGTATGGATGATGGCCTCGCGCTCCACGCCGCTATCCGCGAGTGCGCCGTGCACGCCGGTGATCTCCCCATCACCAAGGAGGAATTGCGCGAAGTTCAGCGGATAGATCCCCAGGTCACGGATGGCGCCACCCGCGAGTTCAGGCTCAATGAGACGCGGCACGTGTTCGAGTGGGAAGCTGAGTTCGGCCCGCACGGAGACGATCTCTCCGAGGTGACCGCCCTGCACGAGTGCGCGAGCAAGGCGCCAGGGCCCCACGAAGCGCGACCACACCGCCTCCATCAGGAACACGCCGGCCGTCTTCGCGGCGGCGAGCAGGGCCTCCGTATCCTTCGCATTCGCCGTCGCCGCCTTCTCCACCAGCACGTGTTTACCGGCCGCAATCGCGCCGAGCGCCGGCGCGATGTGGTGTGAGTGCGGTGTCGCGATGTAGACGGCGTCGACGTCCTCATCCGCGAACAGATCCTGGTAGGAGCCGTAGGAGCGGGGAGCGTCGTGGGTCGCGGCGAACGCGGCGGCCCGCCCGATAGAGCGAGACGCCACCGCGAACAGTTCCTGGTTCGTGTTGTGCCGCAGCTGGCTCGCGAACGTTGCGGCGATGGACCCGGGTCCGATCACACCCCACTTCAGGCCGGGCACGACCGTCGGGTCGGGCAGCGCGAAATCGGGCAGGAGTTCGGCCAAGGTGTCAGGCAGTCGCATGAGTGTCCTTACGGTGAGAGGTGGAGGGGTTAGAGGTGCCAGCGAGCGCCGGTCGGGGAATCTTCGACGAGGATGCCGGCGTCGGCCAGTTGGTCACGCAGGTGATCTGCTCGTGCCCAGTCGCGCTCCGCACGCGCCGCGGCGCGCTCGTCTAGCAGGCCATCGACGAGGGTTTCGAGCGCCCGCTGCGGCGCAGCGTCGCCGGAATCATCCCGCCAGTGGGCGCCGTGCGGGTCCAAACCGAGGACGGCAAGCATGGAGCGTACGAGCAACAGGTGGCGGGCGACGTCGGCATCAGAGCCGTCGGCGATGGCGGTATTGCCCGCCTTTACGTGTTCCCAGATCACCGCGAGGGCGCCGGCGACATTCAGGTCATCATCCATCGCGGCAGCGAAGTCCTCGGGGAGTTCCGTTGCCGGGACGGCGAGGACATCCGCCTCGCTCGGGTTCTGCTCCCCAAGGACTTCGGCCGCGTGGTCGGCGAAGCGAGTCAGTCGCTCCCAGGCGGCCTGCGCGGAGGTGAGGAGCTCGTCGGACCATTCGATCGTGGAGCGGTGGTGCACGGTACACAGCGCGAACCGCAGGGCCGGGGCACTCACCCGCTCGAGGAGTTCGCCCACGACCAGCGAATTGCCGAGCGATTTGCTCATCTTCTCGCCCTTTGTCGTGACCCACGCATTGTGCACCCACAGGTTGGCAAAACCCCAGCCCGCGGCGTGCGATTGGGCCTGCTCATTCTCGTGATGGGGGAAGCGCAGATCGATGCCGCCCCCATGGATGTCGAACGTCTCACCGAGGTACTTGTGGCTCATCGCAGAGCACTCCAGGTGCCAGCCGGGCCGGCCCCTTCCCCACGGTGCGTCCCACGCAGCCGTCTCGGGTTCGTCTTCCTTGGCGGCCTTCCACAGCGCGAAGTCGCGAGGGTCGCGTTTGCCGGCCTCCACGTCGTCGTCGATCTGCGAATCATCTTCGGTCGTGGAGAGCGCACTCAGCCGTTGGCGAGTGAGTGAACCGTAGTCGGGAAGTGAGGTGACGGAGAAGTAGACGTTACCGGCGCCGTCATCGTAGGCGTGCCCCCGTTCCAGGAGGCGCTCCACCAGCGCGATCTGCTCGGGGATGTGCCCGGTGGCGCGCGGCTCGTAGGTGGGTTCGACCGCGCCAAGTGCGCGGTAGGCGGCGTCGAACTCGCGCTCAAAACGCTGCGCCCAGGCCCACCACGGCTGTCCTGCCTCGGCGGACTTGGCCAGGATCTTGTCATCGATGTCGGTCACGTTGCGTACGTAGTGGACCTCGTATCCGCGCCGGCGTAGCCAGCGCACAAGCGCGTCGAAGGACAGCGCCGCACGCAGGTGGCCAATGTGGGGAGAGCCTTGCACAGTGGCACCACAAAGGTAGATGCGGACGAGTCCCTCACTCACGGGTTGGAGGGGACGCACGGACCTGGTCGCGGAATCATACAGCTGCACACTCACCTCTCCAGCCTACGGTGCGATCGGCTAACGTGAGGGGCGTGAGACACAACACTCCCGACTCCGAGCCCACGCCAGAGCCGGGCCGCCGCGACACCCCGGAGACCTCACTGACACCTGCACTGCCCCCAGACGATGGCGCGGGCCGCGGAGGCGACGGTGCGGCAGATGCCGGGCTTAAGGCTCACCGCGAGCAGCCCCCGTTGACGGGCCCGAGTGGGGAGGGACACCGAATCTTCTCCGTGCCCGTGCTCTCATGGGCGCTGTGGGATTGGGGTTCGGCCGCCTTTAATGCGGTCATCACCACGTTTGTGTTCTCCGTCTATTTGACGACGGCGCCCGGGTTCCAAGCCGGGCCAGGTCAGGCCAGTCCCGAGACCCTGCTCGGCACCGCGATGACCATCGCGGGCCTCGCGATTGCCCTGTTTGCGCCCGTAAACGGCCAACGCTCCGACAAGCGTGGCACGCGCGGCACCTGGCTCATGGTCAACACGCTCCTCGTCGTTGCAGTCGCGGCGAGCCTGTTCTTCATCACGCCGGAACGCGAGATGCTGTGGATCGCACTCGTCTTGCTCGGCGTCGGCAACATCGTCTTTGAGTTCGCCTCCGTCAATTACAACGCAATCCTCAATGACATTTCCACGCCGAGTAACATCGGCCGGATCTCCGGTTTCGGCTGGGGCATGGGCTATCTCGGCGGGATCGTCCTACTCCTGTTCGTCTACTACGCCTTCATCTCCCCGGAGGTGGGCCTATTCGGGGTGAGTGACGCGAACGGCCTCGACGTGCGCGTCACCATGCTCGTGTGCGCCGCGTGGACCCTCATCTTTTCCATCCCCGTGTTCATCACCGCGCTGCGCGCACAGCGCCAGCGGGTCAAGCAGGACGTGGAACGCCGCAGCTACCTCGAGTCCTACCGTGAGCTCTTCGCCCTCGTGGGTCGCCTGTGGCGGACCTCGCGGCATACCGTCTACTTCCTCATGGCCTCGGCCGTCTTCCGTGACGGGCTCGCCGGCGTGTTCACCTTCGGAGGCGTGATCGCTGCGAAGGTATTCGGCTTTAGCAGCGGGGATGTGATCGTATTCGCGGTGGCGGCGAACGTCGTGGCTGGGATCGCCACCATCGCCTCGGGGCGCCTGGACGACATCTTCGGCCCGAAGCGCGTCATCGTGTTTTCCCTGGTCGCGATGATCATTTCGGGTTTCTTGGTCTTCCTCACCCGCGACGGGTCCGCCACGATGTTCTGGATCTTCGGTCTCACCCTGTGCGTCTTCGTGGGGCCCGCACAATCGGCGTCGCGCACGTTCCTCGCCCGGATCATTCCGGCCGGCCGTGAGGGTGAGGTCTTCGGGCTGTACGCGACGACGGGACGCGTCGTCTCCTTTATGGCGCCCGCCGCGTTCACTGCCGCGGTGGCGCTCGCCGAGATCGGTCAGGGCGTCGGCAACGGCACCCCCTACGGGATCCTCGGAATCATCCTGGTGTTGATCATCGGCCTCGGGATGCTCTTACCGGTTCGGCCCACGCAATCCCGCTATCACTAGGGCTCTCCCGGCGAAACTGCCCCAGGGGCCGCGACGGAAAGGACCCACCGTGGCGAAGACGTCACCGCCCTGCCCATTCTGCCGGGTCGGGCTCACCACTCCACTGCAACCGAGCCCGGAGACGTGCCTGCTCGGCAAACCCCCGCACCCGAACCTGCCGCTCAGCCGGGTGGTCGGTCTCGAGCACATTGACTGCTGCGACGGGAACGCGCGCATCGCCGTTCTCGATCTCTCCCCGGTCGGGGCGTGGGGCACCGAGCCCGTGCGCATCATGGTGGCGCATCGCCTCGACCACGAGCGAGTGCCCTATCGCAGCGCCAACGTCACCATCGAGGCCGAGGACCTCGCTCGGGCGGGTTTCCGCCTCGAGCCGCGGGAGACCCACGCTGACGGGCGGATCGTCTACGACGTCGTGCGCCTGAACGCCTCACACTAGCCACCCCGCGGCGCCGCCCGTGCGGTCAGGGGCGCGCCCGGTAGACGAGCGCGGTCGCGACGGCGGCAATCCCCTCGCTCCGGCCGGTGAAGCCCAGGCGATCAGTGGTGGTGGCGCTCACCGTCACGGGCGCCCCAACGATCTCACTCATCGTCGCGCACGCCTCCGCGGCGCGCGGCGCAAACCGGGGCCGCTGCCCAACGATCTGGACGGCGATATTGCCGACGGCATAGCCCGCCGCCGTCACGGCGGCGAGGGATTCGCGCAGGAGCAGCTCACCGCTGGCCTCCGCGTAGGCCGGGTCTCCCGTGCCGACGAGCTGACCGAGGTCCCCTACGCCGGCCGCGGACATCATCGCGTCGCAGGCCGCATGGGCGGCGACGTCCGCGTCGGAATGGCCCTCGAGCCCACGCTCTCCCGGCCAGTGCAGGCAGGCGAGCCACAGCGGGCGGCCGGGATCGCTCGCGAAGGCGTGGACGTCGGCGGCGATCCCCACGCGCGGGATGCCGAACGACTCATTCATGGTCTCACCATCGCTTCAGCCACCTCGAGATCGAAGGGCGTCGTGATCTTCAGGGCGCGCGGATCCCCCGGAACCACCACGACCGGTAGCCCGAGCTCCTCGATGAGGCCTGCGTCGTCGGTTGCAACATCGCCTCGGCGGGCCGCGAGCGCGTGCGCATCGCGCAGCGCCGCTGCCGAAAACGCCTGGGGGGTTTGAATCGCACGCAGGCTCGAGCGCTGAAGCGTAGCCGCGACGACGTCGCGCTCGTCTTCCCTCCGAACGGCTTTGATGGTGTCGGCGACCGCGAGCCCCGGGATCACCGCCGCGGCACCGGACTGGGCGCCAGCCACCACGCGGATGATCATGTCCGGCGGCGTGAGGGCGCGAGCGGCATCGTGTACAAGCACGATATCGGCGTCGTCGAGCGCCGCGAGCCCCTGGGCGACGGAGGCCTGGCGGGTCGTGCCGCCGGGGACCACGGTGAGGTCCGGGACGGTTTCGCGTCCCGCGTCGCGGGGCAGAGCGAGTTGGCAGGCGGCGCGAAACTCAGGCAGGTGGGTGGTGGGCGCCGTCACGACGACGCGGTTGAGCCCGGCTGCAAACACGCCCGCCAGGGCGTGAGCCAGGAGCGGACGCGCGCCAAGTGCCACGAGGGCCTTCGGCCGGTCCGCCCCCAATCGCAAGCCGGCACCCGCCGCGGTCACGATGACGCCGACGCGCGGCGTGTCCTGGTGACCCCGGCCGAGGCTCACGGCACGCCTACTTCTTGGTCTTCTTCTTGTTGAGGGTGCCGGCCTTCTCGGCGGCCTTCATGCCCTCGTCGAGCACGCCATCGACCCGCTCCCGGGCAGCGTCCTCGTCGGTTTCCTCGGCGAGCGCAACCTCGGATTCGAGGATCTGGCGCGCCTTGGAGAGCATGCGTTTCTCTCCGGCTGACAGCCCACGGTTGGCGTCCCGACGGGAGAGGTCACGCACGACCTCCGCCACCTTGATGACATCACCGGAGGCGATCTTCTCCACGTTCGCCTTGTATCGGCGCGACCAGTTGGACGGCTCCTCAGTGTGAGGCTCGCGCATCACGTCGAAGACCTCTTCAAGGCCCTTCAAGTCGACGACGTCACGCACGCCGACGAGGTCGAGATTCTCTGCTGGCACCTCGATGGTGAGGTCACCCTGCGCAACGGTCATCCTCAGATAGGTTTTTTCTTCGCCGCGAATGACGCGAGTGTTCACGGCCTCGATCGTTGCGGCCCCGTGGTGGGGGTAGACGACGGTTTCGCCAACCTTGTACGGTACGGTCACGAATATGCTCCCTATAGGTCTGTGCTCGGCCTATTTTATCATGCTGTTTTTCCGCTGAATCTCGGGGGTTTCCCCCTGATGTTGACGACGCGTCGGCACATCTGTGTCCGGGGTGGGCGCTGCTCCGGTATCGTGCAGGGTATCGTTGCCCTGCCGTGCCCAAGGGAGTTGCGCATGTCCCGTCCCCGCGTTCGTCTGTTTGCCGCCTCGCTCGGCCTCATCGTCGCCGCGAGCGGCCTCGGTGCCTGCACCGCGGCCAGCCCGACGATGACCGCCAAGTCCTACGCTGCCTCCGACGGCGTGCGGATCGAATTCAACACCGCTCTCTCGGTCGAGAACCTCATGATTCTCACCGCCGGAAGTGCCGCCGATGCCAGCCTGCATGGTGCGCTCGTCAACAACGGCGACGAACCTGCCACCTTCGCCCTCACCATCGGTGAGGGAAACGAACAACTGCGCTACACGGTCGAGGCCCACTCGGTCGTGAACCTGCCTGCCGACGACGACACGATCGCGGGGTCCTACACCCCGGGGGCCGTGACTCCGGTGCAGATCGACGCCGAGGGCGCAGGCCTCCGTGAGGCCGCCGTGCCGGTACTCGACGGCACGCTCCCGCCATATGACGAACACGTCGAGGGGCACTAGCCCCCGCATCTACCATTGTGTAGCCCAGGCCCCGCACCGTCTTGATCAGTGCGGGGTTTTTCGGATCTTGCCCGATCCGAGAACGGCTCCGCTTCACGTGCACGTCAAGGGTTTTCGAGTCCCCGAGGTAGTCCTCACCCCACATGCGGTCGAGCAGTTGGCCTCGCGTGAGGACTCGTCCCGGGTGACGCATCAAGAACTCAAGTAGTTCGAACTCGCGTCGCGGCATATCGATCGCGACGCCGTCCACGTGAACCTCGTGCCGATCCACCGCCATGCGCACGGGGCCGATCTCCACGACGTCCTCCTCAGTCTCGATACGGGAAGCAGACTCAACGCGCCGCATGATCGCGGTGATACGCGCGAGGAGCTCGCGTGAGGAATACGGCTTGGTCACGTCATCGTCGGCCCCGATCTCACGACCGACAACGGTGTCGATCTCGGCGTCCTTCGCGGTCACCATGATGAAGGGGACCTGGGAGACCTTTCGGATCTTCCGGCACACCTCAATTCCCGAGCGCCCCGGGAGCATAAGGTCGAGCAGGATCTGGTCGTTGGACTGGTCGAACAGTGCGAGGGCCTCCCCGCCGTCGCACGCCACGACGACGTCGCAGCCGTCGCCGGTGAGGGAATAGCGCAACGGTTCGCGGTAGGACTCTTCATCCTCGACCATCACGACGCTCATCACAGCTCGCTCCTTATCTCGCGCGGGAGAGCACACTCCCGGGTGATAGCACCGCGGGCGGGTGGCCCTACGGTGACAGGTGCGACATCGGTCGGCGGGGCCCCGAAGGGAAAAGTCGTGGCCGGAAGGGAAGACCCTGGGAATGGGAAGGTGAACGTGGATCCTCTGCCGGGGGCGGACCACACCTGGACGGACCCGCCGTAGTCGGCCGCCACGTGCTTCACGATGGCGAGGCCGAGGCCCGTCCCGCCCGTATCTCGGCAGCAGACGTTATCGACCCGAGAGAAACGCTCGAACATCCGCTCGCGCTCGACAGGCGCCAATCCGATGCCTTCATCGACGACGAGCTCGACCAGCGCCACCGCGAGGAGTTCATGCGCATCCTCAACACGGACTATGCGCGCGACCGCCAAGAGATCATCGATGTCATCGTGCTCGCTGCTTCTTCGAGCGCTTCGGCGACCGCTGCGTCTCGCTCGCACGGCGCACGCCCTACCTGGTCACCGGGGACCTGTCGAAGTCGGAGTCCATGCCCATCGAAGAGGACGCCTCAGACCCCCACATCCACTAGCCCCCGGTCCCATTGCCCCTTCACACACCACGCGGGCCCCACGATCATTCGTGGGGCCCGCGCCGTGCTCGAGTGTGCTTACTTGCCCTGATTAGCGACCGCCTCGATGGCCGCCTTCGCGGCCTCCGGATCCAGGTAGGTTCCCCCCTTGACGGTCGGGGTGAGGTTCTCATCCAGCTCGTAGACCAGCGGAATGCCGGTCGGGATGTTAAGAGCGGAGATGCCCTCATCAGAGATCTGATCGAGATGCTTGACGATGGCGCGCAGCGAGTTGCCGTGGGCGGCGATCATGACGGTCTTGCCGGAGCGCAGGTCCGGAACAATCTCCTCTTCCCAATAGGGAAGGAGTCGTTCCAGTACGTCCTTCAGGCACTCCGTGCGAGGAATGGGCTCGCCGGCATAACGCGGATCGCTATCTTGAGAGAATTCACTGCCCAGCTCGATTTCCGGTGGCGGAGTGTCATAGGAGCGGCGCCACTCCATGAATTTCTCCTCACCGTATTCCTCACGGATTTCCTTCTTATTCTTACCCTGCAGGGCGCCGTAGTGCCGCTCATTCAAACGCCAATGACGGCGCACCGGAATCCAATGCCGGTCCGCCGCATCGAGCGCCAGGTTAGCGGTCCCAATTGCGCGTCGCAAAAGCGAGGTATGAAGAACGTCCGGAAGGTAACCCTCCGCCGCGAGCAGTTCACCGCCGCGGACAGCTTCTGAGCGCCCCTGCTCCGAAAGGGGGACATCCACCCAACCGGTGAACAGGTTTTTTGCGTTCCATTCGCTCTGGCCGTGCCGAAGCAGAATGAGAGTGTAGGTCATCGTTATCTCTCCAGGATTTGGGGTGAGAACTCTCCGCGTTCAGTCTAGCCGGAGGGGTTCTCCCGGTAGTAACGCTCCCGCAGGTCGGCCGGAATGCGCCCACGGTCGGACACCGGGATGTTGTTCTCGATCGCCCAGGCCCGAATTCGCGCGGAATCGGACTGCGTGCGCTTGCCCTTCTTTCCGCCGGCGGTTCGCCGCGTCGCGCGCTGACCGGGTTCGCGACGCGCCTTCTCGATCCACGGAGCGAGTGCGCCGCGCAGGGCGTTGACATTCTCTTCGTTCAGGTCAATCTCGTAGGAAACGCCATCCAAACCAAAATGGACGGTTTCCACGGCATCCGATCCATCGAGATCATCCACCAGTTGAATATGCACACGCTTAGCCATCGCTCTAATGTCCTTTCGCTGAGGTCACTCCTCAGCATATGTCACCCCGCACCTGATTAGCCATACCGCATGGGCAATAAAAAACCGTCCGCACTCCCACTCTTATCAGTGATAGATCAATGGTTCTTCTGCGAATCTTTTGCCTCGCGGAGACGTTGGCGTTCTTCCTCGGCTTCCATTTCAGCCAAAAGCCGACGCTCGCGCCGGTCGGCTTGGAATATGAGGCGCATGACGAAGAAGAACAGCACTCCAACCGCGACGGGCGGGAATATGGCGATGAGGTAGGACATAGCCCTATCCTATGTGTTCTGACAAGGGCCAAAGCGGGTGTATGCCCCACCATCAAGGCGGGGCTATGGGGATCGTCGTGGAGCCGCCTGTCGGAATCGAACCGACGACCTATTCATTACGAGTGAATCGCTCTGCCGACTGAGCTAAGGCGGCCTACTGCGCTAGCAGCACACCCGAGACTATCGAATCAGGCGGCGATCAGACAAACTCACCGCGGGTGGATCCTCGTCACACTCGCTCACCACGCTCCCCGGTCCTCACAGGTCGCGTCCGCTTCCGGCAGCTCGTCGTCGAGGAAGAACGCGTCCACGAAGTCCGCAACACAGCCATTGGTAGCGGAGTAGGCGGTGTGTCCCTCCCCCTCGTAGGTCAGGAGGTAGCCGTTCTCAAGCTGGTCCGCCAACGCCTCAGACCACTCGTAGGGAGTCGCCGGGTCACCCATCGTGCCGATCACGAGGATCGGTGCCGAACCGACGGCGTGCAGCTCGCCACGTTCGTAGCGTGCCTTCGCCGGCCACGCCTCACACATGAGGTCTCCATACCCGAGCTCGGGTCCAAACAGCGCGGAGGCTTCCGCCAGTTCCTGGACGTCAGCCCGCCATTGCTCGCGATCGCCACTCGGCTGGAAATCCAGGCAGTTGATCGCGGTAAACGCCTCATCACTATTGGTGGAGTAGGTGCCGTCCGATTCACGATCAGCCATAAGGTCGGCCATGAACAGCAGCATGGAGCCATCCCCCTCGCTCATGGCCTGGTCGAGCGCCATCGTCAACTGGGGCCATGATTCCTGGGAGTAGAGCGGCGTGATGACGCCCATGAAGCCGAGCGGGCGCGTCAGGGGACGATCGGGGTCAGAGGTCGGAAGGGGGTTCGTTCCGAGTGAGCGGAAGAATCGATCGAGCTGGTCGATCCCGGCGTCGACATCCCCGCGCAGTGGGCAGTCCGCACCAGCCTGGCAGTCCTCCACGTACGCGCGGATGGCGCGGTCGAACCCCTTGGCCTGACCAAGGGAGACCTCGTGCAGCGATGTCGTCGGGTCAATCGCGCCATCGAGTACCAGGTGGCCCGTGTTCTTCGGGAACAGTTCGGCGTAGGTGGCCCCAAGATAGGTGCCGTAGGAGAAACCGAGGTAGTCCAGGGTCTCGCTCGAGGCGACGACGGCGCGCAGCACGTCAAGGTCACGTGCCGCCGAACGCGTGTCGACGAAGTTGAGTATCTCGCCCGTTTTCTCGGCGCACTGCTTCCCGTATTCGCGCACACTCGCGGCGAGCGCGTCCAGATCCGCGTCGGTCTCAGTCGGCATATCCTTGGCGCGGTCGGCGTCGCGCTCCGCGTCGGTGAAGCATGAGACGGCCGGACTCGATTCATTCACGCCGCGCGGATCAAACCCGGTCACGTTGTATGCGGCCCGCAGTTCTTCCGTCGTCATGTGGGTCACGTAATCCATCGTCTGCACCCCGGAGCCGCCCGGTCCGCCAGGGTTCAAGAACAGGGCCGGCGCGTCCTCACCCGCGCTCACGAGCTGCTTCACGCGGATTGTGGCGCGCGCACCCGCAGGGTTGTCGTAATCGATCGGCACCTCGACATCGGTGCACCGCATGTCAGAACCGCATGCGCTCCACTCAATACTCTGCGTATAGAAGTCCTCAAGCCCCTCGGGTACCGGCCCAAGAGAGGATTGAGGTGCGGACGACACCGATGTGGGTGTCGGGTCGGAGGGCTGAGCGGGCGTGCATCCCGCGAGCGCCACGAGCAAAGCGGCGGGAACGGCGAGGAAATGACGTGTCACCCCTCTACTGTAGGGGACGCGGCTGCCGTGTCAGATCATGCCTGGGGACGAAGCGCGAGCGTCATCGCCTCCACCGCAAGCAGTGGGGCGACGTTCGCACCAAGGCGCCGGCGGGCGACCTCGATCGCCTCCATGCGCTCGACGCTGCCCTTGAGATCGGTTTGTCCTGCAAGGCGCGTGATCTGATCGGCGAGGTCCTCGTTCACAAGCGGGATATCTGCCTTCACCTGGGTGACAACGACGTCGCGGTAGAGCGAGAGCAGATCGACCATCGTGCGATCCAGGACATCGCGCTGGTAGCGCGTTGCGCGGCGCTTTTGATCGTCCTCGAGCTGCCGTAGTCGCGCCCGCACGGCCGGCGGCATCCTGGTGGTGCCGTCGTCGACGCCGAGGTCACGCAGCAGCTTCTCGCGTTCGAGGCGGTCGCGCTCCGCGGTGGCGGCTTGGGCGTCGTCTTTCGCGAGCTCCACGAGCGTTCCGGCGGCATTGACGGCATCGGAAACCGAGCGCACTTGAAGCGGCAGAGCCAAGATCCGTTGCCGCCGCGTGCGCGCCTCATCGTCGCGGGCGAGTCGGCGGGCCATCCCGACGTGGGACTGGGCGGCACGGGCTGCTCCCAGCGCCACCTCGGGGTCGACGCCGTCGCGGGCCACGAGCAGGTCGGCCACGGTCTGCGCCGGCGGGATCCGCAACCCCACGTGGCGGCAGCGCGAACGAATCGTCATGATGATGTCTTCGATCGACGGCGCACACAGCAACCACAGCGTGCGCTCGGGCGGTTCCTCGATGGATTTCAGGAGCACATTCGAGGTGCGCTCCAACATGCGGTCGGCGTCCTCGACGACGATCACGCGCCACCGCCCCTGGGAGGGGGCGCGCTGGGCCACCTGGATGAGCCCGCGTACCTCCTCCATCGCAATGACCACCTTGTCGGTGGCGACGCGCGTGACGTCGGGGTGGGTGCCGGCGAGGACCGTGCGGCACGCCTCACAGCTCCCGCAGCCCGCCGGTTCTGCCGTGCACTGCAGGGCCGCGGCGAACGCCGTCGCCGCTACCGAACGTCCCGAGCCGGGGGGCCCCGTGAACAGCCAGGCGTGTGTCATCGCGCCCGGAGTGGCCATTGCTGAAGTCAGTTCGGCAACGACGTGTTCCTGGCCGACGAGGCTGTCCCACACGCTCACGGCTGCCTGCTCCCCCCGTCCTGCAGACGGGTGAGGACGGCGTCGCGAAGCTGCCCGAAGACCTCCTCGATCGGGCGGGAGGCGTCGAGCACCACGTAGCGGCCCGGGTCCGCTGCGGCCGCCGCGAGGAAGCGTTCGCGCACCCGCCGATGGAAGCTCAGGTCCTCCCGTTCGAGCCGGTCGGGGACTCCGGTGCGGCGCGCCGCGGCGCGCTCGGGGTCGAGGTCGAGCAGGAGAGTGAGGTTCGGCACGAGGTGCTCGGTCGCGAACAGGGAGAGCTCACGGATCTGGTCGGGGCCAAGTCCGCGCGCCTCGCCCTGGTAGGCAACCGAGGAGTCAATGTACCGATCGCACAGGACGATGCACCCGGCGGCGAGTTTCGGTCGGATCACGCGGGCGACGTGTTCGGCCCGATCTGCCGCGTACAGGAGTGCTTCCGTACGTGCCGCCATGTCATCGGAGTGCTGCACAAGGCGGCGCAGTTCCGCACCGAGCGGCGTATCCCCCGGCTCGAAGGTGCGATGCACGTCATAGCCGCGGGCAGCCAGGTCTTGCGCCAGCAGACCCACCTGGGTGGATTTGCCGACGCCGTCTCCGCCCTCAACCGTGATGAACACCTAGGATTTCTTCGCCTTCGTCGTGGAGCTCACCGAGCTCTTCTTTGCCGTTGACTTCTTGGCTGTGGTCTTCTTCGCCGTCGACTTCTTGCGTGCCGGCGCCTTACGCGTCTTGCGCTTGGTCGGCCCCTTGGCACGTTTATCGGCGAGCAGTTCGTAGGCCCGCTCAGCGCTGATCCCCTCGACCGTCTCCGCACGCGGCACCGTCACGTTCGTCGTGCCGTCCGTAATGTAGGGGCCAAAACGGCCGTCCTTGATGACGACCGGCTTGTCCGTCGCCGGATCGGTGCCGAGCTCACGCAGCGGCGGCTTCGCACTCTGCCCGCGCCGACGCTTGGGCTGGGCGTAGATTTCGAGTGCCTCCGCCTCGGTAATCGTGAAGATCTGTTCCTCGCGCTCAAGCGAACGCGAGTCCGTCCCCTTCTTCAGATACGGGCCATAGCGGCCGTTTTGCGCCGTGATCTGAACACCCTCGGCGTCCGTACCGACGACGCGCGGCAAACTGAGGAGCTTTAACGCGTCCTCGAGCGTCACGGTCTGAAGGCTCATCGACTTGAACAGGGAGGCAGTCTTCGGCTTCGTCTTCGGGCGCTTGGCACCCTCCTCCGGTTCGGGCAGAACTTCGGTGATGTAGGGGCCAAACCGCCCGGACTTCGCGACGATAGTGCGGCCCGTATCGGGGTCGACCCCAAGCTCCCGGCCGTCGGCAGCCGCGGCCGCCATGAGTTCGCGAGCCTTGCTCTCAGTGAGTTCGTCAGGGGCGATCTCCTCCGGGACGGAGGCACGCTTCGGCGTCTCCTCACCCTCGACCTGTTGCTCGAGGTAGGGGCCGTAGCGTCCCACGCGCAGCGTGATGCCTGGGGCGATCGCGACCGAGTTGATCGCGCGTGCGTCGATATCACCGAGGCCCGCCACGAGGTCGCGCAGGCCTTCCTCGGTTTCGCTCGGGCCGAAATAAAAGTCCGTCAGCCACTCAACGCGGTCGCGCTCGCCTGCCGCGATCTTGTCCAGATCGGATTCCATCTGCGCCGTGAAGTCATAGTCCACGAGGCGCGGCAGATTTTCCTCGAGTAGACGCACCACCGAGAACGCAAGCCACGTGGGGATGAGCGCCTGACCGCGGCGCTGCACGTATCCGCGATCCGCGATGACCGACAGGGTTGCCGCGTATGTCGACGGCCGACCGATGCCGCGTTCTTCAAGTGCTCGCACGAGGGAAGCTTCCGTGTAGCGCGGCGGTGGCGTCGTGGTATGGCCCGCGGCCTCAGCCCCCCGAACGTCCAGGACCTGGCCCTCGGTGAGATCGGGCAGGCGGCCGCCATCGGAGTCGTCCTCGTGGCGGGCGGCGTCGCGCCCCTCCTCGTAGACGGCAAGGAAACCCCGGTGCGTGATGACGGTGCCGGAGGCCGACAGTTCCACGTCGGGACGGTCCGTCTTGACGTCGGGCACTGAGGCCTGGACCTCAGCAGTAAGCGTGATGGTCGCGGTCTGGCCGCGCGCATCGGACATCTGGCTCGCGAGGGTTCGCCGCCAGATGAGGTCGTAGAGTTTCAGCTGCGCCCCCGACAGGACGGTGGCCAGCTGGTCGGGGCTGCGGAAGGAGGAACCCGCGGGGCGGATCGCCTCGTGCGCCTCCTGGGCGCCCTTCGCTTTCTTCTGGTAGACGCGCGGGCGCTCCGCCACGTTGTCGGCGCCGAACAGCTCGCGTGCTTGGCGGCGGGCCGCCGAGATCGCCTGCCCCGACAGCGCCGTCGAATCGGTACGCATGTAGGTGATGTAGCCGTTCTCGTAGAGCGACTGGGCGGTGCGCATCGTGTCGCGGGCGCTCATCCGGAGCTTGCGCGAGGCCTCCTGCTGGAGTGTCGAGGTGGTAAACGGTGCGGCGGGGCGCCGCTTATAGGGTTTGGTCTCCACTTTAGACACCGCAAGGTCGGTGCATCGCCCGGGATCGCTGAGGCCGTCAGCGATAGAGCGAGCGCCCGCCTCGTTGAGGACGAGCACCTTGGCGCGTTCAGCCTTCTGGGTGAGCTCACCGGCATCGGTGAAGTCACGGCCCTGGGCTACGCGGCGCGAATCGAGCGAGACCACTCGGGCCGTGAACTCCGGATCTCCCGGTTCCGCCGCGAGGCGGGCGCGGACATCCCAATAGTGCGCGGGGATGAAGGCCATCCGTTCGCGCTCGCGTTCGACCACGAGCCGCGTCGCAACGGACTGCACGCGGCCCGCGGAAATGCCCGCCTTCACTTTGCGCCACAGCAGTGGCGAGACTTCGTAGCCGACGAGGCGATCGAGGATGCGTCGTGTTTCTTGGGCATCGACGAGGCGGTCATCGACGGTCCTCGTGGCGGCCTTCGCCGCCTCGATCGCCTCCGGGGTGATCTCGTGGAACACCATCCGCTTCACCGGGACCTTCGGCTTCAGTACCTGTAGCAGGTGCCAGGCGATGGCCTCACCCTCGCGGTCCTCATCCGTCGCGAGGATGAGTTCGTCGGCGTCCTTCAGGAGGCGCTTGAGTTCGGTGACCTTCTTCTTCTTATCCGCATCGACGACGTAGTAGGGCTCGAAGCCCCCCTCGACGTCTACGGCGAACTTCGCGTAGGGCCCCTTCTTCATGGAGGCCGGAAGCTCGGAGGGGGTGGGCAGGTCGCGAATATGACCGACGGAAGCCTCCACGCGATAGTTCTCGCCGAGATAAGAACCGATAGTTCTCGCCTTAGCCGGAGACTCGACGATCACGAGCGAGCGGGTGCTAGTCACGGAGGAATCCTTCTCAAGGTCTGGGGGAGCATGGCCGAGCGGCCTCGGCACTGTTCTACGGGTTACCCTACACACCGCTCCACCACAGCGGCTCCGCTCCCTCCTGTGTGCCCGTGATGGCGGACCAAACCCAACTTATTCACAGGCCTTATGCACAAGGTTGTGGGTAACGACGGGGTAATGGGGGAAAACCTGTGGATGGCTTTGGGATAGTCACCGCTGTGTCGGTTTTCTGCATAATCATGCGAGAAAGTCCCGATAACATACCGACCCGGGCGCCTACAAGTCGGTGCCGAATCTGTCACATTGCGCACAGTTATCCACCGATATCCCCCGAGTCACAGCGCAAAACCGGCGTGATGACGCACATTGAGCACATCATGGCGGGAATTTGAGAGCTCCGTCACATTGTCGGCGCCGGTGTGAAGCCCCCGCGCCAGGCGATGAGCACCACGAGTGCGAGGGGAACGAACCAGCCGCACACACCGAGAATCGTGCCCATGGTGGTGTCCACGAGAACGGGGGCCGCCCCAAAGACGTACATCAGGCTTGCGCTCGCGTTAAGGGCTCCGTGCCCGACGGCGGCCGGCCACACCGAACGCGACCGCAATCGCACCCAGTACAGCAGGGCCCCCACGAGGGTGCACATGCCGATCATGGCGCCGAGGGCGACGGGGGTGGAATGCCCCGGGTAGTTGTAGCCAAGCGCGAGCAGCGGCAGGTGCCAGACGCCCCAGATGACACCGCTGAAGACGATCGTTGGGAGAACACCGAGCGGCGCGAGGTGGGGCATGAGCCAGCCGCGCCACCCGATCTCCTCGCCGAGTGCAGGCAGGACGTTCAGGAGCGAAGCGAAAATGACGACAACAACCTGGGCGAAGGCGATCTCCCGCACACTCGCAGTCAATTCCCCCACATTCGCGCCCTGTCCGGCAGCCACAGCCTGCTCCACGAGGATCGACTGCAGGCCCGTGAAGTTCGTGAGATCGACACGGTAGACGCCGCACAGGGCCGAGGTGATGAGCGCGATGACGACGAGCGCGATCATTCCGAACCAGGAGAGCAGGAACCAGCCGAGGAGCGGGCGGTAGGGGCGCCGGATCGGTAGACCGAGCCGGGCAAAGAGACCCGGACCATGCTGCCCGGCGGCGAGCGGCCAGCGTTGTACGAGCGCACCCGTGACGAAGGCGGCGAGCGCGGGAGTCATCATGATGCCGAGCGAGATCGGCATGAAGGCCGGGTGAGCAAGCCCCTGCCCGGACGTGTACAGCGGCACCGCAATCAGCCATGCACCGCCGAAGGCGATGACGAGATAGACCACCAGGGGCACCATCCAGGCGGAGTCGAGCCGAGTCGGCGTCGCCGGGCGGATCGCGCCACCGCCACGGTCAGCGCGTTGCTTACCCGCCATCAACGCAGCAGCGTGGCAATCAGGGAGGTGAAGAAGCCGGCGCCGTCGGTACCGGTACGCGGACCGAAGGGCCCGTCCGGACCGTATCCCGCTTCGACGGCATGCTCCGGGTGGGGCATCAGGCCGACGACGTTGCCTCGCTCATTGCAGATGCCGGCAATGTCGTTCATCGACCCGTTGGGGTTGAACCCCTCGTAACGGAAGACCACGCGTCCGCTTTCTTCGAGTTCGGTGAGCGCCTGCTCATCAGCGACGAACTGCCCCTCGCCGTTCTTCATCGGGATGGTGATGCTCTGCCCGGAGGTGAACGCGCACGTGAACGGCGTCTCGGTACGTTCGACCCGTAGGTCCTGGTCCCGGCAAATGAACCGCTGGTGGTCATTCTTCACAAGTGCCCCGGGCAGGAGGTGTGCCTCACACAGCACCTGGAAACCGTTGCAGATCCCGAGAACAGGCATGGAACCGCGCGCGGCGTCGACCACGCGGTCCATGATCGGGGCGAAGCGCGCAATTGCGCCACACCGCAGGTAATCGCCGTAGGAGAAGCCACCCGGCAAGATCACGGCATCGATGCCCGTGAGGTCGGTATCAGCGTGCCACAGGGGCACCGCCTGGGCGCCGGTGAGCCGCACCGCGCGCAGTGCATCTCGGTCATCGAGCGTGCCGGGAAACGTGACGACGCCGATCCGCAGGCGTGCCACGTCTTCCGGGTCAAAGGAGTCGTCCAGGTTGAGCGCCTCGGGTGTGGTGAGCGGGGCCTCGAGGTCGAGCCCGGGCACGTCGGGGCTGGTGGTCGGCACGGCGCTACTCCTGCACCTGGACGTCGACGACGTCCTCGATAATCGGGTTGGACAGCGTGGAGGTCGCGAGCTCACGGGCCGCTGCGAGGTCCTCCTCGGTGGCCTGCCCATCGACGAGAAGTTCGAAGCGCTTACCTTGGCGCACGCCGGTGAAGCGGTCCTCTCCGAGGCGCGTGAAGGCGCCAGCAATCGCCTTGCCCTGCGGGTCGAGGATCTCCGGTTTGGGCATGACGTTCACAATGATTCGAGCCATGATTCCTTCTCTTAGGCGGTCGGATCGGTGGGCGCGGCGCTCGGGGCGGAAAGGTCCGGGGCCTGCCCGGTGAGCCGCTCGAACGCCTCCAGGTAACGCTCCCGGGTGGCGGCGACGACGTCGTCGGGAAGTTCCGGTGGCGGAGCCTTCCCGGACCGATCCCAGTTCGACGCCGGGGAGGTGAGCCAGTCGCGTAGATACTGTTTATCAAAACTCGGCGTCGCCTGCCCGACTCGCCATTCTTCGGCCGGCCAGAAACGTGAGGAGTCGGGCGTGAGTACCTCGTCACCGAGGATGATGTCGGGGCCGGCAGGGTCCGGAAGCTGGCCGAACTCGAACTTCGTGTCCGCAAGAATGATGCCGTGTTCGCGCGCGATCTCGGCCGCCCGTGTATAGAGGCGCAGCGTGATCGTACGCAGCTGTTCGGACACCTCGGTGCCGAGGCGCTCGCACATCTGCTCGAACGTGATGTTCTCATCGTGGTCGCCGACGCGCGCCTTAGCGGCCGGTGTAAAGATTGGTTCGGGCAGCGCCTCGCCGCGCTGTAGGCCGGGCGGGAGAGCAACGCCGCAGATCGAGCCGTCGCGCTCGTATTCGGTGAGCGCCGAGCCGGTGAGATAGCCGCGCGCGACACATTCGACGGGGTACATGCGCAGCTGCTGGCAGATCATGGCGCGCCCGGCCACCTCGGCGGGGACGTCATAGCTGAGGACGTGGTGGTCGACCACGCTTTCGAGTTGTGCAAACCACCATTTCGACATCTGCGTAAGGATCTTGCCCTTGTCGGGGATCTCCGTCGGCATGATGTGGTCGTAGGCGCTGATCCGGTCCGAGGCGACCACGAGCACGACGTCGCCGACCGAGGACGCCGAGGAATCCTGCGGGACGTACAGATCACGGACTTTGCCCGAGTAGGTGTGCGCCCAGCCATCCAGGTTCAGCATGGGTCCTCCTTCCGATCTCAGCCTAGCGGTTCAGGTCACACTCCACCCGGGGTGTTCGTCCCTACCCCGGGAGCCCCCGCTGGCCTCGGGAACCTCGATCTGATCGGTGTGTGCGGCGATATCGCGGCGGTAGTGGGCGTCGGCAAGACGAATGTGGCGCAGCGCGTCGTACGCCTCGACGCGGGCCTGCTCCACATCGGCGCCGCGACCAACGACAGCGAGGACGCGGCCACCCGCACTCACGAGCGTCTCACCCTGCAGACGAGTACCGGCGTGGCGCACGGCGTCGGCCACCTCGGCCACCCCATCAATCGGTTCTCCGGTACGCGCGGTTCCTGGATAGCCAGGTGCGGCGAGCACCACAGCGACGGCGGCGCCGTCCTCGAAACGGGGACGCGGCGCCGTCGCCAGACGCCCCGTCGCAGCCGCATACAGGAGCTCGGGCAGAGAGGAGGTCAACAATTCGAGGACGGCCTGCGTCTCTGGGTCTCCGAACCGCACGTTGAACTCCACGACGCGCACGCCGCGCGAGGTGAGAGCCAAACCGCAGTAGAGCAAACCCACGAACGGGGTGCCGCGGCGGGAGAGCTCCGCGAGTGCGGGCCGCGCCACGCGCGCAAGCACATCCTCGGTAAAGCCATCGGGCAGCCAGGCGAGCGGCGAGTAGGCCCCCATGCCACCCGTATTGGGGCCCTCGTTGTGATCCAGGGCCCGTTTGAAGTCCTGGGCGGGCAGGAGCGCCACGGCCTCCGAGCCGTCACACACGCAAAAGAGGGAAACCTCCGGGCCGTCGAGATACTCCTCTACGAGAACCGCGCCGTCCTCAACAGCGAGGCAGGCGAGACCGTGGGCTTCAGCGGCGGCGCGGTTGTCCGTGACAATCACGCCCTTGCCGGCGGCGAGCCCATCATTCTTCACGACGTAGGGCGGTCCAAAGGAGTCGAGTGCGTCCGCCAGCTCCCGTGCACTGGTGCACACCTGGGCGAGGGCGGTCGGGATGTCCGCAGCAGCCATGACCTCCTTCGCGAACGCCTTCGACCCCTCGAGTCGCGCCGCCTCGGCGCCCGGTCCGAAGACCGGGATATCGGCGGTGCGTAGCGCGTCGGCGACTCCCGCGACGAGCGGGGCCTCGGGCCCCACGACGACGAGGTCAATATCGTGTTCGCGCGCCGCTGCGACGACGGCGGCGCCGTCGCACGGGTCAAGGTCGAGGTTGCGCCCCACCTCGGCAGTACCCGGATTACCCGGGGCGCTCACGACACAATCGGTCATCGGATCGCGCGCCAAGGCGCGCGCGAGGGCGTGCTCCCGCCCTCCGGAGCCAAGCAGCAGGATTCTCACATGCCCAGCCTACCGAAGGCGGGCCGTGGATCGTGCCGCCGCCACCACTCGGATACCCCCACCCGCGGTCCCGCTAGTCTGACGGCATGACGCGCATCATGATGCTGGGACTGACCACGGTCGACGTCGTGCACGTTCACACCGACGCCGTTCGTCCGAACGAGAAAGTGCGGGCGGAGCACCAATTCCTGGCGGCTGGGGGCCCGGCCGCGAACGCCGCGGTCCTGGCCGCGGCCCTCGGTTTCGAGACCCACCTCGTCACCGCCCTTGGTGTCCACCCGCTCGCGCAGCTCGTGCGGGCCGATCTGCAGGACCATGGCGTGCGGCTGCACGACGTGGCCGCCGACGCGAGCGGGCCGCCACCCCTGTCGCTCGTGCGGCTCGCGACTGCGAGCGCTGAACGCTCGGTCTCCTCGTTGAATGATGGGGCACTCGCCGAGCATTGTGTCCCCACGAGGGACCCGGCGCTCGCTACGCTTCTCTTGGGCGCCGATGCCGTCCTCATCGACGGGTACTACCCCGAACTCTTAGACGCCTACCACGCACAGCTCGCCGGTCACGACCACCTGGTCATCGATCTCGGCTCGTGGAAGGAAAGCTACGCGCCCCTTCTGGCACACGCCGCGATCGTGGCGGCCTCCGCAGACGCCACGCTGCCCGAGGGCGGGGACCTTCTCCTCGCACTCATGGAGCGGGGGGCGCGCGTCGCGGTCCAGACCGCGGGTGCGGACCCAGTGCGCGCCGCCTGGCGGGAGGGCGAGCCGAACGGGCCGCTCGCGCGGCAGGCACCTCGGGACGGCGCGCGAGCGCTGCACCGCGAGTCCGTGCCCGTCCCCCAGGTGGAGGCGCGCGACACGCTCGGCGCGGGCGATGTGTTCCACGGGGCCCTCACCGCCTCACTTGCGGCCCGACCGCACGATCCGCTGACCTCTCACCTCACGTTCGCGGCGCGGCTCGCCGCGCTCCGCTGTCGTCATCTCGGGCCCCGCACCTACCTCGCACACGTGCCATCCGCCCGTGGTGGCGCGGCACCCACGAGCCACCCGAGCTAAGGGACCAGCCCCACAACGGTCACCGCCCAGGCGCTACGAAACACGCACGCCTCCCGGGCCCAACAAAAGTGGGACCCGGGAGGCGTGTGCTGGGATGTCTCGGGTTAGGAGTTCTTCACGGCCTCCATGCGCTCACGCATCTTGGCCAGCTGCTCCTGCACCGGTCCGGGAACGTGATCGCCGAACTGGGAGAAGTACTCCTCGGTGGCGTCGATCTCCTTCATCCAGGCCTCGGGATCAATCTGGAACAGCTTGTCCCAGTCTTCCTCGCTCACCGAGGTGCCTTCGAGGTTGAAGTCCTCACGCTTCGGGTAGCGGCCAGTCGGACCATCGATCGCCTCGACCTCACCGTCGGCGCGACGCACGATCCAGTCGAGCACGCGCGCGTTGTCGCCGAAGCCGGGCCAGATGAAGCGGCCGTCCTCGTCCTTACGGAACCAGTTGACCTGGTAGACCTTCGGGAACTTATCGCCGAGCTTGTCCTGCATCTCGAGCCAGTGGCCCCAGTAGTCCGCCATGTTGTAGCCACAGAAGGGCAGCATCGCGAAGGGGTCGTGACGCAGGGCGCCCACCGAGCCCTCCGCGGCGGCCGTCTGCTCCGAGGCCACCGAGGCGCCGATGAAGACGCCGTGGGCGGGCTCGTATTGCTCGGCCACGAGCGGCACGTTGGTCGCGCGGCGGCCACCGAACAGGATCGCGTCCACCGGAACACCCTGGGGCGCCTCCCAGTCGTCGCAGATGATCGGGCACTGCGCGGCCGGGGTGGTGAAGCGGGAGTTCGGGTGCGCGGCGAGCTTGCCTTCCTCGGCGTCGGCCGGGGTGTAGTCGTTGCCGTGCCAGTCGATCAGGTGCTCGGGCAGCGGCTCATCGCAACCCTCCCACCAGACGTCGCCGTCGTCGGTCAGCGCGACGTTCGTGAAGATGGTGTTGGACTGCATGGTGTCCATGGCCATCGGGTTCGTGTCGTGCGAGGTGCCGGGGGCGACGCCGAAGAAGCCGGCCTCCGGGTTGATCGCGTAGAGGCGGCCGTCCGGGCCGGGACGCATCCAGGCGATATCGTCGCCGACGGTCTCCACCTCGTAGCCCTCGATCGTGGGCTGCAGCATGGCGAGGTTCGTCTTGCCGCAAGCCGACGGGAAGGCAGCGGTCACGTGGAACTGCTTACCGGAGTTCTTGTCAGTCAGACGCAAGATGAGCATGTGCTCGGCCATCCAGCCGTCGCGCCGCGCCATCGTGGAGGCGATCCGGAGCGCGAAGCACTTCTTGCCGAGCAGGGCGTTTCCGCCGTAGCCGGAGCCGAAGGACCAAATCTCGTTGGTCTCTGGGAAGTGGGTGATGTACTTCTCGTCGTTGCACGGCCAGGTGGTATCTTCTTCTCCCGGCTCGAGGGGAGCACCCACGGAGTGCACCGCGGGGACCCACGGCTGGCCCTCGCCGATGAGCTTCAGGGCGTCGGTGCCCATGCGGGTCATGATCCGCATGTTCACGACGACGTAGGGCGAGTCGGTCAGCTCAATGCCGAGCTGTGAGATCGGGCCCCCGATCGGGCCCATCGAGAACGGGATCACGTACATCGGGCGGCCGCGCATGGCGCCGTCAAACACACCCCGCAGGGTTTCCTTCATCTCCTTCGGATCGGCCCAGTTGTTGGTCGGGCCGGCATCCTCTTCCTTCTCGGAGCAGATGAAGGTGCGGGACTCAACACGGGCGACGTCGGAGGGCAGCGAACGGGCAAGGAAACTGTTCGGACGCTTGTCGGGGTTGAGGCGCGTGAACATCCCCGACTCGACCATCTCGGACGTCAGGCGATCCCACTCCTCATCGGAGCCGTCACACCAGATGACCTCCTCGGGCTTCGTCAGCCGGGCCACCTCTGCGACCCAATCAACGAGTTCCTTTGGTGCAATCTCGGGGGCGCCTTCAGCAATCTGCGTGGCGTCTACGGTCATTTTTCCTCCATCAGTGCCCCGGTGGCGGTCCGCCCGGAGCTTTGAGTATCGAGACCTCTTGGGTACCGCTGTAACCATCTTGACGCCGAGCTAGGCCACGAAATGATGACGTAGGGCCCAGAGGCGCCGTGGTCTGGCTCCCATTGTCCCAGGAAAACGGACAAAGCGCACTGACGTGGTCCACAAAAATTTCGGCCCTCCGTCGAGTTAATTTCGTACGCCGTGCAACAATATCGATATGGCGAAACATACCGGTCCACGTCCTTTCTCACCCCCTGCGCACCGCACTCACCGAGGCACATGGCTGGCAGTTCTCGTACTGCCCCTCCTCCTTGTGCTGGGCGCCTGCGAAGCTAAGGTGACTGCGGAGTTCTTCGAAGATGACACGACGCAGGGCACCATGGAGCTGAGCCTCGAGCGTTCCCAAGCCACGTTATTCGGCCTCTCCGACTGTGACAGCCTTAACCAGAGCCTGGCGATGGGTGGCGGAAATGCCGCGAGCTGGACGCTCGAAGACAACTCAACGGACAGCGAACTCAAGTGCCGTCTGACCTCGGAGCGTCAGCCCATTGATAGTGAAGATGGTGCCGCGAACGGGTTCTCCGTCGTGCACGAAGACGGACAGTTCGTCGTCACCATGACCGGTGACGACACCATGGACGCGGGCATGGCTGAGGGGCTCTTCCCCGACAACGCGTTCCAGTTCACGCTGGTCTTTCCCGGAACGGTCGAGAGTGTCACCGGCGTGAACGACGACGCCTACACGATCAAGGACAATACGGTCACGTTCACGAAGATCACCGCCATCGGGAGCGGGGCGGTCGTGACCGCGAAGGACTCCCCCAGTAGTGGGATTGGCGGCTCCGTGGGGCTCATCATCGGCATCATCGTGTTGATCGCGCTGATTGCCCTCATCGTCTACTTCGTCCTGAAGTCGAAGAAGAACGCCAACCCCGCCCCCACTGCGGACTCCGCCGGTCCCGCCCCCGCGACGCCCAATCCCGCTACCGGGACGCCGAGCGCACCCCATGCTGGCGCAGCCGATCCCGCCGCACCGAGCCCCGAGCACAGCTTTGCGCCTCCGACGGCGCAGAACCCGACAGCTCCCGAGGCCAGTGCTGTTCCCGGTACGCCCGAAGCCCCGGCCCCTGCCGAGCCACGCACGCCCGGGGCACAGGCGCCGCTACCCGAGGGCTTCACCGGCGAGGAGACGCCCTCCTCCCAGCCCGCCCCCGGAGCGCCGACCGATCCTGCCCAGGGGTACGTCGAGCCACGCGCGGTGCGTGAGCCGGGTGAGGAGGGCTCTCCCTCGCAGGGCTAGGGATGACCCGGCTCACCAGGATCCTCGTTCTCGTCCAGAGCCCCCTCACTGGCATCCCGGTACGTTCACCGGAGGGGCGAACGAGGCGGGTGGGTCGACGCAAGACACGCGCCGGACCACCCCCATGCGCGAGACATGACAGGGGCGGCCCCGCACTCAGTGCGGGGCCGCCTGTGTGGTCTCTCCTCTAGTCGAGGAGGTCGTGACGCACGATGGTGGCGTGGCGCCCGGGGCCCACCCCGATTGCCGAGATCCGGCAGTTCGAGATGTCCTCCAGGTATTCGACGTATTCGCGGGCGCGTGCCGGCAGCTCCTCGAAGGTGCGGGCCTCGGAAATGTCTTCCGACCAGCCCGGGCGCATCTCATAGATGGGCTTCGCGTGGTGGAAGGCAGTCTGGCTGTCCGGCATCTCATCCACCCGCTCGCCGTCCACCTCGTAGGCCACGCACACGGGGATCTCCTCGTAGCCGGAGAGCACGTCGAGTTTCGTCATGACGAAGTCGGTGAGGCCGTTGACCCGTGCCGCGTAGCGGGCGATCACGGCGTCATACCATCCGGTGCGCCGCGGGCGCCCCGTCGTCACACCGAACTCGCCGCCAGCCTGGCGCAGCCGTTCCCCGTCCTCGTTATCGAGCTCGGTCGGGAAGGGGCCCTCCCCCACGCGGGTGGTGTAGGCCTTGATCACGCCAATGACACGGTCGATCCGGGTAGGTCCTACGCCCGAGCCGGTGCAGGCACCGGCCGCCGTCGCCGAGGACGACGTGACGAACGGGTACGTGCCGTGGTCAACATCGAGCATCGTGGCCTGTCCAGCCTCGAAGAGGACGGTCTTACCCTCGTCGAGCGCCCGGTTCAGCTCGAGCGAGCAGTCCACCACCATCGGGCGTACCCGCTCCGCGTAGGAGAGCAATTCCTCAGTGACAGCGTCGACGTCGACCGCCCGACGGTTGTAGACCTTCACGAGCAGCGAATTCTTATTCTCGAGCGCCCCTTCGACCTTCTGACGCAAGATCGAGGCGTCGAACAGGTCCTGAATGCGGATCCCGACCCGCGACATCTTGTCCGCATACGTCGGCCCAATACCACGACCGGTCGTACCGATCTGGCGCGAGCCCAGGAACCGTTCAGAGACGCGGTCCAGGGTGCGGTTGTAGGAGGGGATCACGTGGGCGGATGCAGAGACCCTCAGCTTGGAGACGTCGACGCCACGTTCCGAAAGCGCGTCGAGCTCCTGGAACAGGACCTCCAAGTCCACGACGACGCCGTTACCGATCACGGGGGTTACGCCGGGGGTGAGGATTCCGGAGGGGAGTAGGTGTAGCGCGTAGGTTTCCCCGTCGATGACGACGGTGTGGCCCGCGTTGTTTCCGCCGTTGAACTTCACGACGTAGTCAACGCGCTCACCGAGCTGGTCGGTGGCCTTGCCCTTTCCCTCGTCGCCCCATTGGCTTCCTACAACTACGACGGCAGGCATCGCGTTCTCCCTCCGGCTCATGGCCTCGGCATGGTGATGGACCGCCCCTCGGTCCGTCTCTCAGGGTACCGCGACGCACCCCGGGAGCCTAGGTACGTTTCAGGTCCGGCACCGTGATGCGTGCCCACACGGCCTTCCCCATCGGAGTGGGGCGCCAGCCCCAATCCCCCAACTGGTTGACGACGTGCATGCCGTATCCGCCCGTGCTATTCGACGACGTGGTGGAGCGGAGCCGGGGAGGGCTCGGGTTCGCGTCCTCCACCTCGATGCGCACCCCGTCGTCGATCTCCTTGATCCGCAGCCCGACGCGCCCCCAGCCGTGGATGACGGCGTTGGACACGAGCTCGGATACGGCGAGCAGCACCGGCTCCTGTTCCGTCATGCCCCACTGCGTGAGGGCCCGCCCGGTGAGGGTTCGTGCGTAGGCGACGGCGGCCGGATCTGCCGGCAGTTGGAACCGCCGGGCCCGTGCCCCCGGTCCCACGACTGGACCTCCCGGCACCCGGATCACGACGACGGAGACGTCGTCCTCAGCATCGGCCGCGTAGTCCATGAGTTCCTCCCCGATGCCGGCGGCATCCGGGGCCTGCGAGGAGCCAACGACGTCGAGCAGGGAGTCGAGAGTTTCACGCAGATCCGCGCCGCGTCGCTCGACGAGGCCATCGGAGAAGAAGACGACGGCATCACCCGGGTGCAGGAGTACACGCTCCTCGACGCGTTCGGCCGTTGGCATCCCGAGCAGGCCGTGAGAGTCTCCCGGCAAACGGCGTGCCCCCTCCGCTGTCAGTACGATCCCGGGCAGGATCCCCGCGCGCGTACACTGCAGCGTCCAGGTGGGGCCGTCCGGATCGGGCGTGAGGCGGGCCGCGACGAGCGCCGCGGTGCGAGTGAGGCGTAGCCCGCTCATCGAGCGATCGACTTCCTCGAGAAGCCGGGCGGGCGAAGTGATGCGTGGCGCAAAGGAGCGCAGTACCGTGCGGATCTGGTTCATGGCGGCGACCGAGTCGACGTCGTGACCGACCGCGTCCCCGAGGATGACGAGCGTGGCGCCCTCATCGTCACTCGAGATGTCGAACCAGTCTCCCCCCACCTGGGCCTGCGGGGCGAAGGGCTGATAGTAGGTCCAGATGTCCAGGTCGCTGACGCGCGACTGGGCGGGGAGCAGCGTCCGTGTGAGGGATTCGGCGAGAAGGTGTTCGCGGTGGTAGAGCTCGAAGTGGTCGAGGGCCTCGGCTACACGCTTCACGACGAGGTTCAACACGGTGCGCAGATCCGAGACGGGCTTCGAGGTACGCGGCACGGTGACGAGGATGCCGCGCGACTTGGGCCAGGCCCCCGCGGTGGAGACGAGGACCGGCAGGGGCGCGCCTGCCTTGGCGTGGAAGGCCGCACGGATCCGCCCCGAGGGCGAGTCTGGGGCGGCGTCGGCCGGTAGGTCGATCGGCTCAGTGGCCGCACGGTTCTCGCGCCACAGCTGGTAGACGGGATCCGTCGGGTATTCGCACGTCCCGGGCGCGGGCCCATCCGTCGTGAACCCGGGCAGGGAAATCAGGCCGTGCTCGCGGTGCATCACCATGAAGTCGGCGTGCGCCACGAGATCGCGACGCAGCAGGGCTGCGATCGTGGCCAGTACCCGGTCCGGTGGCGTGGTGACGAGCAGTTGCGAGACCCGATCGACGATGTGCAGCCCGAGGTTCGCGCGCCGGTGGGCCTCCACACGCAGCGCTCCGAGCGTCGTCTCGCCCGCGATGTCTTCCATCGCGGGGAGCAGGCACGAACTCACGGTCCACAGGTGCGTGAATCCCTCGATCGTGGCCACGCGCCGAAAGGACGGTGTGTACCAGACACGCTCACCGTCGGGGCGGGTATAGACCATCGGGACGCCTTCGAGCGCGTGGGTGTTCTCGTCGGTGAGTTCCTCGTTCGTGATCGAGGAGCCAACGGAGGTGATGAGGTCGATACCGTTGTGCTGAACGTCGGCGAGGTGATAGCCGGTGACCTCTTCAAACCGGCTATTACACCACAGGATTGCCCAGCCGTCGGCGGATACCCGGACGTGCGGGCCGCCCTCCGGTCCCGTCCCGGGCAGGCGGGCGTGCCGGCAGGCGGGGCCAGCGTAGCCGAGGAGCGCGACGGGGGCGGCGAGCGAGTTCAGAATCCCGACTGGATCCACAATCTCATCGATGGCGTGACGATCGGGTTTCACAGCGCTCCCTTCGCGCTCTATCCTGTAAGGACCACTTTCTATTATGTGGGGCGCTGGCACCCGAGTGTGCCGCTGCGGACCCGAGGACTGAGATCACGCATGACCACACACGCGGATGAGGGCGCGGCGCCCAATGCCGATACCGGATCGGCTGCCGTGATGACCTCGGCACAGCGCACCCGATTGATCCTCTCTGGCGCCATCGACCTGCAGCTGTCCGCCGAATTCCTCGAGGCCGTCCTCGAATGTGAGGAGCGTGCGCTCCCGCTCGACGTCGACCTGCGCAACGTCACCTTCATGGACTCCTCCGGGATTGCGACGCTCTCGCGGTTGGTCTCGGCCGACTCCCCGGTCTTGCCGGTCCGACTCATCAAACCACCCGACGTCGTGCGTTTCCTCCTGGACGTCACAGGCCTCGCTGACCAGGTCACCACATTGAACAGTGACCCGGGCTTCCCGTCCCCAGGCAGGGGCGAGCCCGCCTAGCAGCCGAGCTGGGGCCCGCGGGCGCTTAGGCGTCCTCCTCCTCGCGCAGCACCGCCGCCGAACGGGGCGGCAGCACCAGGTGGCCCGTCACGCGCGTCCCTGTGAGAACGTTGAGACCGACCTGTCCGCTCAGCTCCGCAGCGCGCTCGCCATGATTCAACAGGAAGGTGAACTCTCCGCGGCGCACACTCTCCACGCCGCCGGGCAACTCCGGCGGGCAGAGCCGAGCGCGAGCCTCTGCGAGGCGCAACAGCGCGGCGCGACCCGCCGCATCGAGGTCGGTCGCGGCATACGTTCCGCCTCCGGCGCCACAGGGGCGGTAGGTGAGCGCCGGCCAGCCCGCGAGGTCGTCATCGCTGAACGTGGCGAGCACCTCGACGTCGTCCTCAAGCGCGAGTTCCTCTGCCCACAGTGAACCCCGGGGGGCCGGTTTCGGGTGCGCGATCCGCTCGAGCGTGCGGTCGAGGGCCGAGCCTGGCACCACCTCAATCCCCACCTCGTCGGTGGCGCCGGCCGGGTGAATGTGAGCGCTAATGGTGTCCACCCGCGGGTCGACTTCGCGCGGCCGGGCGCCCGCGGGAAGGCGGTGCTCCAGCACGCGGATGCCGAGCAGGTCACTGAGCATCGATGCGTATCCCCCCTCGATGGCCCGCCCGGTGTCATCGAGCACCCCGGTTGGCGCCGTGACGATTACCTGTGTGCCTGCATGGGCCGCGTCCGTGAGGGCCGCGGCGAGGTCCGCACTGAGAGCGAAGAGCTCGGGCACGATGATGACGCGATAGCCGCGCAGGTCGGAATCGGGGAAGACCACGTCGACCGGATAACCGCGCTCGAATGCGGTGCCGTGCCACGCGCGCAGGGCCGCATCACCGCGGTCCGGGCCCGGACCGATGGCACTCGCCCGGTGGAACCGCGAATCCCAATCCATGAGGAGCGCCACGTCGGCGTGCACCCGGCTCCCAACGACGTCGCTGAGGGCCGCGAGATCGTGGCCGAGCCCGACAACCTCGGGCCAAATGGTGGACTCGCGCCCCGAGTGGGAAACCATCGCCGAGTGAAACGTCTCCGCGCCGCGCACCGACTGGCGCCATTGGAACTGCATGATGGCGTCCGCGCCGTGGGCGACGCGTTGCAGGGATTGCAGGGTGAACACCCCGGGTCGCTTGCGCGAGTTGCGCTCACGCCACTGTACGGCGGAGGTGGTCTGCTCCATCAGGTAGAAGGGCCGTCCGTCCCCAAGCGAGCGCATGAGGTCCGAAACGTAGGCCGCTTCGCGGGCCGCGAGCTGGCTCACCGGCTCGGGATAGGAGTCGTCGGTGACGACATCCACGTGGCGTGCCCACTCGCGGTAGTTCACGGGTGGGAAGTCCGCCATAAAGTTCGTCGTGATGGGCACATTCGAGTGCTCCCGGATGGCCTCCTTTTCCGCCAGGTAGCAGGCGAGAAGTTCATCGGAGGAAAAGCGCGAGAAGTCGGCCTCCTGGCCGGGGTTGGGAAAGGACGGTGTTGCGGCCGGGACCCCAACTTCGTCGAAGGAGTCGTAGCGCTGGGACCAAAAAGCGGTACCCCACGCCTCATTCAGTTCCTCGATTGTGGCGTAGCGCTCGCGCAGCCAGTCTCGGAAGGCGGCCGCGGAGGTTTCGCAGTAGCACCGGGCCACGTGGTTGCCGTACTCGTTCGACACGTGCCACAGACGCACAGCCGGGTGCGTGCCATAGCGTTCGGCGAGACGCGACGCGAGGCGTGCCGAGTAACGCCGAAAGACCGGTGAAGACGGGCAGATGTGCTGACGCGAGCCGTGCCCGAGCCGTACGCCCTCGCGCGTAACCGGCAGCGTCTCGGGATAGGCGAGGCCGAGCCAGGCCGGTGGAGACGCGGTCGCGGTCGCGAGATCGACGGCGATACCGGCCTCATGCAGGGCCTCGATGACCGTATCCAGCCGTTCGAAGGTGAACTCGCCGTCGCGTGGCTCCAATTCCGCCCACGCGAAAATCGCGACCGACACCATCGTGACGCCCGCCTCACGCATGAGCGCGATGTCCTCGGCGAGGATCTCATCGGGCCACTGTTCAGGGTTGTAGTCGGCGCCATAGTGCAGGACGGGGACTCCCCCCGGCGTGGAGGTCGACAGGATCGAATGTGGGCGAGTCATAGCGGGATGATTCTCCAGTAGGTGAAACGGGCGGGCGCGCTCCGACCCCCGCCACCGATGGGCAGCGGGGGCCGGTTCACTAAGAGGGGGGTCCGAGGGAACCCTCGCGCATCGGCTGTCGCCGACGCTGCACCTTACATCTTGGTGCCGCGCGAGCCGAGCTGCTCGCAGGCCTCGACGACACGAGCGGCCATCGCCTCTTCGGCAGCCTTACCCCAGGAGCGGGGGTCGTACTGCTTCTTGATGCCGACCTCACCGTCGATCTTCAGGACGCCGTCGTAGTTCTTCAGCATCCAGTCGGCGACGGGACGCGTGAAGGCGTACTGGGTGTCGGTGTCGATGTTCATCTTGATGACGCCGTTCTTCACGGCGGTGGCGATCTCCTCGGCACTGGAACCGGAGCCGCCGTGCATGACGAGGTCGAACGGCATGTCCTTACCGACCTTCTCGCCTACCTCAGCCTGGATCTCGCCGAGGAGCTCGGGGCGCAGCTTCACGAAGCCTGGCTTGTAGACGCCGTGCACGTTACCGAACGTGAGGGCCGTAATGTAGCGGCCATTCTCGCCGAGGCCGAGGGCCTCGACCGTCTTCAGGCCGTCCTCGGGGGTGGTGTACAGCTTCTCGTTGATCTCGCCCTTGACGCCGTCTTCTTCGCCACCGACGACGCCGATCTCAACCTCGAGGATGGTGTTGGCCTTCTGGGAGAGCTCCAGCATCTCCTTCGCGATCTCGAGGTTCTCCTCGAGCGGCACGGCCGAGCCGTCCCACATGTGGGACTGGAAGAACGGGTCACGCCCGGCCTTGACCTCTTCGGCCTCCAGCTCCATGAGCGGGCGAATCCAGGAGTCGATGTTCTCCTTGGCGCAGTGGTCGGTGTGCAGGGCGATGGTCACGTCATAGTTCTTGGCGACCTCGCGGGCGTAGGCAGCCATCGCGAGCGAGCCAGCGACGCGATCCTTCACGGTGGAGCCAGACCAGTACTCGGCGCCGCCCACAGAGACCTGGATGATGCCGTCAGACTCCGCCTCCTGGAAACCGCGCAGCGCCGCGGTCAGCGTCTGGGAGGACGTGACGTTAATGGCCGGGTAGGCGAACTTGCCCGCCTTCGCCCGGTCGAGCATCTCGTTGTAAATCTCGGGAGTTGCAATGGGCACAATGGCCTCCTACTTGACTCGAATATTTCCGTCCCTATTGTTTCACGATTCGGCAATTTTCTCCCCCGAGAAGTCCGTTTTCACCGCTCCGGACCCTGCTATGATAACGCTCACATTTGATGCCTTGTATCAGGCGCATCCTAAGGAGGTCACCCTTGAGTCGGACCATCATTCTTGGCGCGGGGATATCCGGGCACACCGCCGCGCTTCATCTGCGTAGGACATTAGGCCCGGACCACGTCGTCACCGTCGTCTCTCCCAATTCGCATTGGAATTGGATTCCTTCAAATATCTGGGTTGGTGTCGGCGTCATGGACGGCAAGGACGTGGTGTTTCCTCTCGCCCCCGTCTATGCGAAACACAACATCGAGTTCATCCAAGCCAAGGCCACGACGATCCTGCCGAACGGAGACGACGCGGATTCGCGCGGCGCGGTCGACGTCGAGTTCACCGATCCGCAGCGCTCGGGGCAGAGCGCCCGCCTACGCTACGACTACCTCATCAACGCAACGGGCCCGAAACTACGCTTCGAGGCAACCGAAGGCCTCGGTCCCGATGCGGGACACACCTCTTCAGTCTGCACCGCGGGCCACGCCGTCGATGCCGCCGCAGCTCTCGCCGCCACGATCGAACGCCTGAAGGCGGGCGAGAAACAGACACTCGTCGTCGGTATGGGCCACGGCACCTGTACCTGTGAGGGCGCCGCTTTCGAATACACCTTCAACGTGGAGCAGGAGCTACGCAAGGCTGGGGTACGTGAGCGCGCTGAGCTCATCTACCTGACGAATGAGGCACAGCTCGGGGACTTCGGCGTTGATGGCATGACGTTCACCGAACGCGGCTTCCGGCAGTCCTCCCAGATGTGGACTGAATCCCTCTTCACCGAGCGCGACGTGCATTCGATTCTCGGTGCCCACGTGCAACGGGTGGAGCCGGGCGTGATCCACTACGAAACGCTCGACGGCTCAGAGCACACGCAGAAGTTCGACTTTGCCATGCTGCTGCCACCGTTCGGCGGAGTGGGGCTCACCGCGCTCGACCGGGACGGGACGGACATCACCGCCACGCTGTTCAACCCCGCCGGATTCATGAAGGTTGATGGCAACTACACGCCAGCACCGTACGAGGAGTGGAGCGCTGAGGACTGGCCAGAGACCTACGAGGTGCCGGGCTACCCCAACATCTTCGCTGTCGGGATCGCATTCGCACCCCCGCACCAAATTTCGAAGCCGCGCACCTCGCCACACGGCACGGTCATTACGCCGGCCCCACCCCGTACCGGCATGCCGTCGGGAGTCATGGGCAAGACTGTGGCGATGACAATCGCCGACCGCATCGCTGGGAAGGTCGATGCCGCACACAAAGCATCGATGGCACGGCTCGGCGCAGCGTGCGTGGCCTCTGCCGGCACGGGCCTGCGGTCTGGGTCGGCCGCCACCATGACGATGTTCCCCGTTGTCCCCGACTACCAGAAGTACCCGGACACGGGCGGCCGCAACCCGAAGGGAACGAGCGGCCAGATCGGACTCTCCGGGCACTGGATGAAGCTCATGCTTCACTATCTGTTTCTGTGGAAGGCCAAGGGCCGCTTCGGTTGGCACGTCATCCCGGAATAAGGAGATCCCATGAACACCTCACCCGTCATTGAGAATTACCCGCATGCCCCGAGGCCGACCGCTCGCACCCTGTGGATGCGCCGCAGCCTTCCGATCCAGGCGGTGAAGTTCGCCGGCTCGTGCCTCACCATCATGATGATGGTGGCCAAGGGCCACGGCGGCGAGGACTAGCCGCCGCGACCGGTGCCCCGCGGATGTCCCCCATCCGCGGGGCACGTCCTACTCAGGTGTGCTGGATGCTCCACGCCCACATGGCAATCCCCGCCGCCGCACCCACGTTGATCGAGCGCGTGGACCCGTACTGGGTGATGTGGTGGACCACGGCGCACTGAGCGACCATCGCGTCGCTGAGACCGCGCGCCTCGGACCCGAAGACGAGGGCGGCGTCGCGGGCCAGATCAGCGCCCTCCAGAGGCACGGATCCGTCGATGTTATCGATCCCCACGAGCGTGAGGCCCCGGCTGGCGATCCAGGCCCCGAAGGCGTCCGCGTCTTCGTGGTGGCGCACGTGCTGGTACCGGTCGGTCACCATGGCCCCGCGCCGATTCCAGCGCCGGCGACCCACGATGTGCACCTCCGCGACGGCAAACGCGTTCGCGGTGCGGACGATTGAGCCGATGTTGAAATCGTGGTCGAGATTCTCGATTGCCACGTGCAGCGGCCGGCGAACGCGGTCGAGATCGGCCTTGATGGCCTCCAGGCTCCAGTAGCGGTAGTGATCGGCGACATTGCGTCGATCCCCTTCGGCAAGCAGACGCCGATCATAGTGCTCACCCTCCGGCCACGCTTCCTCGCCACCCGGCCAGGGGCCCACGCCCGGGCGCGTCACGGCGCAGCCTCACCGTGGTCGCGGTCCTGTGCGAAGGTGGCCGACGGTGCTGCGCGTACGGCCGGATCGGCGCTCGCGAACAGTTCAGCCGGGGCACACAGCCCAACGGCCGCGAGCGCAGTGCCCGGGAAAGAGGTGCAGCGCCCGTTATTGGCACGCACATTCGCGTTGTAGTAACGCCGTCCGGCCGCGATCCGGTCCTCGATATTCGTGAGCTCTCCCGCGAGACGACGCACCGTGCGGTCGGCGCCAGGCTCGCCCTGGGCGTCCGCGGCGTCAAACAGGTGCTCGAGTGCCGCCGAGACGGCGTTCTCGAGCTCGGCCTTTCCGGCGGGTCCGGCCTTCATCGTGGCAGCCCGGTCGCGTGCCTGCCGCGTACTGTCCACCTGGGTGGGCGCGTCGAGACCGGCGGCGGTGAGGGCCACGAGGACGTCGTCGATCAGGTCGTGTCGCCGAGAAAGCTCGACCTCGACCTGCTTCCAGCTCTCATCGAGAGTGCGATTGAGCCGTGCAAAGGCGCGCAGGGTGACGGCAAACCAGATGATGAGGGCGAGGAGCAGGACCGCGATGATGATGAGGAGAACGGACAGGGAGTCCACGGCTGGTTCGACTCCGCTCTACACCAGATCGAGGTCTGCGAGGCCGAGTGCGAACAGGTAGGGCACGCCGAGCTCCGCAATCCGCTCCCCGGCTCCCGTGTCGCGATCGACGACGACGGCGCACGCCACCACCTCGGCGCCCGCCTCGCGAGCGGCCTCAATGGCCGTGATCGGGGAGCCCCCCGTCGTGGAGGTGTCCTCCACGACGACGACGCGGCGTCCAGCGATGTCCGGTCCCTCGATGCGCCGCTGCATGCCGTGGGTTTTCGCCGCCTTGCGCACGACGAATGCGTCGACTGCGAGCCCCCGGGAGGCAGCGGCGTGCATGATGGCGCCCGCGACCGGGTCCGCACCGAGCGTGAGCCCCCCGACCGCGTCGATGTCATCGGGGCCGAACCCGCCCTCCTCCAGAAGGTCGAGCATTACGTGCCCGATGAGGGGCGCGGCCTCGTGGTGCAGTGTCGCGCGCCGCAGATCCACGTAGTAGTCGGAGGTGCGACCGGACGCGAGTGTCACCTCGCCGCGCACGACGCTCAGCTCGCGGACGAGCTGCGCCAATCGGGCTTTGGGGGTGTCATGGGAGAAGCGGTTCACGCCCCTAGTCTACGGTGCGTGCCGCGTGGCGGCGGGCTCACCCCGCAGCGCGGGCGCCCACCGGCTGGGCCCCACGAGGCGGGAAATGACGGGGCGGGGAGCGAGCCGCAGGGCAAGCTGGGCGAGGCGGTAGCGCGCCGTCGGTGTCACGTGGGTGGCCCCGCGCGCGACGGCCCGCAGGGTTTCGGTGACGACGTACTCCGCATCGATCCAGCCGATCGCCGGCCAGGCACTGTCATCCATGTGTGCGGCCCCGTGGAACTCGGTGTGCATGAGGCCGGGGCTCACCGCGGTGGCGCTTACACCGCTCCCGCGCAGCTCCGCGGCCAGCGCCTCGGTGAAGGAGCGCACCCACATCTTCGCTGAGGCGTAGGTCCCCATCGCGGTGTAGGCCGCAACCGAAGACACGTTCACGATCGCGCCGCGCCGACGGGGGATCATGGCGTGGGCGGCGGCATGACTGAGTTCGAGAACGGCACGAATCATCACCTCGACGGCCTGCACTTCCCGTTCGAGGTCTCCATCCACGAATGGTTGGCCGAGGCCGAAGCCCGCATTATTGACCAGCAGGTCGATGGGGCGCTCCACACTCGAGGTCAGGCGGGCGACGACGGCGGCGCGCCCCGCACTCGTCGCGAGGTCGGCAACCAGGACTTCGGCATTCACCCCCGCGATCTGCCGCAGATCGTGGGCGAGCGCGCTCAGGCGTTCGGCTCGCCGCGCTACGAGCACGACGTCGTGGCCGCGAGCCGCTAGTTGCCAGGCCCACTCCGTGCCGAAGCCTGAGGAGGCACCCGTAATGAGGGTGCAGCCCTGACGGCGGGCACCGTGGGGTCGAGCGTACGAGTCGGGCCGGCGGGGTGAGGGAGTGCTCATGCCATCAGGCTAACGGCCGCTGTCCCATCGGGGCAGCGGCCGTAGGCGTAGCGCGAGGTGAGAACCCCGCGCGGTCTCTGTTTACCCCTTGACGGAACCGGCGGCGAGGCCGGCGCGCCAGAAGCGCTGCAGGACGAGGAAGATGATGACGAGCGGGATCACGCCGAAGAGGGACCCCATGAGGACCGAGCCGTAGTCGGGCGTGTTGTTTTGCGCCATCATGCCGTACATCCCGAGCGTGACGGGCTTCAGTTTGTTCTCGGTGATCATCATGAGGGGCAGCAGGAAGTTATTCCAGGTCGCCACGAAGATGAACAGGAAGATCGTCACCATCGCCGGTGCGAGTAGGCGTAGCACCATCGTGAAGAAGATGCGGAATTCCCCCGCCCCATCGATGCGGGCTGCCTCGATCAGCTCGTCCGGGACCGAGGTGTCGGCATAGAGGCGTCCGAGGAAGACACCGAAGGGCGAGACACACGACGGAATGATGATCGCCGCCATCGTGTTCGTCAGGTGCAGGGCGTGGAAGACGAGATAGAGCGGCACGGTGAGCAGTGCGATCGGCAGGAGGAGGCCCGCAAGCACCCCCACCTGGATCACGTTGCGTCCCGCGAACCGGAACTTCGCGAGTCCGTAGCCCGCCGAGACCGACAGGAGGGTGCCGATGACACCGGCCACAGTTGAGTAAATGATCGAGTTCGCGACCCAGGTCCAGTATTCGCCACGCGACCACGCCATGAGGCCCCGGTAGTTCTCCGGCATGGAGTTATCCGCGAACCAGAGCCCCGAGGTGGTGAACAGGTCGGCGTTGTCCTTGGTCATCGAGACGATGAGCCAGTAGATGGGAAAGAGGAAGTAGATCGCGACAAGGATCAAGATCACGCGCGTCACGATCTTCGCGGTGCGGGAGGGATCGAGCGAACGCGGATGGTCGGCGATCGAGGGGCGGTAGGTGCGCCCGTCGGGCAGGGTGGCGGTGCGGGCCATTAGTCAACCTTCCTCTGGGCGAACGCGTAGATCGCGGCGAGTACGGCGGCGATGAGCGCCATGACGATCGAGACGGCCGAGGCGGGGCCCGCGCCGGAAGGCGACACCTGCCCCATCATCGAGTTGTAGGCCATCATCATGGGGGTGTAGTCAGCGCCCATCCACGTGTTCTGCGTGTACATCACGGTGGGCTCGTTGAACAGCTGGATCGTCCCAATGATCGAGAGCAGCACGGCGAGCAGTGCCGCCGGCCGCAACAGCGGGATCTTGATGCGACGCACGATCTGCCAGCTGGTCGCACCATCGATGCGGGCTGCCTCGTCGAGCTCCGGCGGCACCGATTGAAGGGCCGCGAGGAAAATCAGCATGTTGTATCCGGTGAACGTCCACGTGGTCATGTTCGCCATCGAGGCGAGGATGATGTTGTGGCCGAAGAAGTTCACGTTGATCCCAAGGGCGGACAAGCCTTGGACGATCGGGCTCATCTGTGGGTTGTACAGGTAGAGCCAGACCATGGCAGCGATGATGCCGGGGATCGCGTACGGCAAGAAGAAGCCGAGGCGGAAAGCGGCGACCCGCTTGATGAGGAGGGAATCGAGGAGTAGAGCAAGCGCGAGCGCGCCGAAGATCATGATGGGGATCTGGAAGAGCCCGAACAGCAGGACCCGTCCGATGCCCTGCCAGAACCGTTCGTTACCGACGACTTCGGCGTAGTTCTGTAGTCCGACGAAGGTTTCGACGTTCTCGCCACCGCCGAACAGGCCGCCCTTGGCTGGCACGAGTTTGTAGAACGAGCTCCGGATCGAGACCAGGATTGGGATGAGGAAGCTCGCGGAAAAGAAGATGAGGAACGGGGCGAGGAAGGTCCAACCGTAGCGGGCCTCCCGGCGGCGCCGGGCGCGGATCAGTTTCCTGTTCTGCTCTCCCGGCGCCGCCGATGGCCTACCCTCGGCGCGCGGAATCGATCGAGTAGTCACTGCGTGTGGTCCTCCCGTGTTCTTCCCTCAGCGTGGGAGCTCCCACGCGATGACATCGATCGATTGCCCATGGGTTATTCGGTGACGTTCACCCCGGCAGCCTTCAGCGAGCTGAGTGCCTCGCTCTGGGCCGCCTCGAAGATATCCATGACCGTGGCGGAGCCATCCTTCACTTCTCCACCGATCTCGTTCATCTTCGTGCCCACGGCCGGCCAGGTCGGCGCGTAGGGGAAGTTGGGGTTCAGATTTTCGTTGGCCTTCAGCAGTTCGGCGTAGACATCCTGCCCGCCGAAGTGCTTCTGCCAGGCATCGGGCGTGGTGCCCTCACCCTGGTTGGTGGCGACAACGAGGCCCTGGGAGACCAGGTCGTCGACCTGCGTGTTGTACCAGTTCGCGAACTCGAGCGCTTCAGCCGGGTGCTCACAGCCGGAAATCACAGCGACGCCAGAACCGCCGTCGGAGCCGGTGGCCGGGGTACCGGGCGTGAATTCGGGAAGCTGCGCGACCTGCCAATTGAGCTCAGCCACCTCGCCGTCAGTGTCGAAAACGTCCAGGACGAAGGCCGGCTCCCACGCGGCTGCGACGGACCCAATAATGGTGCCGTCTGCGAGCTTCGCGTTGAAGTCATCCGACCAGCGGTCGATCGGAAGGAGCAGGTCGTTATCGAGCAGGTCCTGCTGGATCTCGGCAACCTTCTGGGAGGCCTCACCGTTCGCGTCGACCTTCCAGGCGTCACCTTCGGCGTTGAACCAGGTGCCACCGGCGGCCGCGGCCATGCCGGACATGCGGTACTGGGTCTCATCCGCCTGCCAGGTGCCGATGTACTTGCCGGCCTCCTTGGCAGTCTCAGCCGCGGACTTGAACTCCTCCCACGTCGTGGGGGCTTCAATGCCCAGCTCGTCGAAGGCATCCTTGTCATAGATGTAGACGAGCGGGCCCGTGTCCTGCGGCAGGCCGACAACGACGTCACCCAGCGTCATCATGCCCATCGCGCCCTCAGAGTAGTTCGAGGCGTACTCCTCGGCGTACTCGGAGACGTCCATGAGGTCACCTGCGAGGTACTCGGAGGCCACCTCGCCGTAGCCGATCTGCGCGAGGCAGGGGGCATTGCCGGCCTTCACAGCCTGCTGGATCTTCGCGTAGGACTCCTGGGGCTTACCCTCGAACTTCACGGAGCTCACCTTGATGGAGTCGTGCTCCGCGTTGAAGCGATCGACCGACTCCTGGACCTTGACCATGCCTTCGCCGTCGGGCAGGCGGTGCCAGTACTCGATCTCTACGGTTTCACCCGAGGAGTCGGCGCCTGCGTCGGGCTCCGTTGCCTTCTCGGTCTTCTCGCCGTCGTTGCCGCAACCCGCGAGCACAAGCGTCGCCGCGGCGAGCACGCTCACGAGGGCCGGAACACGGCCGGTCTTCTTGATGGACATTGTGTCGACCTCTCCGTCGATTGCTTGAGTCACGCGCGTGCTGCGCGATTATGAGCGAGTGCGATGCAAACTCGCTATACACGATTACCGTAGACGGTTTTCTCGCAATCCACCACCATGTTTGGTTACGTTTCGGTCACAATCCACCATTTTCAAACAAAACACACTAGGCCGCGGTGTGCAATCGCCTTTCCGTGCGCCTCATGGACTCGATTCGCGGAAGCGGAGATACGGCAACGCGTCGCTCGCACTCCAGGTGGGCGCGGCGCTCACCTGTGCACCACCAGCCCGTTCCAAGGCGACGACGCCGGCATCGCTACACTGGCGCTATGCGAATTGCCACCTGGAATGTCAACTCGATTCGCGCCAGAATCGACCGTGTTCTCGCCTTCCTGGAGCGCTCGGAGACCGACGTCCTCGCGATGCAGGAACTGAAGTGCCGCGAGGAGCAGTTTCCCTTCGAGGCCTTCACGGCGGCGGGCTATGAGGTGGCCATGGTGGGTTTCAACCAGTGGAACGGCGTGGCCATCGTCTCGCGCGTCGGCCTGCGCGACATCACCAAGGGTTTCCCCGCAATGCCCACCTGGGGGGATCCCCCGGTACACGAGGCGCGGGCGATCAGCGCGGTCGTTGGAACGGACCACAGCCTCCGGATATGGAGCCTGTATGTGCCAAACGGCCGGGAGCTCGAGCACCCGCACTACACGTACAAGCTCGAATGGCTCGCCGCCCTGCGCGAGCACGTGGCAGCGAACCTGGCCGAGGACCCCGCGGCCCGTACCGTACTCGTCGGGGACTGGAACGTCGCCCCACGCGACGAGGACGTGTGGTCGATGGATGTCTTCGATGGCAAGACCCATGTGAGCGAGCCGGAGCGCGCGGCCTTCGCCGCGTTCGAGGAGGCGGGACTACGTGAAGTGACCCGCACGTTCGTACCCCAGCAATACACGTATTGGGATTACCAGCAGCTGCGCTTCCCGAAGAACGAGGGCATGCGAATCGACTTCGCGCTCGCCTCACCCGCCCTCGCCGAACGGGCCAGCGGGGCTGCCATCGACCGCGATGAGCGCAAGGGCAAGGGGGCGTCCGACCACGTGCCGGTGATCGTCGACTTCACCCTCGACTAATTCCCACGATCCGCCGCCATGTCACCGGGGCGCTGGCCCACGTAACCGTGGCGGTGGCGACCCGCGCAAGTGTAGATCCGACCGTTCAGGTCGGTCCACTTCTTTCGATGCTCAGCTCCGTAGGGCTCGGCTCCCAGGAAGGCCGCTCCGAGCCCCACGTCCGGGTCCACCCAGATGAAAGAGCCGGCCTGCCCGAAATGACCGAAGGTTCGCGGCGAGTGCAGCGGCGAGGTCCAATGTGGATCCTTGTGCCCGCGGATCTCAAAACCCAGTCCCCACTCGTTCGGGCGCTGACGCCCATAGCTCGGCAGCACGCCGTCGAGGTCGGGAAACTGCGGCGTCGTCGCCTCCTTAAACAGTGCGGGCGACACGAGGGTGGGGGCCAGCCATTCGCGGATGAGGTCGGCGAGATCTCTCACAGTGCCGTGCGCGCCGTAGGCTGGCGAGCCGTCGAACATTAGGTGAGTGAGGCCGAGGGGTGTGAGGACCTGCTCGTCGGTGTACTCCTGGATTGAGATGCCGGTCTCCTCTTCGAATCGCTCCCCCATCACCTCGATTCCGACGTTCGAATAGACGCGGTGCCGCTCGGGGCGCTGTGCCACGTAGTCGCGCTCAAATGGTAGGCCAGAGGCGTGGGCCATAAGGTGGCGGATCGTGGCGCCCTCGGGCGCGTGCGGTCCGGCGGGGGCGTCGAGATCAAACATGTGCCGGTCGACGGCGATCAGGGCCGCGTAGGTGGCAATCGGCTTCGTGACCGAAGCGAACGGGAAATCGGTATCGACCGAGCCCTCGACGTGCACGATGCCGTCGCGATCCGCAATGACGAGCGCCGTCGGAAAGGTCCAATCCCCGAGCAGGGGCGGACACGGCGTTCCGGGGTGGGCGATGATCGTCATCCGGTATCTCCTCAGCGACAGTCACACGCAGCGCCAGGTGCGGCGAAGGGCGCCCCAAGTCTAAGTGCAGCGGTCCCCTCGCTCCCAGCGGACGGGCGCCTAGGCTGGAGGTATGACACAAGAGATTACCGCCTGGCTTTCCGATATGGACGGCGTGCTCGTCCACGAAGGGAAGGCTCTCGACGGCGCCCCAGAGTTCCTCGCGACCCTACACGAACGCGAGATCCCCTTCCTCGTGCTCACGAACAACTCGATCTTCACGCCGCGGGACCTCTCCGCACGCTTGCACGCCGCCGGCCTCGAGGTCCCCGAGGAGCGCATCTGGACCTCTGCTCTCGCGACCGCGACCTTCCTCGCCGCGCAGGGAGCGGGTAAGCGGGCGTTCGTCGTCGGGGAAGCGGGGCTCACCACCGCCCTGCACGAAGCGGGCTTTGTTCTGACCGACGACGACCCCGATTTCGTGGTCCTCGGCGAGACCCGTACCTACTCCTTCCAGGCCATCATGAAGGCGGTGCGGCTCATCTCGGCCGGTGCGCGCTTCATTGCAACGAATCCCGACCCGACCGGCCCCTCCGCCGACGGCCCCGTGCCGGCGACGGGCTCGGTCGCGGCGCTCATCACCCACGCGACGAACCGGGACGCCTACTTCGTGGGCAAACCAAACCCCGTGATGATCCGCCACGCCCTCAACACGATCGGCGCCCATTCCGAGTCGACGGCGCTCGTTGGCGACCGGATGAATACCGACATTCTGGCGGGCATGGAGTCGGGATTGCAGACGCACCTCGTCCTCACCGGTTCCACCCGGCGTGAGGACATCCAGGACTTCCCCTACCGGCCGAGCCGGGTGCACGAGACCATTAAGGGGGTCACCTCCCTGCTGCAGAGCTGACGCCCACCCTCGTGACCACCGTCGGGTCGGGCGCCTGGGCGCCCGACCCTTCGCTTAGCCCTCGGTGCTGTGGAGCGGCTCGAGTGTGAGGCCCGCGCCGCCGTCGGCCACACTCACCTTCACGGTGTCACCGTCGTCGACCTCGCCACCGAGAATGAGACGAGCGAGCGAATCACCGATCTCCTTGTGAACGAGGCGACGCAGGGGACGTGCCCCGTAGGCCGGGTCGTAGCCCGTGTTTGCGAGCCACGCCCGCGCGTCGTCACTCACCTCGAGGGAGATCCGCCGGCCCTTTAAGCGGTCGGCCATCGCCGCCACCTGCAGGTCGACGATCTTCGCGAGCTCCTCGCGCGTGAGCGGGTCGAAGATCAGGACCTCGTCGAGCCGGTTCACAAACTCCGGCTTGAATGCGGCGCGCACCGCCCCCATGACGGCGTCATCCTTTGCCTCGCGGTCCATGTCGGGGTTCACGAGGAACTGGGAACCGAGGTTCGAGGTCAGCACGAGGATCGTGTTGCGGAAGTCCACGGTCCGTCCCTGCCCGTCGGTGAGGCGCCCGTCATCGAGAACCTGGAGCAGGATGTCGAAGACCTCCGGATGCGCCTTTTCGACCTCATCGAGCAGGACCACCGAGTAGGGACGACGCCGTACCGCCTCCGTCAGCTGGCCGCCCTCGTCGTAGCCGACATAGCCCGGAGGGGCCCCGACCAGGCGCGAAACCGAATGCTTCTCGGAGTACTCCGACATGTCGATCCGCACGATTGCGTGCTCATCATCGAAGAGGAAATCCGCGAGCGACTTCGCGAGCTCCGTCTTACCGACACCGGTCGGCCCGAGGAAGAGGAACGATCCCGTCGGACGGTTCGGGTCAGCAACACCGGCCCGCGAGCGCCGCACCGCATCGGAGACGGCGCGCACGGCGCGATGCTGGCCGATCAGGCGGTGACCGATCACATCTTCCATTTGCAAGAGCTTGTCCATCTCACCGGCGAGCAAACGGCCGGTGGGGATGCCCGTCCACGATTCGATGACCTCAGCGATCTCGGGCGGGCCCACCTTCTCGGCGAGCATCGGCGTCACGGTCTCAGAGTCCTGCTCCTCAGCCTCAGCGCGCTCGATCTCGCGCTCGACCTCGGGAATTTCCCCGTTTTGCAGGCGCCCCGCCTCATCCCAGCGGCCCTCGCGCATCGCAAGATCCAGTTGGGTGCGCAGCTCATCAAGCCGCACGCGCAGGTCACCGACCCGGTTGCGTCCCGCCTTCTCCGACTCCCAGCGAGCCGTGAGCGCGCGCAACTCCTCGGTGCGGTCGGCGAGTTCGGAGCGCACCTTCTCAAGCTGAGTCGCCGTCGTCGGGTCCTCTCCATCCGGGTCGGACTCGGTGAGATAGGACTCCTCCATCCGCAGGCGATCAACCTGCCGGTTCAACACGTCGATCTCCACGGGGGAAGAGTCGAGTTCCATGCGCAGCCGGGAGGCCGCCTCATCGATCAGGTCGATGGCCTTATCGGGAAGTTGACGCCCGGAGATGTAGCGCGAGGACAGTTCTGCAGCCGCCACGAGCGCACCGTCGGAGATCGTCACCTTGTGGTGTGCCTCGTACTTCGGGGCAATACCACGCAGGATCGCGACCGTGTCCTCCACGGACGGCTCCCCCACGTAGACCTGCTGGAAGCGGCGCTCGAGCGCAGGGTCCTTCTCGATATTCTCGCGATACTCGTCGAGCGTCGTGGCGCCCACGAGCCGTAGCTCGCCGCGCGCGAGCATCGGCTTGAGCATGTTGCCGGCGTCCATTGAGCCGTCGCCGGTGCCGCCCGCGCCGACCACCGTGTGCAGCTCATCGATGAACGTGATGATCTCGCCACCGGACTGAGCGATTTCGTTCAGGACAGCCTTCAACCGCTCCTCGAACTCGCCGCGGTACTTCGCGCCCGCCACCATCGAGGCGAGATCCAGCGAGATGAGGCGCTTGCCCTTCAGCGATTCGGGTACGTCACCGGCCACGATGCGCTGGGCGAGGCCTTCCACGACGGCGGTCTTGCCGACGCCGGGCTCACCGATCAGCACCGGGTTGTTCTTCGTGCGCCGCGAGAGCACCTGGACGACACGCCGGATCTCGCTGTCCCGGCCGATCACCGGGTCGAGCTTGCCGTCGCGTGCCACCTCAGTGAGGTCGCGGCCATACTTCTTCAGCGCCTCGAAACTTCCCTCGGGGTCCGCCGATTGCACGGGGTTGGGGCGAATCTGCGGCAGGACCTGCTCCAGTAGCTCGGGGCTCGCGCCCGCCGTGTTAAGGATCCGGCCCGCCTCCGATTGCGACGCCGCGAGCGCGAGCAGCAGGTGCTCCGTGGACACGTACTGATCCCCCATCGCCTGGGCACGCGATCCCGCGTCCGACAGGACGGTCACGAGAGCCCGCTCGGTCTGCGGCTGCGCCACGGACGATCCGCTAGAGGAGGGCAGAGCCACGAGCGCGGTTCGGACCTTCGCGCCGATTTCCTGGCGCGAGGCGCCCACTGCCTGCAGGAGCGCGAGAGCGATCCCCTCCTCCTGTTCGAGCAGCGCGGACAGGAGGTGCAGCGTCGTGACCTGCGGGTTGCCGGCGGCACTGGCCGCCTGGAGCGCCGCGGAGAGGGCCTCCTGCGACTTTGTCGTCAAGTTCTGGTTCATCATTCACCTTCCGGCTGGGCTGCCTGCCGGCAACCCGGGTATGGACATTGATCTACTTGGTTCAACGTCCGCACCCCCGAGCGTATTCCCAAACTTGAGCGGACTCGACTCAAGTTAACGTACGGGACGCCGGATCGAGGCCCGTTCCTAGACTGGCGCGGCACCGCGCGAGGGCGACGGCATAGCGGAGCGCCCATCGGGGAGTTCGTCGGGCCACGCGCTCGCGGCCGTCGGCACCGCTCCGACCGAGGGGAGAACGACGTGCCCGGCGCCTGAAGCGCCGGGCACGATGGTGGTGGATGGTGGGGTTACGCGCAGGCGAGGAGTTCTTCGCGCCGCAGCGAGCAGGCGGCGCAATCCCCGTCCGCGCGACCGCAGCCGGTCGCGGGGGCGTCCCGGTCGGCCAGACGCGGTTCTGCCGGCCCGGGCCGCATGGCGCGCAGCGCCCACAGAATGCAGGCCAGGTCGACAAGTTCCTGCGCCCCCGCCCCCACGATGGCCGGCATGACACCGGTGAGAGCCACCACCATGAGACCGACCGACAGGGCGACCCCGATCCCGATGGCCTGCATGGCAACCTGGGTCGTGCGCTTACCGATCCCGACGGCCTGCGCGGCGCGATGGATCTGGTCGGTCATGATGACGACATCAGCGGTCTCGGAGGCGGCCGACGAGCCACGCGCGCCCATCGCGACGCCGACGTCGGAGGCGGCGAGCACGGGCGCGTCATTCACGCCATCGCCGACCATCATGACGGGGCGGTGCGCGATCTCCTCGATCGCGTCCACCTTGCCTTGGGGGGTGAGTTCCGCCCGGATCGTCGTCACGGCCAGGTCGGCTCCCACCCGCTGGGCCGTGTCGGCGGCGTCACCGGTCAGCATGACGATGTCGTCCAGACCCATATCGAGCAGGTGCGCGACGGTCGCCACGGCATCGGGCCGTACCTCGTCCTGCAGGGCGATGGCGCCCGCGTACCGGCCACCGATCGCGACGTGCACGAGGCTCACCCCGGAGGACGAGTCGAGGTGCGAGTCGTCCGCGACCTGTGCGCCGGGGGTGTGGTCGAGAATCCACGCCTCCTTGCCGACGAGGACCTCGGCGCCGCCAACAACGCCGCAGAAGCCGGCGGAGACCACCTCGCGCGCATCGCTCGCCTCCGGGAGGTCGAGTCCCTCGCGTAGCGCGGTGGCGGTGATGGCGCGGGCCAGCGGGTGGGTCGAGTAGGCCTCGACGGCGGCCGCTCCGCGCAGGAGGTCCGTCTCGCTGAGCCAGGGGGCGGGCAGAAGCTGGGTCACCTTCGGCTCACCGAAGGTGAGGGTCCCCGTCTTGTCGAACGCGGCCGTGCGCACGCGCGACAGGCGTTCGATGGTGCCGCCATCCTTCACGATGATGCCCTCGCGCGCCGAGCGGGACATGCCCGCCATAAAAGCCACCGGGGCGGCGATGAGCAGCGGGCAGGGAGTGGCCACGACCAAGATTTGGGCGGCCCGCAGCGGCGTGCCGGAGATGTACCAGCCGAACGCGGCGAGGGCCAGCGCCGCGATCGTGAACGGGACCGCGACCTTGTCGGCGAGCCGCACCATCGGTGAGCGCGATTCGGAGGCCTCCTGCACGAGGGCGACGATCTTCTGGTAGCTCGAGCTCTCGGCGTCGGCGGTCGCCCGGATCCGCATCGCGCTCGCCCCGTTGATCGCACCGGAGACCACGTCGTCGCCGGCCACTCGATCCACGGGGAGGGATTCCCCGGTGAGGGAGGATTCGTCCATCGTCGCCTCCTCGCTGAGCAGGATGCCGTCGACGGGCAGAACCTCCGAGGGGCGGATCATGAGGGTGTCCCCCACGTGCACATCGCTAATTGGCACCGTCACGACCGATCCGTCGGCCTCCACCCGGTGCGCCTCTTGCGGGGCTCGCGACAGCAGCCCGGTGAGTTCGGAGCGGGCGCGGCTGGCCGCGTAGTCTTCGAGCGCTTCCCCACCCGAGAGCATGAGGCAGACGACGAGGGCGGCGGCGTACTCGCCGACGATGACCGTGGCCACGATTGCGACAATCGCGAGCAGGTCGATCCCCCACGCGCCCGACATGAGGTCGCGGATCATGCCGCGGAACTGGTCCGCGGCGACGACGAGGGCGAACGCGCTCACGAAGGCCTGCACGAGGGTGATCTGCTGGCCGAAGATCTCCCCGACCACCGGCGAGAATCCCACGGCGCTGAGGGCGAGGGCGATGATTCCCACGCTGAGGGTCGCGGCCACCCAGGGGTAGCGGCGGAAAAAACTACGGATCGTCATACCACCAAGATGAACCAGTTAACCTGATCGATCAAGCATGAGAAGGCTGTCCAAAACCGCGAGATCATGCGGAAAGGTTAGCCTTACGACACCTTGGGGGCGCCGCGCAGACCCCTACTCAAAGCGCTCCGACGGCGGGCCGGGAGCGAGGCGGGGCACACCGCGGCCGGGCGGCTCCCGGCGCCCGCGACGGGGCGACGGGAGCGCGCCGAATCCGGGAGACGGACCGGGCCCGGCGCGCTAGGCGACGTCGGGGGCGAGGCGAGGCCAGGGGGCGGCGCGCTCCAGGACGCGGGCGGCGGCGAGCACCGCGACCTCGTCCCCGAGGCGCGTCGCGCCGATGTGGACGCCGAACGGCAGGAGGCGGGAGACCCCATCGCGCCCGCGAACCTCGGCGCGGTGCGTAGGCACCGAGATCGCCGGGTGACCCGTGATGTTCCAGACGCTCGACCACGGTGTGAAGTGCTTCTGCGCCTCGAAGTCGGCCGCGGGGTCCGCGAGCTGAAGCTCGTCCGGGTAGGCCGCCGGGCCCGAGAGCGTGGGCGAGCAGATGAGGTCGACGTCCGCCCAGTGCGCCGTGATCTGCCGGGTGAGGCGCTGCACCCCCTGGATCGCGGCATTCAGCTCCACCGCGGAGGCGGCGCGCCCGAGCTCGCGCAGGTAGCGCGTGAGCGGCATGAGGTGGCCCTCGGCCTCCGGGGGCACGGGGATGGCCGCGGCCCCGACCGCCCACAGCGGCATGAAGCTCATCCACTCCTCGGCGCTCATCGCCCGCGACACGTCGCGCACCTCGCAGCCCGCCGCCTCCAGGTGAGCGGCCGCGTCCTCGGCGGCGCGGCGCGCCTCGGGGTGCACCTCGGTGGACTCGACGTTCAGGGGCTCCATCAGCAGCCCGATCCGCACGGGGGCGCCGCCCCGTCGCTCGAGCGCGTCCTCGCGCTCGAGGCGGGCGAGGGCGTCCGCGGCCCGCAGGGCGGGCAGCGTGAAGGTGTCCCCAGCCCGGTTTCCCGAGATCGCGTCGAGCGCGAGGGCGGCGTCCATGACGGTGCGGGTGAGGACGCCCTCGACGGCGAGTCCCGCGCCGGCCTCGCCATAGGGTCCCGGCGAGACGCGCCCACGGCTGGGCTTCAGCCCGACGACGCCGCAGCAGGCAGCCGGGATGCGGATCGATCCGCCCCCGTCATTGCCGTGGGCGAGCGGCGCGAGACCAGCCGCGAGCGCCGCAGCCGCCCCACCGGACGAGCCCCCGGCCGTGCGGTCCAGATCCCAGGGAGTGCGTGCGGGCCGTCCGATCGCCGGCTCGGTGTAGGCGGGCATCCCGAATTCCGGGGTGCTGGTTTTCCCGAGGAGCACGGTTCCCGCCTCGGCAAGCCGCTGGGCCACCCCGTCGGTGACGTTCGCCCGGTTGCCACGAAGCAGTACCGAACCGGCCTCCCACGGCTCGCCAGCGACTCGAGTGAGGTCCTTAATCGGGCAGGGGACGCCGAGGAGGGGGCGCCGATCACCGGCGGCGAGGGCCACGCGCGCCGCTTCGGCGTCGGCAAGGGCCCGGTCAGCGGTGACGTGGGCGAAGGCCCCGACCGGCTCGCCATGGGTCTGCATCCGTTTGAGGAGGTGGCGCGTCACCTCCACGGGATCCGTGTGCCCCGCTCGGTAGGCCCGGGCAAGCTCCGCCGCGGAGAGGCGATGAAGGTCTGAGGCCGTGTTCTGCCGTGACATCATGGTCACACTCTACGGTCGGCTCCACCTTCCTATTTGCTAGCGATGGGCACGCCCCACACGGCATGCTGAGGGGAGGAGGCGGCGCAGAAGGCCCGTCCGAACGAAAGGAGGCCACCCATGGGAATTGGTGACTTCGTGAATAAGGCCAAGGACCAGTTGAGCGGAGAGAAGATCGAACAGGTCTCGGATTCGATCCTCGATAAGGGGGCCGAGTTCATCTCGCAGAAGACCGGCGGCAAGTACGACGACAAGATCCAGGCGGTCCGTGACGCGGCCGACGAGCGGATCGGTTCCGACGGCGCCGACAAGGTGAGCGAGCCCGATTCACAGACCCAGGACCGGTTGGACTCCGGCCAGCAGCTCTAGCCCACGTTCACGTGTGCGGCCCCCGGCGATTCGTCGCTCGGGGGCCGTTCCTATGCCTTCCGCCCTTCCCATATTCGCTCCAACCACCTCCCCCACGTAGGCTGACGCCATGTCCCACCCGGCCCCCTCCCCGGCGCTTCGGCGTGCCCGCCTGGCCGTGAACCTCATGTTCTTCACGAACGGCGCCCTGTTTGCCAACCTTTTGCCCCGCTGGCCGGGTGTGAAGGACTCTCTCGCCCTGGATGCGACCGCATTCGGACTTCTTGTTGCCTGCTATCCGTTCGGCGCCATGATCGCAGGACCGAGTGCCGGGACGATCGTACGGCGCCTCACCTCCGCGCGTACGGCGCTGCTCGGCACCTCCATGGTCGGCGCCGTCCTCTTCGGCGCGGGCCTGGCTGCTTCCACCTCGGCGACGGTCATGGGACTGGCCCTCTTTGTCGCGGGTGCGTGTGACGCTATCGTCGACGTCGGCCAGAACGCGCACGGGCTGCGGGTGCAGCGCGGGTACGGGCGCTCGATCATTAACTCTTTCCACGCCGCCTGGTCCGCCGGCGCGGTCACCGGCGGTCTCATGGGTTCCGCCGCCCTCGCGCTCGCGCTCCCCCTGCCGATCCACCTCGCGATCTCCGGTGCCCTCTTCAGTGCCGTCGCCCTGTATGCCTATACGGCTGCCCTGCCCGGTCCCGATGTCGACGACGCCGCCAACCATCCCTCCCGCGAAGCCCGGGCGGGCCGAAACCACGTCGTGGGGGCGATCGCCGCCCTCAGCGTCATTGCGCTCGCCGGCACGGTCGTGGAGGATTCCGGCTCGACTTGGTCCGCCATCTACCTTCGCGACGTCGTGGGCGCGCACGGCGGGGTCCTCGGGTTCGCGTTCGTTGCGATGGTGGGCGCCCAGTTTGTTGGACGCCTCACGGGCGACCGCTCCGTGGACCGCCGCGGTCGCCGCGCCGTCGCGCGCACCGGGGGCCTCCTGATTGCCGCGGGGATGAGCGCCGCCCTGCTGTGGCCCTCCACCCCTCTCACGCTCCTCGGATTTGCCTTCGCTGGATACGGCTCCGCAACCCTCGTTCCCGCCGCGTTCGACGCCGCGGATCGCCTTCCCGGTCTGAAACCGGGCAGCGGCCTCACAATCATCGGATGGCTCATGCGCCTAGCCTTCCTCATCGGTCCGCCCCTCGTGGGAACCCTCACCGACGCCTTTGGGTTACGGATTGGGCTCGGCGTCGTGCCGGCCGGCGCCCTGGCGCTGCTCGCCGCCGTCCGGGTGCTGCCCGGCCCGGCGTCGTCCCCGGCGTCGACCCGCTGAGGGACGCGGGTGGCGGAGGGCGCGTGGCAGACTGGCGCCATGAGTGAAACGAGCCGGCACACCCCCAACCATCCGAGCCCGGAGCCCGCGCCGGATCTCGCCTTCCTCGACGAGATCGAGGGTGAAGAGGCCCTCACGTGGGTGCGGGCGCGCAACGATCACACCGATGAGGTGCTCGGCGGGACCTCCCGCTACGCAGAACTTCGCGACGAACTCCTCGCGATCCTGGACTCGGACGAGAAGATCCCCTTCGTACGCCAGCGCGGGGACTACCTCTACAACTTCTGGACCGATGCACACCACGAGCGCGGCATCTGGCGCCGCACCACGTGGGAGTCCTACCGCAGCGCGTCCCCCGAGTGGGAGACCCTGATCGACGTCGACCACCTCGCTGAGGAGGAGGGCGTGCCGTGGGTGTGGCACGGGGCCTGTGTCCTCTACCCCACGCACGACCGGGCGCTCATCGACCTGTCACCCGGCGGCTCGGACGCGGACGTCACCCGCGAGTTCGACCTCACGACCCGCAGCTTCATCGAGGACGGCTTCTATCGTCCGGAGGCGAAGGGCTCCATGACCTGGGCCGATCAGAGCGGCGACGTCGTACTCGTCTCTACCGACTTCGGCCCGGGCACGCTCACCGCGTCGGGCTACCCGCGGATCGTGCGGCGCGTGCGCCGCGGCCAGGACCTGGCTGACGGCGAACTCATCCTCGAGGGCGAGGAAAGCGACATCGCCGTCGCCGCCATGTACTCCACAATCGAGGACCGCACCTTCGCGTCGCGGGCACTCGACTTCTACACCTCAAAGAGCTTCGAGTTGGTGGGCGATGACCTCGTCCCCATCGAGGTGCCAGAGTCGGCCAACGAATCCGTGTGGCGCGACTGGCTCATCGTGCGGCTGCGCGACGACTGGCAGGTGGGCAAGCGGTGCTTCCCCTCCGGCGCGGTGCTCGCCACCCGTTACGCGGACTTCCTGGCGGGCGGACGCGACTTCGTGGCCCTGTTCATCCCGACGGCCCGCTCGAGCGCCGTCGACCTCACCGCGACGCGCCACCACCTGGTCCTCACGGTCCTCGAGGACGTCGTCACCCACCTGGAGCTGCTGACCCCCTCGGGCCGGGCGGATGCGGGGGCCGATAACGACGGCGGATGGCGGCGCCGCGACCTCGACGTCGCGTCACCGCTCCTGCCGGAGGCTGAACTCGCGACCGACCGCCCTCTCGTCACGGTATCGGTGGCCCCCGTGGATGCGAAGGAGAGCGACGACCTGTGGGTGACACTCGAGTCCTTCACTCTTCCGACAACGCTCGCCCTCGCGCGCCTCGACGAGGCCGGCGAGGTGTGCGAGGTGGAGTCGATCCATGCCCTGCCCGCCTCCTTTGAGGCCTCCGACGTCCGCGTGAGCCAGCACTTCGCCGTGAGCGCGGACGGCACCCGCGTTCCCTACTTCCAGGTGGCGCCGGCGTCGATGCCGACCGACGGGTCAAACCCGACGCTGTTGAACGGCTACGGCGGGTTCGAGGTCTCGCTTGCGCCCGCCTACCTCGGGGGCGCTGGCAAGGTGTGGGTGGAGCGCGGTGGCGTCTACGTAATCGCGAACATCCGGGGCGGCGGGGAATACGGCCCCGCCTGGCACAAGGCCGCACTGAAAGCGGAACGGCCGCGCGCCTACGAGGATTTCGCGGCGGTCGCCCGCGACCTGGTGGAGCGCGGCGTCACTACAGCGGAGCATCTAGGGGCGTGGGGCGGCTCAAACGGCGGCCTGCTCATTGGCAACATGCTCACCGGCTACCCGGACCTGTTCGGCGCGTTCGTGTGCAGCGTGCCGCTACTCGATATGCGCCGCTACACGCGCCTGCTCGCGGGCGCCTCCTGGGAGGCGGAATATGGCGATCCGGACGACCCCCAGCAATGGGAGTTCATCCAGACGTTCTCCCCGTTCCACCGCTTCGACTCGGAAGCCTCCTACCCGCCGATCCTCTTCACGACCTCCACGAAGGACGACCGCGTCCACCCGGCGCACGCCCGCACGATGGCCTATCGGATGCTCAAGGCCGGCAAGAACGTCACCTACGTGGAGAACATCGAGGGCGGGCACGGGGGTGCGTCCACGAACGCGCAGCGCGCCCGCATGAGTGCCTATGCCTACGAGTTCCTCTGGCAGCAACTCGGCTAGGGTGCGCCGCGTGACGACGCTCCCGCCACCCCACCGGGCCGGGGTAGCGGCACGGCGGCAGGGCTAGGATGCACGCTGCGCGAGTGCCGCCGCGAAGCACGGCACAGTGGGCACGTCCGCGATGAGGGCGGCCTGGTAGGCGTGGTAGACGTCGGGTTTACCGGACCACGTCGCGTGGGCCGGCGCGTTGGTGGGGTCGAGCTCATGGTGCCAGGAGCCGAGGTCGTGGTCGATCAGGTATGTGTCGGCGTAGTCCCACCAGCGCTGAAGGTCCCGGGCGTAGCGTTCCTCCTCGGTGCGACGGTGCAGCGCGGTGGCCGTGCAGATGGCCTCCGCGAGCACCCAGTGCATCCGTGAACGCACAACGGGAGCGCCCTGCCAGTCGGTGGTGTAGACGAAGCCGGGGCCACCGTCGGCACCCCAGCCGTCGGCGACCGCCCGATCGTTCAGGGCAATCGCGGCGTCGACCAGGCCTGCGGGGGCCTCGCTCCCGAGGGTCTGGTCAAGAGCCAGCAACAGGCGTGCCCACTCCATGCCGTGGCCGACGGTGGCGCCGAAGGGCTTGAAGGGGTCGGCGGGGCGCTCGCGATGCAGCTCCGGATTGGGCCGATAGTCCGGGCCCGCGTGTTCGGGCACGCGCCAGTGATACTCCTCAGCCCAGCGGCGCACCCGCGCGGCGATACGGGCGGCCCGCTCGTGCCAGTGCCGCACCCCCGTCACATCTCCACACGCGAGGAAAGCCTCGAGTGAATGCATGTTGGCGTTGGCGCCCCGATAGTCCGCGAGCACGGTGAAGTGGCGGTCCCATTCGTCCACCATCATGCCCGCGGCCTCATCCCAAAACCGTTCCTCGATTACGGCACTGGCGGCGTCGAGCAGCTCCTCGGCCCGCGGGATGTCCACCGCAAGCGCGGATGAGGCCGCGAGGAGCACGAACGCGTGTCCGTAGGCCTCCTTGGCGGAGATCGGTGTGCCCGCCGGCTGGATCGCGGCGTACCATCCCCCGTCCTGCGTGTCGCGCAGGGGACCATCGAGCAGTGCCGTCACACCGTGATGGGTGAGGTCCGCGAGCTCCGCGCTGTCCGGCCCGCCGGGAGCCGGCTCCTCTCCAGCAAGGGATCCCAGAGCGAAGACGTGCGTCATGCGGCAGACGACATAGAGCGGTGTCGGCTCACCCGGATCGATCTCACCCGCGGCATTGAGGTAGCCGAACCCCGCCGGGCTGCACGACCCGGCGGCGAACCGCAGGAGGTCGGCGCGCTGCGTACGGCGGTACTCGGGGCTTCCCGGGATCATGGCTCTCCTCAGATCTGTGGGGCCGCTCTCGCCACCCGGCCGGTCCGGTGGCGCCGCGGGTGCCCCACCGCCACGTCCGGCGCGCCCGTGCCTGGCAAGGATCGCGGTCGGAACCTCCAACGTAGCAAGGATGGGGCCATCGGGACCCGAGGGGACGACCCCAGACGCGAGTCCCCTCTACGGCCGGCCGTAGAGGGGACTCGGGCGAGCGAGACTCGCAGCGCGGGGACCTAGCCGCGCTGGTTGTTCGGGTCGTTCGGGTCAATCCGTACGCCGTAGCGCGGCGGCTCCGTGTCAGTCGGTGGCGTCGAATCGCGGCGCGGCAAGTCCGCTCCAGGGGCTGCGAACGGGTTGGAGTCCTGACTGCTCGGGGCAGCGTATGGGGTGTGGTCGCCGCCCGGCGCACCCTGTCCGTAGCCCGGAGCCTGGCCGTACGCAGGGCCCTGGCCGGGCCCGGCCATGAGCTCTCGACGGCGGCGGTTCACCCGTACGAGCTTCACGATCCCGACGATGAGGAGGATTAGGCCGATGAGCGAGACCACGAGTCCGATGAGGAAGGGCGTAGCGATTGATCCCGCGTTGGAACCGATCTTTTCCACCATCTCGTCCATCACGGCGCCGTCTGCCATGACGAGCGTACCGTCGGCACGGCAATCGAGCGTGTAGGTGCCGTTCGCCTCGGCGGTGTGAATGATGAGCCCATTTTTCACGCTGGTCGGCGCGACCACGCCACCGGAGTTGAGGGTGCAATCTGCAGGCTCGCCGTCCTCATCCATGATCAAGACGGAGGAGCCTTCCTGAAGGACGATCGACGAGCCGTTCTCCACGGCCGAAAAGTTGTCCAAGTCCAGAGAGCTGAAGGCCGCCAGGGCGGACATGATCAGCCCAATGATCACGCCGAAGATCATCATGAGGGTGCCGAACACGATCATGAGGATCGGGCCCGTGCGCGAGGGGAGCGGGGTTGCCGGGGCGGTCATAGATACTCCTTATGGTGAGAAGGACGCCGTCAGCGTTGACGTGCGGCCTGCAAGGGCCGCCCATCATGACTAGTGTAAACGGACCCACGCCCCGGACCTATCCCACGCACGCCGGCGCCTAAGCTCCGAGCGTGGGCTAGTCCATCACTCGAAGCCCTCCCGCTGCTGAGCCTCAAGGTGGGCGATGAGCCGCGGTTTCTTGCCGGTTGCACGCCTTGCAGCGCGTCCCTAGGCTCGAGGTGTCACGCCGTCGAGGACAAGGAGAGTCATGGCTGACAAGGTTGATTACGGCAAGGAACCCTACGTTATCGATATCGAGAAGGAGACTCTCGCCAACGAGAACTTCCGTAAGACCATCTGGACGGGCGCTCACCTGCAGTCCACCCTGATGACCATCCCGGTCGGTGGGGACATCGGACTCGAGGTCCACGAGGAGAACGACCAGTTCTTGCGGCTGGAGCAGGGCAAGGGGCGCTGCCAGATGGGCCCGGCTGAGGACGATCTGCCCTTTGACGAAGAGGTCGAGGACGACTTCGCAATCTTCGTTCCCGCCGGCACCTGGCACAACGTCACCAACATTGGTGATGAGCCGATGAAGCTGTATGCCATCTACGGCCCGGCCGATCACGTGCCCGGCACCATCCATAAGACCCAGGAAGACGCGGAAAACGATCCAAACGAGGACTAGTATTTCCCCACTTCTCGCAGGAAAGCCGCAGATCATTGATCTGCGGCTTTCCTGGTGTGTAGTTCTGCACCTCGCACCCGCCCGCCCCCACTAACGGGGAGCCCGCGGCCGGTGCCGGTCCGGTCGCCGAGGTTAGCGCGAGCGGTCGTGGTTCCAGACCACGAGGGCGTCCGTGCGTGAGGGGTGCACGATCAGTTCACCGCCCGGGCGTGCGCGGGCGCCTCGGTCGGAGGCTTGGAGGCGGGTACCGTGGCGCACGAGCACGACGTCGCCGCTCGAGGTAGCCGCAAAGACGCGGTGGGCTCGGCGTGCGTCGGCTTCCTCCCGCAGGCGGGCGAGCTCCCGGCGCGCGGCGCGCAGCTCCCGGCGCAGGTCCATGATGTGACGGATGCCCGCCAGGTTGATGCCCTCATCCTTGGAGAGACGCTGCACTTCGCGCAGCGCATCGATATCGGCGACCGAATAGCGCCGTCCACGCCCTCGCGTGCGCGAGGGCGTGACGAGACCGAGCCGGTCATATTGGCGCAGGGTCTGTGGGTGCATCCCGGCGAGCTCGGCGGCAACCGAGATGACAAAGATCGGCACGTCCGCCGCCGTAGCCCGCTCCCGGGCCTCGGCGGCGCCCTCCTGACGTTTATTCCGCATGCCGCCTCCTACACCTGGGCCTGAGCACGAAGCTCAGCGCGCGGATCATCCGTATCGCTCGCCTCACGCAGCTTTTCAATGGCCGCACGAGCCTCCTCGTTCAGCTGCGTGGGCACCTGAACCTCGAGGGTCACGAGCAGGTCGCCCACTCCGGACTTCGTTCGGATGCCCCGCTTCTTCACTCGCAGGGACCGCCCGGAGGGCGTACCAGCCGGGATCTTCATCCGCACCGTCGACCCGTCAAGCGTCGGAACCTCCACCGTGGCGCCGAGCGCCGCTTCCGCGAAGGTCACCGGCAGGGTGAGGCGCAGGTTTTTTCCGTCCATCTCAAAGACGGGGTGTGGCTGCACGGAGACCGCGACGACCATATCGCCGTTCGGGCCGCCGTGACTGCCGGGGTGCCCCTTGCCGCGTAGTCGGATCTTCTGTCCGTCGCGCACGCCTGCGGGGATCCGCACGGTGACCGAGCGTCCGTCAATGCTAAGCGTCACGGTCGCACCCTCGGCGGCCTGCCTAAAGGGCAGCGACGTCGAGGCGTGCATATCCGCGCCGCGCTCTGGGCCGCTCGCGTATCGCCCGAAGGGGGAGAAGCCTCCGCGGTCGCGACGGGCGCCTCCCCCGCCTCCGAACATGCTCAAGATGTCCTCGAGGTCGGGGTTTGCGCCGCCCGTCTCGAAACGAACGTTTGACCCCCCGCCTCCGAACATGCCGGAGAAGAGGTCTTCGAAACCCGCGCCGCCGGGGCCGCCCGGACCTGCGGAGAAGCGGGCTCCCCCGCCAGCCATCTGGCGGATCGCGTCGTACTGCTTGCGCTGTTCGGGGTCGGAGAGTACCGCGTAGGCCTCCCCGATCTCCTTGAACTTCGCTTCGGCCTCCGCATCGCCCGGATTCTGATCCGGATGGTACTTCCGGGCGAGCTTGCGGTAGGCCTTCTTGATCGTCGAGGCGTCGGCGTCCTTCGCTACGCCGAGGGTCTGGTAGAAGTCCTTATCGAACCATTCCTGTGTGCTCATGACGCCTTCACCTCCTTCGTTGCTGGCGTCGTGTTGACTGTCTCCTCATCACTGCGGGGTGTGCACGGCGACACGTGCCGCGCGCAACACCCGCTCGTCCATGCGGTATCCGGGCTGCATAACCTGGGCAATTGTCTGCTCGCTGACATCCGGCGAGGGGGTCGCCATCAGGGCTTCGTGCAGTTCCGGGTCGAAGATCTCTCCGACCTGGCCAAAGCGCGTCACCTTGAACCGCTGTTCGAGGGTGTTCTCGAGCTTCGTGGCCATGGTCGCGAACGTACCCGTGAGGTCATCATGCTCACGCGCGAGCGCGATGTCATCCAACACTGAGAACAACGCCTCGACGACGGAGATGACCCCATCGGTGCGACTCGCAGCCTCCTGTTCGCGGGAGCGGCGCACGAAGTTCGCATACTCCTGAGAGGTGTTGTACACCTCTGCGCGCGCCCGGGCGAGGTCGTCAGCCAGCTGAGCGTTCTCGGCCTTCAGATCGGCGAGGTTACTCTCCTCTTCCGCTTCCTCTTCGGGCGCTTGCTCGGCGTATGCGGGGCCTTCAGCCACGTGCTCTTCTGCCGGTTCCTGCGCCGTCGGTGTCTCAGTCTCATCCGGGGCGGGGCCCGACGCCGTCTCCTCGGCGTCGGGCTCGCCTGCGTTCATATCCTCGATGCTCACTTATCCTCGTCCTCGTCGATGATCTCGGCGTCGACGATGTCGTCCTCATCGGAGGTGGCGTCGCTGGCCTGCTCACCGGCGCCCGGCTCAGCCTGGGCCTGGGTGTACAGGGCCTCGCCGATCTTTTGAGTCTTGGTGGTGAGGTCCTCCTGGGCAGACTTGATCGCGTCAAAGTCCTCACCCTCGAGTGCCTTCTTGAGGGTCTCGACGGCGTCCTTCACCTCGCTGGCGACTTCCGCGGGCAGCTTGTCCTCGTTGTCCTTCAGGAGCTTCTCGGTGCCGTAGACCTGCTGTTCGGCGGTGTTGCGGGTGTCGGCTTCCTCACGGCGCTTCTTATCTTCGGCAGCGTGTGCCTCAGCTTCCTTCACCATGCGGTCGATCTCATCCTTAGAGATCCCCGAGCCGCCCGTGATCGTCATGGACTGCTCCTTGCCGGTGCCCTGGTCCTTCGCGGAGACGTGCACGATGCCATTTGCATCGATATCGAAGGTCACCTCGATCTTCGGAATTCCGCGAGGAGCCGGGGCGATACCGGTGAGGTCAAAGTTCCCGAGCGGCTTGTTATCGCGCGCGAACTCACGCTCACCCTGGTAGACCTGGATCAGCACAGAGGGCTGGTTGTCTTCCGCGGTGGAGAACACCTCGGAGCGCTTGGTCGGGATCGCAGTGTTGCGCTCGATGAGCTTCGTCATCACACCACCCTTGGTCTCAATACCGAGGGAAAGCGGGGTGACGTCGATGAGCAGGACGTCCTTGCGATCGCCCTTAATGACGCCGGCCTGCAAGGCGGCGCCCACGGCAACGACCTCGTCCGGATTCACCGACTTGTTGGGCTCCTTGCCGCCGGTCAGTTCCTTCACGACATCGGTCACCGCCGGCATGCGGGTGGAACCACCCACGAGCACGACGTGATCAATCTCGGAGAGCTGGATACCCGCATCCTTGATAACCGCGTTGAACGGGGTCTTGGTGCGCTCGATGAGGTCCTTCGTCATCTCCTCGAAGTGCGCCCGAGTGAGACGCTCTTCCAGGTGGACGGGACCCGACTCGCTGACCGAGAGATAGTGCAGGGTGATTTCCGTGGAGGTCGCGGTGGAGAGTTCCTTCTTCGCCTGCTCAGCGGCATCCTTCAGGCGCTGCAGCGCCATCTTGTCGTTCGACAGGTCGATACCGGACTTCGACTTGACCTGCTCCAGGAGCCAGTCCACGATCCGCTGGTCCCAGTCGTCACCGCCCAGGCGGTTGTCGCCGTTCGTGGCGCGCACCTGGATGGTCGAGAAGTCGTCGTCGTCCTTGCCCACCTCGAGCAGCGACACGTCGAAGGTGCCCCCACCGAGGTCAAAGACCAGGATGAGTTCGTCTTCCTTGCCCTTTTCGAGGCCGTAGGCGAGGGCCGCGGCCGTCGGCTCGTTCACGATGCGCAGGACATTCAGCCCGGCAATCTGGCCGGCGTCCTTCGTGGCCTGACGCTCCGCGTCATTAAAGTAGGCCGGTACGGTGACGACGGCGTCGGTCACCGGCTCACCGAGGTAGGACTCGGCGTCGTGCTTGAGCTTGGAGAGGATACGCGCGGAGATCTCCGGTGCGGTGTAGTTCTTATCGTCGATTGCGACGGACCAGTCGGTTCCCATGTGACGCTTGACCGACGCGATGGTGCGGTCAACGTTGGTGACGGCCTGACGCTTCGCGATTTCGCCGACGAGGACGTCGCCGGATTTGGAGAAGGCAACGACGGACGGGGTCGTCCGGGTGCCCTCCGCGTTCGCGATGATGGTGGGCTCGCCGCCCTCGAGGACGGCGATCGCCGAGTTTGTGGTGCCGAGGTCAATTCCTACTGCACGTGCCATGTGTGATGCTCCATTCTTCCGGGCCGGACCGCCGCCGCGTGGCGGGCGGGACCCGGACCTTGGGATCTCGAAGTTGAGTGGTCTGCACTCAAGTTTGCCCGCTCAGCTCGCCATGTCAAATCGAGGTCGACCAAACTTGAGTCTACTTAACTCAACTATGTCCCCCATGTGGATATTCCCGATCGGCACGCCATTCGCCATGACGGCCATCACACCGGAGTGGCGGTGTTCGTCTTGCCCGTCATGGCGGGGATCTGGGACCTCATACCCCCCTTGGGGTGCCGGGCCCGCAGATAGAATTGCGCCATGTCTATCCAGCCTCGTTGGCTGTCTGACCGTGAGCAGGCTGCTTGGCGTCGTTACCTCGCAATGGTGCGAGACCTCACGTGGGCTCAAGGACGCCAAGTACAGGTCGACCACGGGATTTCACTGCAGGATTTCCAGGTGCTCGTGCATGTCTCCGAGGCCAAGGAAGGCAAAATCCGCACCTCTGCGCTCGCCGAGGCGGCCGGTTGGGAACGTTCCCGCCTCTCCCATCACCTGGGCAGAATGGAGCGGCGCGGCCTCGTGACCCGCACCGCCTGTCCACGCGACGGCCGCGGCGTCATCGTCGGCCTGACCGAGGAGGGCTGGCGGACGATCCACGCGGCCGCCCCCGACCACGTCGCGCTGGTCCGCCGGGTGTTCATCGACGCGCTCGGCGAGGAGGGCCTGCGGGCGCTCGATCACGTCACAACGACCGTGCTCGCGGCGCTCGAGGCTGAGGAGCCAGAGTCCCGCTAGGTCCAGCCGACGCCGGGTGAGCCCCCGGTCTATCGCTCGACGCCGTTCGGATGGGCCTCCGTGGCGTCGCCCACCTCCGTTTGGCCGGGATCGTCGGTCGCGCGCTCGCCGTCGTCCTCTTGCTCGGCGGCCGCCTCACTCTCGCTGGCGTCGTCCTGGTCGTGAATGTCATCGACAATATCGGCCTCCGGTCCGGTGATTCGCGAGGAGCGGCGCACCGCCCGAAGAGTAGACATCTCTTCCACCATCTCGAAGTCGTCGTCGTGGACCATCAGCTCACGGGCACTCTCCACGATGCGGCGCCGTTCAGCCCGCACCATTGCGATCACCTCTGCAGACTCCGTGCCCTCCTCGACGACGGCAAGGAGGCGGAGCAGTTGGATCAGCACCGCGGGTTCTGCCGTGGCGTAGCGCCGAACCGGGCCCACGATCTCCTGCAAGAAGTCGATTGTCGAGGGCGCCGGGGCGAACGCCCGCAAGATCCCGTCGTCATCGGCCAGCCACTCATGGTGCAGGGGACGGTCGGCGATCATACGTGCGATCGAAATCGCCTGGTTAATGGCATGCACAGCCGTCGTCGGGTCGTTAGTCCCCGGGGAGAGCGCCCGCACGGCGATATCTGAGAGTTGATGCATCCCGAGTCGGATGTCGGCGTCCGAAACTCGCTCGTGCTCGATGTAGACGACGGAACCGGGCAGTTGGACGTCGTCGTCGAGCGTGCCAGTGCGGGCGAAGGCCCATGCCACGGTTTGGCCGGCGATGACGGGATCTCCCGGAGCGACGGCGATCACGAGGACGGCATCGTTCTTCTGTGCCCAGCGGGCGGCTGTCGACATCGAAATGGAGCGCACATACCCCGACTCGTTCGCGCGCACCGGTCGGGCATGCTCCGGGATTTCAGGGACCTCGTGCGGTTCGCTCCATTTCTTGCGATGTTCGCGATAGAGATTTTCAATCCGCTGGGTAGCCGCTTCGATAATGCTGTCGACACGCACCATCGCCACCACACGAGAGACGTACCAGACGAACGTCGCAAGCGCTGCGAGCACCAGGAGCATCGCCACGGCAATGCCGATCTGGGGCGGCTTATCGCGCGTCTGGGCTTCCACTGAGCGCAGGAGGAGAAGACTGTAAACAAAGACGCCAATGAACACCGCAAAGATGCCTCGCACCGCCCGCGACTGGATGTAGTCGCGCAGGAGCTGGCTCGAGTACTGGCCTGACGCAACCTGCAGGACGATGAGGGTCATCGAGATCGTCGTCGTGAGGACCGTGAGCATCGAGGAGGCGATGAAGCTCAACATGTCGGCTGCGGCCGAGTTGTCGCCCGGCCACAGGAAGCGAGCCAGCACATATTCCGATGGCACGTAAACGTTCGATAAGACGATGGCTGTAATCGCCGCACCGATGGCGGCGAGTAGCGGCGCAAACCAGATGCGATCGGAGGCGAGGTTGCGGAGTTTTGTGAGGGCGTGCATGGCCTGATTATCCCCTTACTGTGGAGCTATGACCCACTCGAGCGAGATCGCGACGTTCTGTTCATCGCACGTCGGAGCGGGGCGATATGCCCCCTCTCCGTCGGGCGATCTGCACGTAGGAAACTTGCGCACCGCACTCGTTGCCTACGCCCTGGCCTCCCGCTCCGGGCGGCGCTTCGTGATGCGGGTGGAGGACATCGACCGGGTGCGCGAGGGTGCTGCAGAGCGGCAACTGGCGGACCTCGCCGCCCTGGGACTCACATGGCAGGAGCCTGTGCTCTATCAGTCGAAGCGCACCGACGCGCACGCGGCCGCTCTCGCCACGCTCGCCGACGCAGGGCGCACGTACGAATGCTACTGCTCTCGCAGGGACATCGCCGCAGCTCCCAGCGCGCCGCACCGTCCACCCGGCGCCTATCCCGGAACGTGCCGCAACCTGGACGAGGCCACGCGCGCGGTCGAGCGCAAGCGCCTCGCGGCGGCGGGGCGCCGCCCCTCGATCCGACTGCGGGCCGAGGTGACGCACTGGACGGTGAACGAACTCCTCGATGGCGTCGCGCCGGAGGCTCCACCGGACGCGAGGCGTGAGGTTTGTGGGTCGGTGGACGATCTCGTACTGCGCCGCGGCGACGGCGTCCTGGCATATAACCTGGTGTCCGTTCTCGATGACGCCCACCAGGGGGTCGACCAGGTGTGCCGCGGGGTGGACCTCCTGTCCTCCTCCCCGCGCCAGGCCTACCTTGCCCACCTTCTCGGTCTGCCCGAGGTGACGTACGCCCATGTGCCGCTCGTCGTGAATCCCTCTGGGGTTCGCCTGGCCAAGCGCGACGGCGCCGTGACCCTCGAAGAATTGCGCAGCTGCGGGTGGACGGGTGCTGACGTCGTGCGGTGGTGTGCGCAAAGCCTCGGCCTGCCCGCGGTCACGACCGCGGAGGATTTCGTCGCCGAGTGCTCACCCGCGAGGCTGCGCTCCGCGGGCGGTCCGCACATCTTTGCGCCACCACGCTGACTGCACGGCAGACCCCTCACAGGCCGATCATGACCAAGGTCATACCCTCTCGGCTAGTTTTGTCGACATCGTGTCGACATGATGGGGGTATGTCACTACATGAATCCACCCGTGTCCGTTTCTTCGCTATCGCCGCCGCCGTCTATACCGCCCTTGGTCTGCTCGGTGGCCTCGGCTATCGCGAGATCACCCGCGGCCTCGATTTCGACTCTTTCACTCAGTTGTCCGTGCTCCACACCCACCTGCTTGTACTGGGCACCACGATGATGCTCCTGTTCATGGTGGTGGAAGCCGTCTTTCGGTTTGCCCGCGGGACGCTCTTCACGGTGTTCTTCTGGACCTACCAGGCAGGGCTCGTGCTGACCTCGACGATGATGGCCGTCATTGGGATGCGCCAGCTCGATGGCCTCGAGCATTCCAAGGCTCTAGCCGGCGTTTCCGGGATGGGGCACATCCTGCTCACCGCGGCATTCGTTATGTTCTTCATCCTGCTCTTCCGCTCCCTGAAGAACCCGACCGAGTAGGTTCCCGATCAGCCCGCGGCGCTGCACCGCCGATTGCGCGCCGGTGCAGCGCCGCAGGTCATCGTACCGGGAAGCACGCTATCCTGGCCGCCATGCGCGTGATTGCCCAGGATCAAAAGTCCCGCCTGCTGAAGGCGGCGGGGTGGGCGCTGCTCACCGCCCTCTTCATCGGTCTTCCCACCGACATCATCCCGAACCCGATCTTCGGCAGGGAGGTTCCCGTACGCGCCTGGGAGTACCCCGTCCTCATTGCGACCGTCGCCCTGACCTTTGCATGGTTCGCCGTGCAGGCCCCGCGACGCCCACGCGATGACACCCGCCTCGCCGGAGGGCTTACCCTCGCGCTCTTCGCGGTCGCCTGTCCGGCGTGTAACAAGATCCTGCTTCTACTGCTGGGCGCCTCGGGGGCCCTGTCCTGGTGGGCACCCCTGCAGCCCTACGTCGCCATCCTCGCCCTCGGGGCGCTCGCACTTGCGCTCTACCTGCGAATCCGAAACCGTGCCTGCACGGACGAGACCTGCTCCGTGCGCGCGAACGATGACGAGCACACGAGCTCCAGGGCGTGCACCACAATTCGGGACTAGAGCCCCTGCCGCCACCCGGAGGGGGCGGACTACAATCACATCGTGAGCGGCGAGGACACCCCCTCCCCCACTCCTGGGCCACCGCCGCCCGAGGGTGGGGCCGCTAAGGAGCCTTCACAGCCCTCTGCTCCTTCCTTCTCGGAACGCCTCTACCGGCTGTGGACCGTCACCAAGGACCTACTTTCGGTCAAAAACGTCGTCCTCGCCCTCATGGTCCTCGTGATCGTTGTCGTCGGCCTCACCCGAGGCTGGGACACGGCACTCGCCGAGGTCGAGAACGAGGCGAGCCACACGGCGCTCGGGGAGGAGTTCGCTGCCGGGCCGTTCACCCTCACAGTCAACGACGCCACCATTGATGACGACTGCCTCGACGCGTTTGGCGATTACCCTCAGTGTCTCCGGGTGATCTTCACGGCCACGAACACGAGCGACCGGGCAATCGAAGACTCCGCCTTCGCGACCCACCTACTCGACTCCGGGATGCTAAGCCTCGAGGAAGACGGCGAACGAATCCCGACCGCGCTACCCCACCCACGCATCGAACGCGCCCTCGACGGTCTCACCCAGGGTGCGTACCAGCCCGGCATTCCTGGCGACTACACGGCCATCTGGGCGGTTCCCGCGGCGACTCAGACCTGCGACGTCAACCTCATCGTGCGCGATGCGACGTGGGTGAAATCCGCCCTCGACGGCCACCACTACTGGCGCGTTGACGATCCACTGACCGTCATCACACTGTGCGGGGAGAAGTCATGGCAAAACCGATGATGAGGCTCTCCGCGGGAGTGATTGCCGTGGCGGCATTCGCCGCGGGGTCATCCATCAATGCGCTCCTTCCGGACCGCGAGGCGATCCTCACCGAGACCTTCCCGGTCTCCGGTCGGGTGGGCGAACCCGTTCAGATCCGCACGGGGACGGTAACCGTGGACGACGTCGCCACCGCCCGCACCGTCACCCGCTTTGGCTTGACCGCCCAAACCTCCGCGGTCTATCTGACCTTCACGCTCACCTACGTGCCAAATGGCCAGGAGGCCGCCGTGGCGCCGGTCGAGGTGGTGGGCGGAAATGGAGCGGTCTTCGGCGGGGCGCAGCCCTTCGGCGGGGTTCTCGCATGCGGGGGCTCCCAGGCCGATCTACCGATCTCCTGTCCCATGGCGATCGAGGTCGGCGAGGAAGCGCTGGCCGGTGCGCATGTGCGGGTCTACAACTACTCCTCCGCGAGCGGCGATGACGTCGCCGACATCGACCTAGCGCTGAATGCCGAGGAGGCGGCCGAGCTCCTCCACTCGGCCGGGACGTTCGACGTCACGGAACCGCACTATGGGGGGCGCCCGCGATGAGATGGCTACGCCGTAACTGGGCCTGGCTTTTGGCCCTGCCCCTCGCCCTCGGCGCCGCCGGATTCGCGTCCTGTCATCGGCTGATCGAGATCTACTGGCCGAGTGAACCCACCGCCCCTGTGACCGTTTCGGGCGCGACCGCCCACTACGTCTCCGAATTCGTCAATGCGGGCGCCACCTACGCCCGCGACATCGACGTCACCTTCCAGGGGGCTCGCCACGTCGAGACGCACGGCGGCCTCAGGGCGGTCGAGGGTGCGACCCTGTGGGCATTCGACTTCACCCTTGCCGCCGGTCCGAAGGTCATCGCGGACGGCTGCACCGTCGTCGCCCTGGATGAGCGTGGGCGCCAATATTTCCCGCGTGCCGCCACCACCGTGGATCCGAGTGAGCCACGAGATCTCAGCGTCCCGTGTCTCCCGCCCGATGCCGAGGGCCCAACGATCGACTACTTCAGCGGCACCGTCATCGACTCGAGGCTGGAGCGCCCACCGCAGTGGGACACGACCCTCGTCGTCGCCATTCCCGACGGGATAGAGCCGACCGCGGTGCGAATCTGGTGGGATCTGCCGGTCTATGCGGAGTTCCCGCTGCCCTAGGCCTCGGGCGCGATGTCGGCCTCCTCTTCCCGGATCGTGTGCGCTGTGAGAATCCGGCTCACCCCAGCGGCGAGCAGTACCAGCGTCACCGTGAAGTACACGAGAGATTCTGCGAGTGAGATCACCGGCTCCAGGGCGAAGTTCAGTGCGGAGGGCCGGGGGCCAAGGAGATGGTGAGCGAGGACATCGACGCCAATACGAAGCCACCCCGTGAGCGCGAAAATCACACAGAACGCCACCATCGGGATGAAGCCCGCGACCACGATCTTGCGCAGCGCGTCAACCGCGGCCTTCAACGGCGTCGTCACGGGCGAGACGACATGCGTGATCGTGCGCTTCACGGGACTGGGAAGCCGTCGGATGCGGTCGGTTGCGGCCTCCTCATCAAAGATCGGCTCACCCTTCTTCAACTCGGCGCCATACAGGGTCGCCCCGATGGTGAGCCACGCGACGGGGACCACGATGAGCGCCCCGATGGACGAAATGAGGGAACCCACCCAGGTGAAGGGGGTGAGGACCAGCGTGTGGAGGAATGTGTAGGTCTCCGAGGCGGTCTGCCACCACACGTTGATATCGTCCACGACCTGCCGGTTCATGACCCAACCTTGGAGCTGGCCCACCTTCAGGGTGAAGACGTAGGCGAGGCTCGTGAGCCACACGGCCTCGATGTAGGCGGAGATTAACGCCCACAGGGTCGAGGCAGACGCCAGCTTCTTCCACGCAATGTACTTGCGGAGCGCGAGGGCGATCAGGACGACTCCCACGATGATGCCGCTCGTGGGCAGCGGGATCCGGCTGAAGAGGACTTCGTCCGCGAAATCTCCGCGTTCGAGTTGCGCCCAGACGAGTCCGCCCTGGTCGTAGGCATAGCGGCGCATATCTTCCTTCAGGAAACCGTTCGATGCATAGATCGCGAGGAAGGGGATCAGCGCTACTACCGTCGCCTTCATATGGGCGCGCCACTGACCAGCCTCATTCTCAGCGAGAAGGCCGGGAAGCGAGGTAGCAAGCACTCGGAGCATGAGGGCAAGCGCAGCGATCATGCACAGAGGAGCGAGCGGGAGGATCAGCGCGGAAAGCACCGAACTCGTGTGAGAGGCGCGGCCCGCCAACCAGAGCGCACCGAAGCGCAGTGCGAAGCCGGAACACAGCAGCGTCACGAGTGCGGGCCAGTGGCGCGCAAAGAGCGTGGCCGCGTCCGTGAAGACGCTGGCCATCTGCACCACGTGCCGGGTGAGCCAGTTCACCCCCTCATCATAGAGATCGCACAACCCGATACGGGAGGGCCGAGAGACCTACACGAAACCGAAAGAACCGAACTTTCGGCCACATAGCACACTATTGATGGATCACTTACTTTGTCTTGACACATGCGAGGTTCGGTCGCTCCCGACGCCACAACCAGCCTCTCACTATTCACGCCTCAGGCGCGAATACTCAAGGATCGGCGCGGGCATCAGGTACTAAAGGCCCTATTTTGAGCGCCAGAAGATTACTACATTAATAACGCAACCATACCAAGTGTTGGCATTTTCGGATGGAAGGAACGAGTCATGGTTTACCGGATGATCTTCAACCAGACCGCGTATTTCGGGCGCGGCGCCCTCGATAACCTGGTTCCCGAACTGAAGGCACGACATTTCAGCAAGGCTCTGCTCATCACCGATGCCGTCCTTCTCGATGGCGTGGCCACGAAGGTGACCGAGGCACTTGACGCAGCCGGCTTCCCCTACGAGGTCTTCTCCGACGTCGCCCCGAACCCGCCAGTAGCCAACGTGAAGGCGGGAGTGGAGAAGTTCAAAGACTCGGGGGCCGATGTCCTCATCGGTCTGGGCGGCGGCTCTCCGCAGGACACGGCGAAGGCCATCGGGATCATCGCCGCCAATCCCGAGTTCTGCGATGTGCTCTCCCTGGAGGGCGTGGCGGACACGAAGAACCCCTCCATCCCGATCATTGGGATCCCGACAACAGCGGGAACCGCCTCGGAGACCACGATCAACTACGTCATCACGGACACCGAGAAACAGCGTAAGTTCGTCTGCGTTGACCCGCACGACATCCCCGTCCTCGCCATCGTCGACCCGGACCTCACCGATTCGATGCCCCGAGGCCTGAAGGCGGCCACGGGGCTCGACGCTCTCACGCACGCAATCGAGGGCTACATCACCAAGGGAGCCTGGGAACTGTCGGATTCTGTCCACCTCACGGCGATCCAGATGATCGCGGCGAACCTCAAGAAGTCAGTGGAGGGCGATATCGAGGCGGGCGAGAAGATGGCCTATGCCTCCTACATTGCGGGCATGGGGTACTCGAACGTAGGCCTGGGCCTTGTGCACGGCATGGCGCACCCACTCGGTGGCCGCTACGACGCCCCGCACGGGGTAGCGAACGGGATTTTGCTCGCCTCGATCATGCGTTTCAACGCCGAGTACACCGGTGAGAAGTACCGCGATATCGCGGAGGCCTTCGGCGTCGAGGATGCCCAGGCGATGCCCCTTGAGGACGCCCGTGAAGCGGCCTGCGACGCGGTCGCGCAGCTCACGGAAGACATCGGAAACCCGACCACGATCTCCGCGGTCGGCGTGACCGAGGACGGCCTCGACGACCTGGCTGACGACGCCTACGCCGACGTGTGCACCCCGGGCAACCCACGCCCGGTGACCCGGGACGAGATCCGCGACCTGTACGCCGCGCTCCTCTAGCACGAAGCGCCGGGGGGCGGGGAGCCTCGCGGAACCCAACGCCGTCATCAGCAAGGGGCGAGCGGAGAGATACGGCTGGCCCGGCCAAGTCACTGATGCATGGCAAGCCAACCACCCAGGCCGAGGACGCCGCCGCACTCCCTACCCTCCGGCGCACCACCTGCCGAGCCCCGGATCATCGGGGAGCGAGAACCCATCACTATCGGGGAATTACCCCGCTCCGGCGATCAATAGGTGCCACACCAGCGGTGCCCTCCCCTTGCTTTTGGATTCGTCGAACGCTTCTGGGGCCAGGGATGGGCGGCCATCCGCCACCTAGGTGCCGGGCAGGCATCCCATTGCGGGAAGACCTGCCCGTTGCCTAGCGGCTTTCTCGCGCTGCTCGGTGGCGTCGGCCTGCGCGTGGCCGGGCTGCCTGCCAGGCGTCCACCGTTTCGGGGAGCCACCCGTAGGTGCCGCGCTGACCGAGCCCTACGAGGGCATCGGGCGGGGGCAGCATCCCCTTCTTCGCGTAGCTTGCGATCGTGCTTGGCTTCAGCCCGAGGCGAGCGGCAATATCGGTGCGTGTGAGATAGCGTTCCACGCCTCTCACGCCTTCCCGCTGCTCCGGCTGAACATTAGCGCGAGGGTGCCACCGAGGAGTGCCCCCCACAGCGCCCACACCGCGTGGAGCACCCCCGCCGACACGACATTGCCCGCTGAGAGCAGCCCCACGCCCGCGAGCGCCACGATCAGCAGTGTGAGAAGCAGGTTCCTGTTCCTGGTCATGGTGTTTCCTTTCCGGAAGGGGCGGGGTGACAATAAGTCCGGGACCCGAAGGTCGGAGGTAGGTACTTTACTTCCGACCTTCGGGCTTCCTTCATTCTCCCTACTCGAAGACTACGCGACCGTCCAGGCCGCCAACGCGAGGCTGCCTAACGACCCGGGCCGAAGCGCCGTCCTCGACCGGCTCATCCACACACTCATCCCCCTACACGCTGGCGCCACCGAGTTTCACCACCGCCGCGAATCGACTCGAGACACGGCCTGCTTCCCCCCGACGGCGTACGGGAGCACTGGAAGGGACCGGCCTGCACGGCACAGGCCCGCCGCCTCGCCCGCACCGCCATACCGCCCCGGCAGCTTTTCGTGTGTCTACGGACAGCCCGTGCCCGGCGCTTTGGGGCGGTCGTCTCTCATCTCTCGTCACACTGGATAACGGTCCGCTATGGAACGTATATGGAACGCACCTGCAATTAAGGAATCCCCGGGGCCATGTTTTCCGCATGATCCCGGGGATTCTCGCTGGCGGTAGCGGTGGGATTTGAACCCACGGTGGCTGTGACACCACACAGCATTTCGAGTGCTGCACCTTCGGCCGCTCGGACACGCTACCTCGCCGAATCATCCTAACGGGTTGGCGCCGCTGGCACCAACTCTGGACGGCGATCCCAGCAGCCCCCTGGCCCCACTTATGTGCCGTGCCGACGGGCCCGGAAAAAGCTCTCCATGAGTGCGGCGCATTCGTCCGCACGCAGACCACCGATGACCTCACAGCGATGAGTGGCGCGCGTATCGCGCGGGACATCACGCAGCGAGCCGCACGCCCCCGTCTTCGGTTCCCACGCGCCGAACACGATTCGCTCCACACGCGCAAGCACCGCCGCGCCGGCACACATCGTGCACGGCTCCACGGTGACGACGAGGGTGCAACCATCCAGGTGGGATGTCCCGAGCGTGCGCCCTGCAGAGCGCAAGGCGAGTATCTCGGCGTGAGCGGTGGGATCGTGGTCCCTCTCGCGCCTGTTGTGTCCCGTCCCGACGACGACGCCGTCGGCAGTCACCACCGCGGCGCCGATGGGTACCTCACCGGCCGCGCTCGCGTGCCGCGCGAAGCCCAGGGCCCGCCCCATCGCCGCACCGTACGTGTACTCCACCCACCCAGGCAGATCCGAGGAAGCGCGCCGCCCGCTCGGCGGCGCGCCCCGCTGGTCCCTGCCGGTCTGCATGTATCCACGGTACCGTTGAGGTATGCGTCTGCACGTTGCCGATCACCCGCTCATCGCCCACAAGCTCACCGTCCTTCGCGACAAGTCCACGCCGTCCGCCACGTTCCGCCAATTGGCCGACGAACTCGTGACCCTCCTCGCCTACGAGGCCACCCGGGACGTCGCTACCGAACCGCGAGACATCGAAACTCCGGTCGCGCCGACCACCGGCACCCATCTGTCCTCACCGCGCCCCGTCGTCGTCCCCATTTTGCGCGCTGGCCTCGGCATGCTGGAGGGTATGACCCGCATGTTGCCGACGGCGGAAGTCGGCTTCCTCGGGATGAAGCGCGACCATGAGACCCTCCTGGTTGAGACCTACGCGAACCGCCTGCCCGACGATCTCTCAGGCCGGCAGTGCTACGTCCTCGATCCCATGCTCGCGACGGGTCACACGCTCATTGCCGCCATCGACTACCTACTCGAACGGGGAGCACGCGACGTCACCTGCCTCTGCCTGCTGGCCGCCCCCGAAGGAGTGACAGCGCTCGAGGAGAGCATCGGAGACCGCGCCGACGTCACGATCGTCACCGCCGCCGTTGATAAGTGCCTAAACAAACAAGCCTACATTGTTCCGGGGCTCGGCGATGCCGGTGATCGCCTCTACGGGATCGTCGACTAAGTACTGACCACACCTGTCTCAGCGATGGACCTGCCCCTCCCAATGTGGGTGGGGTGCGAGCCGGATGGCCCGCGTGCAGGACTTAATTCTTGGCGGAGATCACCTCACCGTTGGGCCAGGTCTCCTTGATGAACTGGGCCACCTCATCGGAGTGCAGCAGCTCATCGAGCTTGGTGATCGCCTCCAGCTTGTCGGTGTTCTCGTCATAGACGAGCACGTTCGCGTAGGGGTTGCCTTCCACGGACTCGAGCTGGATCGCGTCCTCAGCGGGCTTGAGGTCCGCCTCCAGCGCGAAGTTGCCGTTGATGATCGCAATGTCGACGTCCGGCAGCACTCGCGGTAGGGCGGCGGCCTCAGCCTCCACGAACTCGAGCTTCTTCGGGTTGGCGGCGTCGTCACCGTCGTAATCGACGATCGAGACGTCCTCCTTGTCGATCTTCTCCAGCTGGCCGGACTCGACGAGCAGGTTCAGGGCGCGCGCCTGGTTCGACGGGTCGTTGGAGATCCCAACCTTCGCGCCCTCCGGCAGGTCGCTAATGTCCTCCAGGGACTCGGAGTAGATGCCGTAGGGCTCAATGTGCACACCGTCAAAGTGCTTGAAGGTGTAGTCCTTCTCGGCGATCTCAGCCTCGAGGTAGGGCAGGTGCTGGAAGTAGTTTGCGTCCAGGTCACCTTCGGAGAGGGCCACGTTCGGAAGGACGTAGTCGGTGTACTCCACAACCTTCAGATCGAGACCGGCGTCGGCCGCGAGGTTGTCCTGCACAAAGTTCAGGATCTCGGCGTGCGGCACAGGCGAGGCTCCCACGGTCAGTTCGGTCGTACCTTCCCCACCGTCGGCGGGAGCGGCGGTCTCGCCATCCGACGAGGGCTCGGAATCGGAGCCGCAGGCGGACAGGGCGAGAAGGAGGGAGGATGCGGCGGCGATGACGCCGATGCGGGTGGTCTTCATGGTAGGGGTCCTTTCGGGTTCATCGGGACGTCGGTCCCGGTGAGATTGGGGTGCTTGGCGAGCTTGACGATGCTCCGGCCGGTGGGTGCCTAGCGGTGATCCACCAACCGGCTGCACATATCGCCGAGCATTTGTACGAGCTGGACGAGCGCCACGATCACCACGACGGTCGCGATCATCGTGTCCGCCTGGTAGCGCTGGTAGCCGTAGTTGTAGGCGAGGGTACCAAGGCCTCCACCGCCGAGGACACCCGCGATCGCGGAGTAGCCGACAACAGTGATGACCAACACGGTGACGCCCTGAATAATGCCGGGTAGTGCTTCACGCAATTGCACGCCGAACATCACCTGACGGTTGGTCGCTCCCATCATCGTGGCGGCTTCCACCTTGCCCGGATCGACGGCAAGCACGCTCGTCTCAACCAGGCGGGCAAAGAACGGAATAGCGGCGACCGCGAGCGGCAGTACGGCGGACGTCCACCCAATGGCCGTCTGCATGACGGCGCGGGTGAGCGGAATGAGGGCAATCATGAGGATGATGAACGGGATGGACCGCCCGATGTTCACGATCGCGCCGAGCACGGAGTTGAGCGCTCGGTTTGGCCAAATCCCGCGCTTGGAGGTGGCGACAAGTGCGAGTCCAAGCGGTAATCCCAAGACGATTGTGATGAGCGATGAGAACGCCGTCATATAGATCGTCTCGAGAGTCGCCGGCCACAGCCGCTTCGTAATGGTGGGGTTGTCAAACCACGTGGGCTTGTCTGCCACGAAGGATGCGAGGTCGACAAAGCCCGGAACGTACACGGCGAGGTAGGCGGAAGCGTGGGCGATCATAGCGCGACCTCTCTTCCGTTCTCACGTCGGATCTGCACGGTGTGCCCCTCGATCCACAGGTCGTCGCGTGCTCCCTGGACACCTTCTGGCGGCAGTGAGACGGCGAGCCGGCCTACCTGGGAGTGGCCGATGGTCTCGAAGGTGCCGGAGGCGATGTCCCCACCGTGGCGTGCGACTAGGGAGAGGACCTTCGCACCCGTGGGTTCTCCGGGGTGGGAAGTGAACATGACGTCGAGCACGGTGTGGCCATCGAGGTAGCCGTCTTCGGGGATGGTCGGCGGCGGCACGAGAGCGCGGGCGAGTTTGGAGGTGGGGTCGGCAACGATTTCTTCGAGCGTCCCACTTTCCACAACCTTCCCGGCCGAAAGGAGCGTTGCGGAGTCGCAGATTTCACGCACCACACTCATCTCGTGAGTGACGATCACGATTGTGACACCGAGCTCATCACACACCTCACGCAATAACTGAAGGAGAGAGGCGGTGGTTTCCGTATCCAGCGCGGAGGTCGGCTCGTCTGCCAGGAGGACCGGTGGCCGAGTCGCAAGGGCTCGAGCGATACCGACGCGCTGCTTTTGGCCACCCGAGAGTTGGGAGGGGTAGGCGCCGCCGCGGCCCGCAAGACCCACGATGTCGAGGAGTTGGTCCACGCGCTCGGAGATCTCGGTGCGGGGTGCCTTCGTGATCGAGAGCGGGTAGGCGATATTTTGGGCGGCCGTGCGCTGATCAAAAAGGTTGACGTGCTGGAAGACCATACCGATCCGCCGTCGTAAGGCCCGTCGGGCTTTCGCGTGAGCGGCCGACACTTCAACCTCGTCGACGACGACGCGTCCGGCTGACGGCACAACAAGTCCGGTGAGGCATCCCACCAGGGTGGACTTGCCGGCTCCTGATGGGCCGACGATGCCATGGATCGTCCCCGCGTCGACGTGCAGGTTCACGTCATCGAGCGCGGTCACGGAGTCGTACTGTTTTCCGACCCCTTCGAGGGTAATCACGGTGGTGGTCCTCCATCGGTCCCGGCGGTAGCACCCACGCCCGTGCGGGGGGTTGCTGCAGCATCACGGATCCGGGTCTCTCAGCTGCTCTGGATGGTCACGTTCGACGCTAACGCGCGTCGCTCCTCGACGCGAATTATGCTCACCATGCGAGAACGGTCTTGCTTAGAGGATTTCGGCGAGCAGATCGTGGGCGGTCTCCCGCACACCTCGGCCTTCCGAGAGTGCTGAGACGGCTGCGCCGTCGACGACAGCGATCACGAGCTCGGGTGCGATATCGATCCCGACGCGGCGTAGGACTCGACCGATGGCATCATCCAGGCGTTGCCGCCCGGCCGCGTAGGCATGTGCGACCGGCGCGATGGAAGCGGCCTGAAGTAGCTGAAGATAGTGGTTTTCGAGTGCCTCGGAGGCGGGCAGGCACGCCCGTAAAAGGACCGTGATGACACCGTCGAGCGTGGTGGGGACGGGTTGGCGCTCCACTTCCGTCGCCACGTGTTCCGCGCGGCGCGCCCACAGGCGGATATTGATCTGCCCCGCTTCGGCGAGTAATTCGTCGAGGCCCGTGAAGTAGTAGGTGGTTGCCGACAGGGAACACCCCGCACGTTTCGCCACGGCCCGATGCGTCACCGCAACGGGCCCCTCTTCTCGAATGATGGCAGCTGCGGCGTCAACGAGTTTTTGACGGCGCAGCTCACCTCGAGCCCTCCGGGTCACAACCGGCGGAGCTCCGCTCTCGCGTGTCATCACTCCCTCCTTTCAAGGCTCCGCGGCTGACCGATGCAGGTCAGCCGCGGAGTAGCGTTAGCGGCAGCATAGCGAGCGCACTACCAACGCGCGGGTTAGCGTCCTATCGCAGTGCCTCATAGGCCCGTTCACGGGACGCGACCATGCCGACCAACGCGAGGACCGACACCCCCACGAGGTACCAGGCTGGCGCCAAGATATTGTCTGTCTTGTTGATCAGCCACGTCGAAATGTAGGGCGCAGTACCGCCAAAGACGGCGTTCGCCAGGTTGAAGCTGAGGGCGAAGCCCGTATAGCGCACCGACGTGGGGAACGTCTCGGCAAGGAACGTTGCGAGCGTGCCGTCATTCGTCGTGAGCAAGATACAGAACACGATCTCGATCGCTACGACCGCGGCGAACGTCGCGCCGTCGAGCAATGAGAAGAGTGGCACCGCCCCAATGATGAAACCTATGCACGCGATGATCAGCATGGTGCGGCGTCCAAACCTGTCGGAGAGGCGTCCCATGCTGAAAATCAGCAGCACATAGACGGTAAGCGTAATGGATTCGGCGATGAAGGTGAGCTGTTGGTCGAAACCCAACTCATCCTTGAGGTAGGTCGGCATATAGGTCAGCAGCATGTAGAAGCCCACAGCGTTGAGGGCCGCGACGGAGAAGGCGATCAGCATCTCGCGCCAATGGTTGCGGAACAGGTAGCCCAGCGTCGTGTGCTTGCCGATCTGTTCCTCGACCTTTTCTTGCATCTCCCGGTAGACAGGAGAGTCTTCCAAGTGCGCCCGGATATAGCGGCCCACGAGGCCGAGCGGTCCGGCAAGCAAGAAGGGGATACGCCAACCCCAGCCGTTGAGGTCCGGGGTGGAGAGAATCGCGTGAAGGAACGCAACCGTCAACGAACCAACGAGGAGGCCCGTCGCGGTTGAGGCCGGCACCAGGCAGGTGTAGAGGCCACGATGCTTACGCGGCGCATACTCCGCGAGGAAGGTCGCGGCTCCCGCGTATTCGCCGGAGGCCGAGAAGCCCTGGATCATACGGAAGAGAAGCAAGAGGATTGGGGCCGCCCAGCCGATCCGGGCGTACGGCGGGATCAAGCCGATACAGAAAGTTGCGCCGGTCATCAGCAAGATGGACCACGAGAGAGCGGACCGCCGTCCGTACTTGTCTCCCCAGTTCCCCCATACGGCGCCACCGATGGGACGCAGGATAAAGGACAGGGCGAAGATGGCGAACGTCGACAGTAGCCGCGTTGCTGGATCATCTTCGGCGGGGAAAAACACCGTCGAGATGATGGCGGCAAGATATGCGTACGATGCGTAGTCGAACCATTCGACGAAGTTTCCGATGAAGCTCGCCACCGCGGCCTTGCGGAGCGTCTTCATCTTCTCGTGATGCTCCACCTCAGGATCCGGTGGCGTATCAGGGGCTTGAGTCGAAGCAGTCTCAGACATTGGTAGCGCCTCCCAGTCGCAATATAGTCAATGTCTAGTCTAGTGCGAGTAAAAGCATTCAGGTAGCGGTCAGCACACGCATGGATAATGAAAACCGCCGGCGGGGCCATCCGTTCCCCCGCCGGCGGTGGTCTTAGCTCGAAGATGCCGCCTGCGCCCGTTCCTGATTCGCGCGTTTATTGGCACGCCGTCTCTTATTCGCGCCACCGAGTCCGGTCAGTACCGGCCCCATACCGCCGAGAATAATGAGCAAGCCACCGATTGCGCCGATCGGGGTGAGGGCTTCCTTCCAGATGAGGATGCCGAGTACTAGGGCGACCACACACTCCCAGTAGGAGGTGGTCGACAATTCGACTGCCAAGAGGTTCTTACCGGCAACGACGAGCAGGCCGATCGCGAAGAAACCGGACACGAGGAAGAGCGCAAACGCCCACAGCCAGTGGTGGCCTTCCATCACGCGAATCGGATTCGTGTCGTCGAGCATCGTGAAACGCAAAACCATCACGACGAGCGCGCCTATGGCACCAAAAATAAAGTTCCAGAATCCACGTACCTCAGAATCAATATCTCCTCGGTAGCGGTAGAAGAAGAGGGCCAGACCGTAGAACAGGCCTGATCCGAGTCCGAAGATGTCACCAATGACCTTGTTGGGGAAGGCGGGATCCGCACCGATCTTCAGCGCGAAGTCGAGTCCACCTTCGGTGGTGTAGTCGATGATGCCGATCGTCATGAGCATGCCGATAAACACCATGACGAGGAATCCGGCATTGGTCAGCGAGATCTTTTCCTTCAGGAAGATCCACGCGAGGATCGCAGAAAAGAGTGGGCCGGTGTAGATGAGGAACACCGCATTCGCGATCGAGGTCATCAGCGTGGAGGAGACGTAGAGCGCAAGTGACGTACCAATGCAAAAGCCACCGGCCACGACGGTAAACGACAGCTTGGTGGACTTAAGCTTCGGCAGCTTCTTCACAGCCAGGATGATGACCAGCATTCCGATCGCACCGACCGCCATCCGGCCAAATGCCAGGAAGTCGCCGGTAATGTAGCGAGCGCCGGTATCCGGGTCGACGGGAGTCGCAAGGCGGGAGAAGGTGCCCACCAGGCCCATGCCAGTGGCGGACAGGATCATTGCCGTGAAGCCAAGCTTCTTGTTCATTGCAGAGCCCGTCAGAACGGTACCGTCTGGCGTCACTGTGGTGTCAGCATTCATGAGGGGGTCTTTCGCTTCAGGGCTGGCTCTCCAGCCGTGATCGTTTCTAAGAAAAGGGGGCTCGCCGTACGGGGGAGGCGGGGTACCCCGCTGGGGCTTAGAAGCCCCAGCGGGGATTGGTGAAACCTTAGACGAGGGTGGGATCCTCGACCTGGTTCGGGAAGTAATCCTCGCAGCCGCCCTCGCGGTAGACGTCCGCGGTCGCGCAGTGCAGGGCACCACCGAACGCGTAGGCATCGCGGAACGGAACGGGGATCACGTTCATGCCGAGCTTGTCAAGCTGCTCCAGCTGGTTGACCTCAGAAGCCTCAGCGATCACGGTCTTGTGATCGAGCACGAGGCAGTTCATGGACAGCCAGACGGAGGAGTAGCACAGCGGCGGCGGCGTGTCGTGGGCCGGCATTGCGGCATCCACGATCTCCCAGTCGTTGGCCTCGAAGATCTTGCGCTGCTCTTCGGGCATACGACGGTGCGGGTTGTTAATGATCAGACCCGGACGCAGCGGCACGAAGGTCGCGTCGATGTGAATCGGGTACGGATCGCCGGGGAAGTTCACCGCGTGAATCCGGAAGTCCGGGTACTTACGCTTGAACCACTCCATGGCCTTCCGGTTGGTGGTGAGGCCATGCTGGATGAAGAGGTCCTTGCCCAGGCGCAGCACGTCGGCCGCGTCGAACATGATTTCCTCTTCGGTCGTGACGAAGTCCTTGTTGGCGGTGCGCTCGAGGCGCTCCTCCAGCGTGATCTTCTCGTCGTAGTAGTTGTGCTTGTAGGAACGGTCCGTCAGGCGCGGGCGCGGGGCCTGCGACCAGATGAACTCCGGGTCCTCATCGAAGTACTTGCTGAGGAGCGGCCAGTAGGCCAGGTACTCCCAGTAGCGGCAACGGAAGGACATCGGCGCAGCGATAATCTCCGGGCCGATCGTGAGCAGCACGTCGCGGGGCGGCATGCAGGTCATCATCGAGTCGGTACGGAAGTCCGGCGTGATAACCGGCTGGTTCCACTGCAGCGGGGTCGGGCGGTCGACCTTGACGCCGTTGTCCTCAAGCACCTTCGCGAGGTTGTCGAGCTGAGCGTTCGCCTTCTCGACGGTCTCGGTGGGGCGGGGTCCCCACATTCCACGCATCTCGGAGTCAACCGGCACCTTCTCGGAGGTGGCGGGCTCCTCGGGGGGAATGACCGAGTTATCGGCGCGACCCACGATGACGTGCTTCAGCGGGTCAAAGTCGTTCCATGAGTTGACGATCTTCGCCATAGGTGTAACTCCTTCGTTTCTCCGGCGGGCTACTTCGCCCCCCGGTGATGACGGCACAAAGTTTGTGCCCGTCGGCATCCTTCGAACATCGGGTGCTCGAAGAAATCTGTGGGGGGTGGGGGAAGCCGGGCCTCCCCCACCCCGGGGTCTTACGCGGGGAATTTCCCGTCGCGAGTGATGATGGTGCCGGCTTCGCCGGCAATGATCTTCGGGGCATCGGCAAGGCGGCCAATCGCAGCAGCCTTTCCGGTCTTTTCCACGAAGCGACATGCGGCCTCAACCTTCGGGCCCATGGAGCCGGCGGCGAAGCCCTTCGCGCGCATCTCCTCGGGAGTCGAACGGTTGATTTCGCGCTGGTCCGGGGTGCCAAAATCTTCCATGACGGCAGGCACATCGGTGAGGATCACGAACATATCGGCGCCTACCTCTTCCGAGAGGATCGCACCGGAGAGATCCTTATCGATAACCGCTTCCGCGCCACGGAGCTTACCGTCGGAATCCCGGTAGACCGGGATGCCGCCGCCGCCGGAGCAGATGACGGTTACACCGGAGTTGACGAGGTCCTTCACCACGTCGGATTCGACGATGGACTGCGGGTCGGGTGAACCGACCACACGGCGGAAGTGCGGGCCGTCAGGCTTCATGACCCAGCCGCGCTCGGCCTCGAATTCCTTCGCCTGCTCTTCCGTGTAGACCTCTCCGACGAACTTCGTGGGGTTCGCGAACGCCGGGTCGTCCTTATCGACGAGTGTCTGGTTGACCGTGCACACCACGCGGTTGTCGGGCAGTGCGTTACCGAAGGCGTGCTGGAGCCAGTAGCCGATCATGCCCTGCGTCATCGCGCCGAGCGTATCGAACGGGTAGGGCTCCGAGAGCTTCGGGTCGTTGGCCGACTGCAGCGCGATCACGCCAACCTGAGGGCCATTGCCGTGGGTCACGACGAACTCGTGTTCGGCGGCCAGAGGCGCAAGCGCGTCGACGGCAGTGTTGACGTTGTCAATCTGCAGGCGGGCGTCGGGCTTCTGTCCACGCTCGAGGAGCGCATTTCCTCCGAGTGCTACAACGATGCGCATGAACTACTCCCCGAGGGTTGCGACCATCACGGCTTTGATGGTGTGCATCCGGTTCTCGGCCTGATCGAAGACCACGGAGGCCGGGCCTTCGAAGACCTCGTTCGTAACCTCCATCGACTCCAGACCGGTCTTCTGGTAGATGTCTTCGCCGACCGTCGTGTTGCGATCGTGGAAGGCCGGCAGGCAGTGCAGGAACTTCACGTCCGGGTTACCGGTCGCGTCCATGAGCTCCTGGTTCACCTGGTAGTCCTTCAGCAGCGCGATGCGCTCATCCCAGACCTCCTTCGGCTCACCCATCGAGACCCACACGTCGGCGTAGAGGAAGTCAACACCCTTCACGCCTTCCTTCGGGTCGTCCGTGTGAGTGATCTTGCCACCGGTCTTTTCGGCGATCTCCTTGGCCTTCTGGATCCACTTGTCTTCGTTCCACAGGGACTTCGGACCGACGATGCGCACATCCATGCCGAGCATGACGCCCGAAATCATGAGCGAGTTCGACATGTTGTTACGGCCATCGCCGAGGTAGGCGAAGGAGATGTCCTTGTAGTCCTTGCCGGAATGCTCCTTCATCGTGAGCATGTCGCACAGCATCTGGGTGGGGTGCCAGTCGTCGGTCAGGCCGTTCCAGACCGGGACGCCGGAAAGCTCGGCGAGGGTCTCCACGTGGCTCTGCTCCTTGCCGCGGAACTCGATGCCGTCGTAGTAGCGGCCGAGGACGCGGGCAGTGTCTTCCACCGACTCCTTGTGTCCCATCTGGGAGGAGACCGGATCGAGGTAGGTGATGTTCGCACCCTGATCGTAGGCGGCCACCTCGAACGAGCACCGGGTGCGGGTCGAGGTCTTTTCGAAGATGAGGGCAATGTTCTTGCCCTTCAGGGTCTGCTTTTCGGTGCCATTCTTCTTCGCGGCCTTCAGCTCTTCAGCGAGCTCCAGCAGCGAACGCCACTCGTCCGGCGTGAAATCTAGTTCCTTCAGGAAATGGCGTCCGTGCAGTGCGTGCTTCATAGGTGTTTCTCCTTGGTTGTGAAAGGTTGTGTTGTCGTATCGTGTTGTCTTTTAGATTCCGGTGCGCTTAGTGGGGCAGGACATGCAGCGCGGGCCACCACGACCACGACCAAGCTCACTACCCT
>JAUNVA010000013.1 GCA_030537895.1 Bowdeniella nasicola
GAGCGGATGACGGGAATCGAACCCGCACCATCTGCTTGGAAGGCAGAGGCTCTACCATTGAGCTACATCCGCAGCGGGACCCAACGTTTCCGTTGGGACGCCCCCACACTCTACCGCCTAGGGCAACCTGGCGTAAATCGGGGATCCCGCCCGCGGGTGTGGTCCTTAGCACCCTTCCCACCGCGGGCGATGCGCCGAGCACTCCGCGAGGGCTGCTAAGATGTTCACTCGCACGGGGCGTGGCGCAGCTTGGTAGCGCACCTGCTTTGGGAGCAGGGGGTCGCAGGTTCAAATCCTGTCGCCCCGACAACGAAAACCCGCACTTCGGTGCGGGTTTTGTGCTGTGTGGGCCGCTGTTGTGCCGGGCGGGGGATGAACGAAACGCGCGGGGCGAGCGGCACATCACACACGTGCGGGCCGCTCCTTGAGGAGCGGCCCGCACGAACGAGTCTCAGTTAGTCCTGAACAACGAGGCCCTGCTGGTACGCCTTCGCGAGGCGACGCGGAATCTTCATCTCGCGGCCCTGGACGCGAACGGTGACGAGCTCGGGGAGCTCAGCCTTCCACTGGGACCGGCGAGAGCGGGTGTTGCTGCGGGACATCTTGCGCTTCGGAACTGCCATGTGCCCTGCCGCTCCTTTCCATATGTGAGAACAAAAGCCGTTGCCTAGCTTGCCACGCTCAGTGAGTCGATTGCTACCTCGCGGCGGCGAGCAGACTGCGATTTCGGCCACAGCCGGATCGCAACCGCTCCAGCATAGCCGCCGATTCCTCCCCGCGCCACATGGCCCCATGCCGGCGAGAACGAACACCGCCTACCTGTCACAATGGGGCCGTGGATCCCATCACCCTGGCGCGCGGCACGCGCGCGTGTGCCGAACTGGAGATCAAACGCTCCCGTTTCCTCGGCTTCGCGCAGCGCATTGCAAGCGAAGGGGACGCCCGAGCGTTCTTTGAGGAGCTGCGCTCTACCTATCCTGATGCTCGTCATCACTGCACCGCCTTCAGCGTGCGCGGTGAGGGCAATCCGATCGAGCGCTCCTCCGACGACGGCGAGCCCTCGGGCACGGCGGGCATGCCCATGCTCCAGACGCTTCGGGGCAGCGGACTCGTCGACGTCGCCGTCCTCGTGGTGCGCTACTTCGGTGGGATCAAGCTCGGCACGGGCGGGCTGGTTCGGGCCTACTCCGACACGGTGAGCGCGACGCTCGACGCCGCCACCACGGTGCGCCTCGTCACTCAACCGACCTGGCAGGTGGAGGCGAGCGCCGCAGATGCGGGCCGCTGGCATTCCCTCTTTGAGGCCCACGACATCGCGGTCCTCGACGTCACCTACGGCACGCGTGCGCTCTTCACCGTGAGCTATCGCGATGCCGACGCCTTCGATTCGTTGCTGGCCTCGCTCACGTCCGGGCAGGCGAGTGCGAGGCCGTGCCCTCCCACGGTGCGCGAGGTTCCTGTTCGCCGCTAGCTGGAAGGTCTGTCCCCCGCGCGGGTGCGGGGTTAGACTGGCCGCAGCGCCCGGCCAAGAGCCCGGCGCCGTGGCCTCGAGATCGTGAAGGAGCTGAGCCGGTTGCTGTTCGCACATGGACTCACCGCTCTCACCTCGTGCTGCCACCGGTGCGCCGCCGCCTGCTGTCGCTAGAGCGTCGGGCCAGAATCGGTGCCCGTCCCCGCCAAGGCGGGCATCCCCGACGCTCCCCTGGTATGAACGGGAATCTTTCCCAGGCGCCCGACATCCAAGGAGAAGCTCCACATGCGTATTGCTGATAACGTCACATTTCTCACCGGCCACACCCCACTGGTGCGCCTCAATCGTCTCGCTCCGGGCGGGGCCGAGGTCGTGGCAAAACTCGAATACTTCAACCCGGCGAATTCGGTGAAGGACCGGGTTGGCGTCGCGATCCTCGATGCTGCCGAACACTCCGGCGAGCTGCCGGCGGGCGGGACCGTCGTCGAGGCAACATCGGGTAACACGGGGATCGCTCTCGCCATGGCGGGCGCGGCGCGCGGCTACAACGTGGTCCTCACGATGCCCGAATCGATGAGCCGGGAACGTCGCACCCTGCTGCGCGCCTACGGCGCAGAGCTCGTCCTCACCCCCGCGGCTGAGGGGATGCGTGGCGCCGTGGAGGCGGCCGAACGCATCGTCGCCGAGCGCCCCGGGGCGATCCTCGCCCGCCAGTTTGAAAACGAGGCGAACCCTGCAATCCACCGCGCCCAGACCGCCGAGGAAATCTGGGCCGACACGGATGGCCTGGTGGATGCGTTCATCGCTGGTATTGGCACGGGCGGCACCATCACCGGCGTCGGCTCACGTCTCAAAGAGCTGAACCCCGAGGTGCGGGTCATCGCCGCCGAACCGGCCGAATCCGCGCTACTGACCGAGGGCAAGGCCGGCCCGCACGGGATCCAGGGGATCGGCGCCAACTTCATTCCTCAGGTCCTGGACACCGAGATCTACGATGAGGTGCTCACCGTGCCGAGCTCTGAGGCGATCGAGGTCGCTCGGCGGGCTGCGACTGAGGAGGGGCTGCTGGTCGGAATCTCCTCCGGCGCAGCACTCCACGCCGCGATGCGGGTTGCCGCACGCCCCGAGATGGAGGGTAAGCGGATCGTGGTGCTGCTGCCAGATCTTGGCGAGCGCTACCTTTCCACGCCCATGTTCGACGGGTTGGTGGACCAGTGAGTACTGAACAACGGCCTCTCTCGCCCGCTCCCACCGCCGAGCCGACGACGCCGAGCCCCCGTGGATCGGACACCACCAGCCCCCGGTCTCCCGGGAGCGAGCGCCTGCCCTTGCGGGAACTCCTCCTAGAAGACCTCGCCACCGCGAAGCGTTCGGACCCGGCGGCCCGCACCCTCGTGGAGGTCGCACTCGCCTACCCCGGCGTGCATGCCCTGTGGGGTCACCGCGTCTCGCACGCTCTGTGGGGACGCGGCCACAAGTTGGCGGCACGCCTGCTTTCCCAGGCGGTGCGGGGCCTCACCGGTATCGAGATTCACCCGGGCGCGCGTATCGGGCGACGCTTCTTCGTCGACCACGGGATGGGGGTGGTGATCGGGGAGACCGCCGAGGTGGGCGACGACTGCGTGCTCTTCCACGGGGTCACCCTCGGCGGCGTCTCGATGACGCGCGGCAAACGGCACCCCACCGTCGGCGACGGGGTCATGGTCGGCGCCGGCGCGAAGGTCCTCGGCCCGGTCGACATCGGGCCCGGCGCGAAGGTGGGGGCGAACGCCGTCGTCGTCAAGGACGTGCCCGCGGGCTGCGTCGCCGTCGGCGTACCCGCGTCCCCGTGCCCCGCTAAACCGGAGTCACGCGAGGCGGACCAGATCGTCGATCCAACCCTGTTCATCTAGGCGGGGTCTGTCGTGACGTTGGGCGCATGTCCTCTGCCCCCTGACGTCTCCGCTCGGTCCGCTGGCCGGCGGTGAGCTTCTCGCGGATATCTCGGTGGGCGTGGCGACGGCGCTCCTCGGCGCGGTCGCCCGCAACCTCGAGGAGCACGGCGAGAGCACGATGTCCCTGCGCGTCGACCTCGAACACGCGGCCGACGCCGCCCGCCTCTACGATTCGCTGGGCTTCACCGAGGCGTAGCGGCGCTCACCGCTGGCAAGCGACGCACCGATAGAGCTTGCGTTTGGCCGCCTCCTCGAGGACGACGCTACCCCCGCAGCGCAGGCAGGCGAGGCCGTCGCGCTGGTAGACGAAGCGGCGTTCCTCGGTCGGCTCGCCCCGCCAGGTGCGATAGCCCGCCGGGACAGTCTCGATGCGTCCCGTCTCCACCCCCTCGGCCATCGTCTCACTCAGGTCCTCCCAGAGTGCACGCAGCCGCGTACGAGAGGTGCGCGCGGAGGCGCGATGGGGGTTGATGCCAACGCGAAAGAGACACTCGGCGCGGTAGATATTGCCGGCCCCGGCGAGCACGGACTGGTCCATGACGACAAGTCCGATCGGGCGGCGCGTCGCGCGCGCCGCATCGATGAAGCGTTCCGGATCGGCGTCGCGGCGCAGCGGGTCGGGGCCGAGTCGCGCGCGCAGCGCGGCCGCCTCGCTCACGTCGATGATGGCGCACTGGTTGGGCCCGGACAGGTCAGCAACGCCGTGCTCGGTCAGCAGGCGCACCCGCACCTGGCCGCGGGGCTCTGGGGGCTGCCAGGCGGGCGCGTCGGACTCGTCCGTCTCGGTGCCGAGGCCATCGGCCCGAGGCTGGGTGGCCCCCTCCCCCAGCCCGGCGGAGCGGTCGCCGGCGGCCGGGGCGACGGTGTGTTCCTCTTCTGCCACCCGCCGGCGCGGCGCCCCGATTGCGTGGGGCGCGCTGAAGGTCGGGGCGCCGTCGAACGTCCATGAACCATAGAGGCCGAGGTGGACGTGCAGGGCGAGCTCGTCGAACCACAGCAGCAGGTGCTTGCCGTAGGCCTCCGTGGAGGTCAGGCGCCGCCCGTCGAGCAGGCGCGCGCCATCGGCGAAACGTCCCTGCGGCGAGCTGACCTCGAGGCGGTGGCCCACCATGAGCTCGTTGAAGGCGAGCGCTAACCGGTGAATGGCGTGACCTTCGGGCACCGCGTCTTCCCTCCTCATCCGGCCGGCTTCTCCGGCTGCCAGGCACCACCCTACGACCGGCACGCCCGCCCGTCACGAGGGCCGTTCGCGGCGCCCCCTGGCATCCGCCGCGGCGGCGTGCCCTGCAGCGCCCACCTCGTGGGAGACTGGGGTCATGTCCTGTGACCACTGCGATTCGTCTATTCCGCACGAGCACGACGCCGTGCCGGGGGCCGTCGATGCCGCCCTCGGCCACGCGCGCACCCTGATGATTGCCCAGTACGTCATCACGGCCGTGGTGCTGGCAGCCTCCCTCCTTGCGGTACCGCTCGGCTCGTGGCTCATGCCCTTTGGTTGGGGTATTGCCACATGGGCGGCCGCCACCGGCATTGCCGCGATGGCTGGCACCTGGGCGCGTTCCGGCCGGGAGGTCTCCCATCCGCCGGTCGCGATGCGCTCCCGCCTCGTCGCCGGCGTGGCGGGGGCGCTGGTGCTCGTCCTCGGCGCGTGGATCGCCGCCGCCCGGGCCGACGGCGCCTACCTTGGGGGCACCGCCCAGTCGGGCCTGGTCGCCTGGCAGGTGGCGCTCACGCTCGCGGCGGGCTGGTTCACCGCCGCGGCAATCCTCGCTGCCGTCCAGACTTACGGCTGGCGTCGCCTGCTCACCACTCCGGGCGACGGCGGGGAGCTCGTCCGGGCGGGTGTGCTGCACGCGCCCCCCACATCGCTGGCGCGCTCCCTGGCGGCCTTCCTCGTACCGGGCCTCAGCCTCGCCCTGTGGACGATCGCCTTCGCCTGGCTGGCCTGGCTCGTGCTGATCGCGATTCCGGGTCAGGCGCTGGTGGCCATCGCGATGACGCGACGGTAGCTGACGGCCGGGAGGTTAGCGTTCGCGCTCGTAGGCGCCGATCTGATCGATCCGACGCTGGTGGCGCTCATCACCGCTGAAGGGCTCGGCGATAAACGCCTCGATGAGGGCGAACACCTCCGACTCGTCGTGCTGGCGGGCACCCACCGAGATGACGTTTGCGTCATTGTGCTGACGGGCAAGCACCGCGGTCTCGGCATTCCACACGAGCGCGGCGCGCACGCCGGGCACCTTGTTCGCGGCGATCTGCTCACCGTTACCGGAGCCTCCAATGACGACGCCGAGCGAGCCCGGATCGGCGACTACCCCCTTGCCGCACTCGATGCAGAAGGCGGGATAGTCGTCGAGCGCGTCGTACTCGTGTGCGCCGTGGTCCACGACCTCGTGGCCGAGCGAGCGCAGATGCTCCGCGAGATTGTTCTTCAATTCGAAACCGGCGTGATCGGTTGCCACATGGATACGCATACCCCCATTGTGCCTGAGTGGGAGGAACGCGGGAGCGGTTACGCTGAGTGGTATGACCTCACCTGTGAGAATCCAAGATGACCTTTTTCAGGCTGTGAACGGCGAGTGGCTAGCCCACCACGAGATCCCGGCTGACCGGGCCCGCGACGGCGCCTTCCATCAGCTGCGCGACCTCTCCGAGGAGCGGGTGCGCACGATCGTGGAGCGCTGTGCGGAGCAGGGGGCGTCCGCGGGCGCGGTGGCAGCCAATGAGGATACGGGCGACAACCGCGCGGAGGCGGAGAAAATCGGTCGGCTCTACCGCGCCTTCATGGACACGGACACGATCGAGGCGGCCGGGCTCGCTCCGCTTGCCGAGCAGCTCGCCGCGATTCGCGACGCCGAGTCCCCCGGGGCGCTTGGTCGAGTCCTCGGCTCACTTACGCCCACGGGAGGCTCGGACGCACTGCCGTGGGGCGTGATGTCGGATCTTAACGATCCCACCCGATACGCCCTCTATTTCGGGCAGGGCGGCCTGGGCCTGCCGGACGAGTCCTACTACCGCGAGGACGCCCATGCCGAGACCCGCGACGCCTATGTCCGTCACGTGGCGGCCCTCGCGCGCCTGGCCGATCTCGATGCCGACCCGGAGGGCTTCGCGCAGCGGGTGTTTCGCGTGGAGACGGCGCTCGCGGGTGGGCACCGCGACCGCGTGACGGCCCGCGACATCCACAAGTCGAACAATCCGCGCACCCGCGCCGAGGTAGGCGAACTGCTCTCGCCCTTCCCATTTGAGGAGTGGGCCGACGCGGCGGGCCTCGGTGAGCGGGAACTGGCGAACCTCATCGTGATGATGCCCGAATATTGCGAGACGCTGGCCCGCATCTGGCGCGAGAGTGACCTCGTAGATCTGAAGGCGTGGGCGGTCTTCCACCTGGTGCATGCCAACGCCCCGTATTTGACGCAGGCGATCGTCGAGGAGAACTTCGAGATGTACGGGCGCACCCTCACGGGTGCCGAGTCGCTGCGCGAACGCTGGAAGCGCGGCGTTGGCGTCGTCGAGTCGGCTCTCGGGGAGGCGGTCGGCCAGCTGTACGTGGCCGAATACTTCCCGCCCGAGCACAAGGACGCGATCGATGCCCTCGTCGCGAACCTGATCGAGGCCTACCGCCGCTCCATTACTGACCTGGACTGGATGACCGCCGAGACGAAGAAGCGGGCGCTCGACAAGCTCGACGCGTTCACGCCGAAGGTCGGCTACCCGGATCGGTGGCGTGATTACTCCCCTCTAGAGATCCCCGAAGGTGACCTCATCGGTGGGGTCTGGGCCGCACGTGCCTTTGAGTTCGCGCGCGAGATCGGCAAGCTTGGTGGCCCCATTGACCGCGACGAGTGGCTCATGACGCCGCAGACCGTGAATGCCTACTACATGCCGACCCAAAATGAGATCGTCTTTCCCGCCGCGATCTTGCAGCCTCCGTTCTTTGACCCCGACGGTGACGATGCCGCAGCCTACGGCGGAATCGGCGCGGTGATCGGCCACGAGATCGGGCACGGGTTTGACGACCAGGGCTCCCAGTTCGATGGCAGCGGCCTCGTCGACAACTGGTGGACCGATACCGACCGTGAGCGGTTCGAGGAACGCACCCGCGCCCTGATCGAGCAGTACGACGACTACGTACCGAGCCAGCTCGGCGAAGAGAGCACCCACCACGTGAACGGTGCCCTCACGATCGGGGAGAACATCGGCGATCTCGGGGGGCTGTCGATCGCGCTGAAGGCCTATGCGATCGCGCTCGCCAAACGCGGCGAGACCTTCGAGACGGCGCCGACCCTCGACGGGCACACCGCCCTGCAGCGGGTATTCCTCGCGTGGGCGCGCATCTGGCGGGAGAAGGCACGCGATGAGGAGATCATTCGCCTCCTCACGATCGACCCGCATTCGCCGGCGGAGTTCCGTTGCAACGGCGTCCCGAAGAATATCGACGCCTTCTATGAGGCCTTCGACGTGCAGCGCGGCGATGGCATGTGGCTCGAGCCCGAGCAGCGCGTCTCTATCTGGTAGCACCGCGCCCGACACGTCCGGCCGGCCTCCCCAAGGCGTGGGGTGGCCGGCCGGTCAGCAGTGGGGCCCGCTCCCGGCGGGCTCACCCGTGCCTCGTCTTGCCGTTAATCGAAGATGGGACCGACGGTGCGGCTGCGTTTGAGCTCGAAGAATCCGGGAGTCCCGGCGACGGCCACGCACCCGTCCCACAGGCGCAATGCCGCCTCGCCACTCGGCGGAGGGGAGACGACCGGCCCAAAGAACGCGACTCCGTCGATCGCGATGACCGGTACGCCGACGTCGTCGCCCACAAGGTCGAGGGCCTCCGCGGTGCTGGCGCGCAGGGCGTCGTCGTAGTCCTCGCTCTCGGCCGCGGCGGCGAGCTCGCCACTCAGTCCCACCTCCGCGAGAGCCTCGACGATGACCGCGTCGGTATCGCGCCGCTCCCCCGGGTGGATGCGCTCGCCGAGCGCATCGTAGAGCGGTTTCACGATCGCGGAGCCGTGCTCACTCGCGGCGGCGGCAATCACCCGAGCCGGCCCCCACGTCTGGTCGATATGCGCGCGGTAGTCGGGCTCGAGGTCGCGGCCCTCATTCAGCACGGCGAGCGAGAGCAGCTTCCAGGTGACGTCGAGCTCACGAGCGCGCTCCACCTCACCCATCCAACGGGACGTCATCCACGCCCAGGGGCACGTGGGGTCAAACCAAAAAGTCGCGGTAGTAGCCATACCCTCAGTGTTCCGCTCGCCACCCCTCTTCACAACCCCATCAGCCGCTGGCGCCGAATGGACCGCGAGGTGTTCGCGGTGAAAATATTGGAGCGGACCCGCCCGTCGGCACACCAAAGGAGCACCATGCCCGGCACGAATCTCACCCGCGACGAAGCCCACGAACGCGCCGAGGTGGTGAGCCGGGTCCACGACTACGACGTCACCCTGGATCTCACTCAATCTGATGAGACCTTCTCCTCGCGCACGCGGATCACCTTCGATGCCGAGGCCGGCGCGCGCACGTTCGTGGATCTGGTCGCCACGCAGGTCCACTCGATCGAGTTGAACGGCGCGGCGCTCCCCACCAGCGCCTACCGCGAGAGCCGCATCGAATTGCCCGAGCTCGCCGAGCACAACACGCTCGTGATCGAAGCCACCTGCCGGTTCACGAACACGGGCGAGGGCATGCACCGCTTCGTTGACCCAGCCGACTCCGAGGCCTACCTCTACACCCAGTTCGAGGTGCCCGATGCGCGCCGCGTGTTCGCCACCTTCGAGCAGCCCGACCTGAAGGCCTCCTTCACGTTCCACGTTTTCGCCCCCACGCACTGGACCGTCGTCTCGAACGAACCCGGTGAACGCACGTTGGACGGTGAGCGAGCCCGCTGGGACTTCGCCCCCACGCCGCGTCTGTCCACCTACATCACCGCGATCGTGGCGGGCCCCTACCACGAGGTACGCGGCGAGCTCACCAGCCGGGACGGGCGCACGATCCCGCTCGGCGCCTACTGCCGCGCCTCCCTCGCGGAGCACCTGGATGCCGAGGAGATCTTCGACATCACCCGCGCCGGGTTTGCCTTCTACGAAGAGGCGTTCGACCGGCCCTACCCGTTCACAAAGTACGACCAGCTTTTCGTGCCGGAGTACAACGCGGGCGCCATGGAAAATGCGGGCTGCGTGACCTTCCGCGACCAGTACGTCTTTTCCTCCAAGCCGACCGAATACATGGTCGAGCGCCGCGTCGTCACCATCTTGCACGAGCTCGCCCACATGTGGTTCGGGGACCTCGTCACGATGAAGTGGTGGAACGACCTGTGGCTGAACGAGTCTTTTGCCGAATTCATGTGCACCCTCGCGACCGCGGAGGCCACGCGTTTCACCACGGCCTGGACGACGTTCGCCTCCGGAGAGAAGGCCTGGGCCTACACCCAGGACCAGCTGCCCTCCACCCACCCGATCGTCGCCGAGATCCGGGACCTCGCCGACGTCGAGGTGAACTTCGATGGCATCACCTATGCGAAGGGCGCCGCCGTGCTGCGCGCCCTCGTGGCCTACGTGGGGCGGGAGGCGTTCTTCGCGGGCGTGCGCACCTATTTTGACCGCTACGCCTACGGGAATACGGAACTGGCCGATTTCCTCACCGAGCTGGAACGCGCCTCCGGCCGGGATCTCACCGCGTGGTCGCGCGTCTGGCTTCAAGAGGCGGGCCTCACGATCCTGCGTCCTGATGTGAGTGTGGATGCGAACGGCATCGTCACCGACGCCGCCGTCGTCCAGGAGTCCTTCCGCGGGTCCTCCCTGCGCCCCCATCGGCTCACGGTGGGCGGCTACGACGTCGTGGACGGCGAGCTCACCTGCACCTGGCGCAGCGAACTCGACGTCGACGGCGCACGCACCGAGCTGGCCGAGCTCGTGGGGCGGCCCGCCCCCGGAATGATCCTCGTGAACGATACGGATCAGGCCTACGCGAAGGTGCGCATGAGTGCGGCCTCGCTCGCCTTCGCGAGCGCACACATCGACGCGTTCGCGGATCCACTCGCCCTCGCGGTCCTGCTCGGCTGTGCCTGGGACATGACGCGCGATGCTGAACTCAGCGGGCGCGAGTTCGTCGAGCTCGCCTCACGCGCCCTCGCGGCGCCCGCGATGGTGCCCTCGGTGCGGCACGCGGTCCTCACCCAGCTGGCGACGGCGGCCGAGCGGTTCACGACCCCGGCCCAGCGCGCCGACGTCGTGGCCGCCTACGGCGCACGCCTTGGGGAACTGCTGCGAGCCGCCGAACCCGGCTCGGACGCACAACTCCTGTATGCCCAGCATTTCGCCGCCTTCGCGACGGGCCCGGACCAGGTGGAGACCCTGGCCGCCATCTACCGTGGTGACGCGGGTCTTTCGGGCCTCACCCTCGACGATGACCTGCGCTGGCGCCTCCTGCAGGGCCTGGTCGCCGCGGGCGCGGCGGGCGAGGCGGAGATCGCGGAACGGCAGAGCGCTGACCCCTCCCTCACGGGGGTGGAGCAGGCCGCGCGGGCACGGGCCGCGATGCCGAGCGCCGAGGCAAAGCGGGAGGCCTACCGCAGCGCGCTTCACGATGCGACCCTGTCCAACGACGTGCGGGCCGCCACCATGCTCGGCTTATTCGCGCGGGCGTGGCAACGCCCCGACCTGCTGGCGGGTCTCAGCGAGGCCTACCACCGCGATCTGGAATCCATGTGGGCGAACAATTCCACCGCGATCGCCCAGGCCCTGGTTCTCACGCTCTACCCGAAGGAACTGGCGGGGCTCGAGCCGGTCGGCGCGCAGAGCCGAGCCTGGCTGGAGGACCACGCCGATGCTCCGCCGGCCCTGCGTCGCCTCGTAAGCGAGCAGCTCGACGACGTCACTCGTGCCGAAGCAACTCAACAGGTGGGGGCGTCACAATCCCGCGGCGGTGGGGGCGAGCGCGGCTAGCCGCGCCCTGGCTCCCGTGGGGAGCTAGGCGGGTATGTCGACCGAAAAGAGCGGCTCGCCGGCGCCCACTGCGTCGTCCGCCAGCCGGGTGATGGCGTACTCGCCCATGACGACGATCGGGGTGACCGGCATGAAATTGCCGATCACGGAGCGGTCCCAGCTTGCGATCAGCTGGGCCGCGTCCACCCGCGTGCCCTTCTGGACGCGCCAGCGGTAGCCCTTCCCGCGCAGGTGCACGGTATCCACGCCGAGGTGCACGAGGATGTCGAGCCCCTCCGCGCTCACCGTGCAGGCGTGCGGGTGCCAGCTCGTGATCTCGCCACTGATGGGAGCGAGTACGGGGATCCGTTCCCGTTCGGGCCAGATGGCCAGCCCCGGTCCGAGAACCTCGGTGGCGAACACCTCATCGGGGACCTCGGTGACCTCGATGACGTGGCCGGCGAACGGTGCGCGCACGATCGTCTCAGTCATCGTGCCTCCCCTGTGGGCCGCCCGCGAGGGCCGCGTTCACGACCTCGACGAGGGAGAGGAGGCGCCCGTTGGTCTTCAGGTCCTCGACCATCACGGCCTCGCCGACGCCGTCGGCCAGTGGAACCTTCCAGTTCGGGTATTCCTGGTCCGTGCCGGGCTGGTTTTGGGTTCGCCGCTCCCCCACCATGTCCGTGAGGGACACCCCCAGCAGGCGAGCGGGTGTGAGGGCGATATAGCGGTGCATGGCCTCGATGATCTCGCGTTCTGGGGCGCCGTCCTCCAGCAGGCCGAACTCCGTGAGCCGCGCGACCATGCGCTCGCGCTCGGCCAGAGCCTCGGCGCGCACCTGATCGGCGGGCTCGACGAGCAGGCCGAGGCGTTCTCGCACATCCACGTGCTCGCCGGCAAGATAGCCCGCGGCGGGCGGCATGTCGTGGGTGTTGACGGTGGCAAGTGACAGTTCGCGGTAGGCATCCGGGGTCTTGGGGTACCCGCCCTCATCCATCTCGAACCACAGGACGGAGGTGCCGAACACGCCCCGTTCGGCCAGGTAGTCGCGCACCCAGGGTTCGACCGTGCCGAGATCCTCTCCGATGAGGGTTGCTCCCGCCCGCTGCGCCTCAAGCAGGAGGACACCCATCATGGCCTCGTGGTCGAACCGCACGTAGGTGCCCTCATCCGGTCCGGCCCCCTCGGGGATCCACCACAGGCGGAATAGCCCCATGATGTGATCCACGCGGATCGCGCCCGCGTGGCGCAGGACGGTGCGAATCATGTCGCGCAGGGGCGCGTAGCCGGCGCGGGCTAGCGCGTCGGGCCGGAAGGGGGGTTGGGACCAGTTTTGGCCCTGCTGGTTATACATGTCTGGGGGCGCACCAACGCTCATGCGGGGGGCGAACACGTCCTGCAGCGCCCAGGCATCGGCTCCGCCGGGGTGCACGCCGACGGCGAGGTCCTGCATGAGTCCGAGTCCCATGCCCGCGCCGCGCGCATCACGCTGGGCGCGCGTGAGCTGTTCATCAACAATCCACTGCAGGTAGCAGAAGTAGTCGAGGCGTTCCTCCAGCTCGATGCGGTGCAGTGCGCTCCTCGCGGAATCGGGATGCTCCAGGCCTTCGGGCCACTCGCCCTCGCTGTACTTCTCGGTGAGGGCGCACCACAGGGCGAAATCCTGTAGGCCCTTGCCCATCTCGGCGCAAAAGCGCTCAAAATCACGGCGTCGTGCGTCGGACAGCCCCGCCTCGTAGATGACGGCCAGCGCCCCCGACTTTGCCCGCCAGGAGGCGTCGCGATCGAGGGGCTCGCCACTGGCGTTGGCGGCGGCGACTTCCTCGGCTGCCCACTGCACGAGGGCGCGCTTCGGGCCCGAAAGGTAGGCGACCTCCTCGATGTCCTCGGGACGGATGTAGAGCGGGGAGACGAATCGGCGCGACGTCGGCAGGTAGGGCGAGGGCGTGATGGGGGGCTCGATCTCGGCGGCGTGGAGCGGGTTGATGAGGAGGAAGTCCGCACCGACCGAACCAAAGAAGGAACCGAGTTCGGCCAGGTCGCGCGCATCGCCGAGGCCCCAGGAGCGGCGCGAGCGGATCGAGTAGAGCTGGGCCATGGCACCCCAGCCGCGCTCCGAGTGCAGGTGCGGTGGGCTCAGCCGTTCGGGCGTGACCGCGAGCGGGCAGCTGGCCTCCTCGCCCACCTCGGGCGTCGCGACGATGCGATGCCAGCCGAGCGGAACGTTGGAGGGCAGCACGAAGGTGGCGCGACCGATCAGCGTGCCGTCGACCTCGCGCGGCGGCACCCAGTGGTCCTTTTGGCCCAGGTCCCAGCGCGAGCCGTCCTCGAGCAGGACATGCACGCTCACGCCGGTGCCGTCGGGCACGTGCACGGTGACGTCGTGTTCGTGCCCCTCTCGCACCACCATGCAGTGGGGCAGGGTGAGGCGCCACGGCGCGTCTTCGGTCTCGGCTAGCGCAGCGGCGACGGCATCGTCGCTCGAGGCGTCCACCCCCAGAGCCTGCAGGACCGCGACCAGGGTCTCGGTGCTCACCTCGCGATGCTGGCCGTGAAAGTCCCAAAAGTCTGTGGCGACGCCGTGGGCGGAGGCGAGCTGGTGGAGGGAATCGATGGCGGTCAGACTCATGGCGGGGCCTTCGGGTGGCAGGTGTGAGGGGATATGAAAGGCCGCCCCGAGGGGCCGGGGCGGCGGCGGTGTTTAGGACTTCAGTGAAGAGTTGATCTCCTCGGCGATATCTTCGGCCTCGGGGCCGACGACGACCTGAACGACGTGCCCCGAACAGACGACGCCGAACACTCCGTCGATGCGCAGCTTCTCCTCATCGACCTGGTCCGGATTGTTGACCTGAACGCGCAGGCGCGTGATGCACGATTCCAACACGTCGATGTTTTCGGGCCCGCCGAGGCCGGCCAGGATGTCTTGAGCCTTACTCATCGCGATGAACCTCCGTGGTTGCTCCAACGTGCGTCGTTACTATCCTCACTCAAGTATCCCAGAGTTTTCTCACTTCAGCAGTGCGCAATCGCGCCAACTTGGCACAATGGGAGCCGTAAGGGGAGTGATCCGAGATGGGTTCGAGCAAGGAACCTGATACCGACCGTCACGGGTGTCCACGCCACCACGGCATCGGCGTGTCGCCCGGCCTCGCGGCGGGGCCCGTCAAGCGCGTGTTCCCGCGCGTACGCGAGCCGCGCGCCCGATTTTTGCCGCCCGAACGCAACGTGGCCGATGAAGCGGAACGGATCCGCCAGTGTGCGGCGGATACGGCACAGAACCTGGAGCTGCGTGCTTCGCTCGCGTCCGGTCAGGGCGCGGAGGTGTTGGCGACGGCCGCACAGATCGCGGCCGACCCGACCCTGATCGACGGCGCCTGCGAGCTCGTCCACACCCGCTCGCTCGTGCCAGCGCGCGCCGTGTGGGAGGCCGCGGGAATGCTCGCCGATCAGTTGAAGGACATGGGCGGATACATGGCGGAACGCGCCCTGGACGTCTACGACGTGCGCGACCGCATCATCGCTCGCCTCCTGGGCCGACCGGCTCCGGGCCTTCCCACCCCCGACCGCGAGCACGTTCTATGGGCGCGCGACCTCGCGCCGTCGGACACGGCTCAGCTGGATATCACGAAGGTGAAGGCCATCATCCTGGCCGAGGGCGGCCCTACCTCGCATACGGCCATCGTGGCCCGCGAACTCGGGATTCCCGCCGTTGTCGCGGCGCCCACGACCGCGAAACTGCGCGACGACGACGTCGTCCTCGTGAACGGGGCCGCCGGCACCGTGACGGTCTCGCCGACGGCGGACCAGCTCGCTCATGCGGCCCGCCCGATCCCGGAGCGGACGTTTTCCGGGCGTGGGCAGCTCGCGTGCGGCACGCACATCCCGCTACTCGCCAACATTTCGGATGCCGCCGGTGCCAGCGCCGCGGCCGAGGCGGGTGCCGAAGGTATCGGGCTGTTGCGCACCGAGCTGTGGTTCCTTGGCACCACCTCCGAGCCGAGCGTGGAAGAGCAGACGCGTCACTTCGTGGACGTCTTTGACAAGGCGCCGGCCGGCCGGATCGTCGTGCGTGCCCTCGATGCCGGTTCGGACAAGCCGATGGCCTACCTGCCGACCGGCACGGAGGCCAACCCGGCGCTTGGCATGCGCGGCTACCGCATGAGCCGCCTGTACCCCGACGTGCTCGCCCGCCAACTCGAGGCCATCGCGGCCGCACGCCAAGAGACCGGCGCCGACGTGTGGGTGATGGCCCCCATGATCTCGACCCTCGAGGAGTGCGAGGAGTTCGTGACGGCGGCACACGCGGCCGGCCTCGAGCAGGCGGGCCTCATGATCGAGGTGCCGGCAGCGGCCCTGCGGGCCGGGCAGATGCTCGCGGCCGCGCAGTTCGCCTCCATCGGGACGAACGATCTCTCGCAGTACGCGATGGCCGCCGACCGTCTCCAGGGGGCCCTCGCCGACCTCTCCGACCCGTGGCATCCCGCCGTGCTGGACCTCATCTCAACCGCGGGCAAGGCGGGTGCTCAGCAGGCTCGCCCGGTGGGCGTGTGTGGGGAGGCTGCGGCCGACCCGGCGCTCGCCGTCGTGCTCGTGGGACTGGGAGCGAGCACCCTGTCGATGACCCCGCGCGCGATCCCCGACGTCGCCGCAGTCCTCGCGCACGTGAGTCTTGCACAGGCGCGCGAACTCGCGGGCGTGGCGCTCGCCGCCACCGACGCCGTACAGGCTCGCACCGCGGTGCGCGACCGGATGGAGTTCCTTACCGACCTCGGTCTGTGAGGCCGCCGCGCCGCGCTCGCACTACACTCGAGTCTGTCCGATGTCATCAACGTCGAAGAGATCATGACCCGCGATTCAGGTAGTGCCTCCTCGTCCCAGCCCTCCGGGGGCGTACCGGCTCCACACGACGGCGTCTTGCCGATCCCTCAGCCCGACGGACAGCCGCTCAGCCACGTGCTCGCGGCGCTCAATCTTGCGCGCGTGGAGGAAACCACGTTTACGGCACCGAGCCTGCCGGCTCTCATGGGGCGGATCTATGGCGGTCAGGTGCTCGCCCAGGCGATGATGGCGGCGGGGCAGACCACTCCCGACGACGGCGACGGCCCTCGCCTTTTGCATTCCTGCCACGGCTACTTCCTGCGCCCCGGCAAGGTGGACTCGGGGCTGCGCTTCGAGGTGGAGAAACTGCACGATGGGCGCTCTTTTTCGACCCGCCGCGTGCACGCGATCCAGCGCGAGACTCCGATCCTGTCGGTCATCGCGTCCTTTCAGGAATCACAGCCGGGTCGCTCCCACCAGGACCGCATGCCGATCGGCTACGACCCGGAAATGCTGCCGAGCGCCATCGAGCTGTTCGCCTCAGTGGACCATCCGGCCGCGCAGTTTCTCGCGCTCACCGGCGCGTTCGATATTCGGCATACCGCCGGCAACATGTACCTGCATCCGGCGCACGACCGCAAGGCGGAGCAGTGCGTGTGGATGCGCGCCCGCTCTCCCCTGCCGGAGGGTACCTCCCAGCTCCTGCAACGGGCATTACTGGTCTACGCCTGCGACCAGGTGATGCTGGAGCCGGTGTTGCGCCGGCATTCGATTGCGTGGCTGCACGAGGGGATTTCGGTGGCGAGCCTCGACCATTCAATGTGGTGGCATCGTGACGTCGACGTCTCGGACTGGTTCATGTTCCGTCAGCACTCTCCATCGGCGCAGGGCGGGCGTGGCCTCGGGACGGCGACCATCTTCGACCGCTCGGGCCGCCTCGTGGCGAGCGCCGCGCAAGAGGGCATGGTGCGGGTACCGGCCGACGGGATGGTCTAGGCGGAGGGACTCACGCGGGCGGCAGGCCACGGGTGGTCCCATTCGCGGGCGGCAGGCCACCGGTAGGCCCGTACGCGGGCGGCAGGCCTGCGCGCCGCCGCCCCGATTCTGCGAGCCCGCGCGTGACGAGGGCGAGGTCCCGTCCCGGGCGGCCCCGCCGAGGTGGTGGTTAGCGCCGCCGGAACTCGGTGGGCTCATCCATGAGGGCGGTCAGATCCTCCCGTTCGCGTTCGGTGAGGCGGCGAGGCTTTTCGGTTGTGAGGTCGACGATCACGATGACCGTGCGGGCCTTGACCGCCACGGAGCCGTCGGCGGCCGGCACGGCGTAGTCGAGCTCGATGGAGGCGTTGCCGATGCGGGAGACCCAGACCTTGATGGGAAGTTCCTCGTGCGGGAGCCCGACGGGTTTGAGGTATTCGATCTCTTGGCGAGCGATGAAGGTTGCCGACGTGCCATCCAGGCCGAAGGCGCCCGAGGAGTTATCGAAGCCGACCGAACGCCAGAAGATGGAGATGCGCACCTCCTCCAGGAGGGTGAACATCGCGGCATTGTTCACGTGGCCGTAGGCGTCAATATCGGCCCAGCGGACCCGGACGGGAACCTCGATAGCGCTCATTGTGGCGGTCTCCTCTCGCGCTGTGTCGCGCCTTCAACGTAACAAACGGCGCCCGGCTAGGCGCCCCGACGGCCCACCCGGTGGCATAGGCGAGGCGGCCCCCCACCGGCGGGGGGGGCCGCCCCCGGGGGGGCGGGGGCGGCGCGCGTGGCGCTCGCTAGTCGCGTTTGAGCTTGCGGTAGGTCATCGCGGGCGGGCGGGCCGCCTCGGGACCGAGACGCTCAATCTTGTTCTTCTCGTAGGACTCGAAGTTGCCCTCGAACCAGTACCAGCGCCACGGCTCTTCCTTCGTGCCCTCGTAGGCCAGGATGTGGGTGGCGACGCGGTCCAGGAACCAGCGGTCGTGCGTGATGACGACGGCGCAACCGGGGAATTCCAGCAGCGCGTTTTCGAGCGAGCCGAGGGTTTCGACGTCGAGGTCGTTCGTGGGTTCGTCCAGCAGCAGGAGGTTGCCGCCCTGCTTCAAAGTGAGCGCGAGGTTCAACCGGTTGCGCTCACCACCGGAAAGCACACCCGCGGGCTTCTGCTGGTCAGGGCCCTTGAAGCCGAACGCGGAGACGTAGGCGCGTGAAGGCATCTCGACCTGGCCGACCTTGATGTAGTCGAGTCCGTCGGAGACGACCTCCCACAGGGAGGTATCGGGGTCGATTCCGGCACGTGCCTGGTCCACGTAGGACAGCTTCACGGTCTCGCCGATCTTCAGCTCGCCGTCGTCCAGGTCCTCAAGGCCCACGATGGTCTTGAACAGGGTGGTCTTGCCCACGCCGTTCGGGCCGATGATCCCGACGATCCCGTTACGGGGCAGCGAGAAGGAGAGGTCCTTGATGAGGGTGCGATCGCCGAAGCCCTTGGTGAGGTTCTTCGCCTCGAGCACCACGGATCCGAGGCGGGGGCCCGGCGGGATCTGGATCTCTTCGAAGTCGAGCTTGCGGGTGCGCTCGGCCTCCGCAGCCATCTCCTCATAGCGCTGCAGACGGGCCTTGGATTTGGCCTGACGGCCCTTCGCGTTTTGGCGCACCCATTCGAGCTCATCCTTCAGGCGCTTCGCGAGCTTTTGGTCCTTCTTGCCCTGAATCTTCAGCCGTTCGCGCTTCTTCTCCAGGTAGGTGGAGTAGTTGCCCTCATACGGGTAGAGGCGGCCGCGGTCGACCTCGGCGATCCATTCCGCGACGTGATCGAGGAAGTAGCGGTCGTGGGTGACGGCGATGACCGCACCGGGGTATTTGGCCAGGTGCTGTTCGAGCCACAGGACAGATTCGGCGTCGAGGTGGTTCGTGGGCTCGTCAAGCAGGAGCAGGTCCGGCTCTTCGAGCAGGAGTTTGCACAGCGCCACCCGGCGGCGCTCACCGCCGGAGAGCACGGAGACATCGGCATCGGCCGGCGGGAGCTTCAGGGCGTCCATCGCCTGGCGGAGCTGGGCGTCCAGGTCCCACGCGTCGGCCGCGTCGATCTCAGCTTGCAGGGTGCCCATCTCTTCCATGAGGGCGTCGAAGTCGGCGTCCGGGTCGGCCATCTGCTCGCCGATCTCGTTGAACCGGTCGAGCTTCGCCTTGATGTCCGCGACCGCCTCCTCGACGTTGCCGAGGACGTCCTTTTCCTCGTTGAGGGGCGGCTCCTGCAAGAGGATGCCGACGCTGTAGCCGGGGCTCAGCCGCGCCTCACCGTTGGAGGGCTGCTCCAAGCCGGCCATGATTTTCAGGATCGTGGACTTTCCCGCGCCGTTCGGGCCGACCATGCCGATCTTCGCGCCCGGCAGGAAGGCCATGGTGACGTCATCGAGGATGAGCTTGTCACCGTGGGCCTTGCGGGCGCGCACCATCGAGTAGATGTATTCAGCCACTGTTCTCCCAAGTGTTCGATTACCTGCCGGGATTCCGGCCTACCTGTAAGGGTAGGGCACGGCCGGTCATTTCCCCACTTACCCCTTGACGCTCACCCGGGTCGATGTGCCCCATCTCATGGGCCTTCTCCCTCGGGCGCCGTCTCCTCGCCGATGCCGCCGTCTTCTCCCTCGCAGCCCCGCTCCGCCTGCGCGTGAGCCACCTCGAAGGGATCCGGAGGTGCCTCCGCCAAAGGCGGCTCATCGGGATTCGGCCCGTCCCCGGTCCCGTTCCAGGGTGCGCCCGCCCCCGCGCCCGCGTGGTCTTTCGCCGCCCACGTAGGCCCGTGGCTCGCGTCCTGCTTCGTGGCCGGTCCCGGCCGCTGCCCCGTGCTCGAGTCGCGATGGTGTTCGGTCGCCGAGGCCGCCTCAGAATTGTGCACCGCCTTGGTGTAGGTGGCGATGCCCCGTGTGAGTTCGATCCCGATGGCGGAAGCGATGATGGCGACCTTGGAGCGTTCCTCGCCCTCCTTCGTCCGCCAATGTTCGGTGACGATGCGCCCGCGCACCAACACTGGGGAGCCTTTGCGGAGGGACTGGGTGGCGTTGCGCGCCAGGTCCCCGAAACACTTCACGTCGAACCATTGCGTCTCGGTGCTGAACTCGCTGCCCAGGCGCCGCGTGGTCGAGTGTGCGAGCCGCATGCGACCCATGGCGGTGCCCGATTTCGCGATGTGGAGGATTGGGTCAGCGCCCAAGTACCCCTTGACGGTGACGTCCATGTGCTGAGCCATGATGTGTTCCCTTCCATCCCGCACCCTGCGGGTAGGACCACTGTGACGCGCGGGGCGCCGCGGGCGCCGATCACCCACCCCCATCTGGGGGCGAGAGAGCTCTGCGTCCTTGCTGTGGACCGACCGGTGCGGCGCACGAGAGAAGCCGCCGGCCCCGTGCGCTGTCGGGTGAGGGCGCATGTACCCCGGCGCGAGCGGGGATGCCCGTGCGCCCCGGGCTAGGAGAGGAGGGCGCGCAACCGCTCGTGGTCGGCGAGGATCGTCAGGGTGGGGTTCACCAGCCGCGCGCGCACGACGGCCATGACGGCCGAACGCACCGCCTCGGCGTACTCCTCGGGTTCGCGCGCGGCCCGCCGGGCGCGGTGGTGGCGCGCCCACAGCCACGCGAGGAGGGCGATAAGCAGGCAGCCCCCGGCGAGGGCGAGTCCAAGGGGGCGGGCGAGGACGGTGAAAGCGGCGATCGCGAGGCCGCCAGCTAGCACGACAAAGATGAGGGCCGCGATGCGCGCGGTGCGCGTCGCGCCGTCGACCAGTTCGGGGCGCTCCACAGCGGAGGCCGCCTCGTGCGCGGCGGTGCCGAGTTCGTCCACTGCGGGGGTGGCGTCGTCGATCCGTTCGGCCCACACCTCGGGAAGGCCCTCATTCACGGCTTCTGTCCAGGCGGAGCCGATAGCCGCGACTGTCGCGTAGGAGGGCGATTGGCTCGCGGGAATGGAGGCGTCCCTCGGGTTCGCGATGGCGTGGCGCAGACCGTCGACGACGGCGTCCAGCCCGCAGGCTCGGGCGAGATCGTCGGAAGTGGAGACCACGAGGGCGTCGTCGACCGCGGGTTCCTGTTCGGCGAGACCGTCGCGCAGCCGAGCGACCACCTGATCGAGTTCGGCGGCGGCGGTGCGCTCGGTCATCGAAGGCTCCGCATTGGCCTTGGCGAGCAGCGTGTGGACCTCACCGATTCCCTCGCCCGTGATGGCCGAGGTGGTGAGGACGGGGACGCCCGGCAGGCCATCGAGATCCAGAACGCCGTGGATGTCGGCGACGAGTTCGGAACGTCGGGCGGGCGGGACTCGGTCGACGTGGTTTAAGACGACGACCATCGCGTCGGCTCTCCCGCGCATGGCGGCGAGGTAGCGCGAATGCAGGATGTGGTCGGCGTACTTTTGCGGGTCGACGACCCACACGATCACGTCGACGAGCGGGAGCAGGCGGTCGACTAGGCCCGAGTGGGCATCTTTCACGGAGTCGAGGTCGGGCAGATCGAGGAGGACCAGCCCGTCCAGGGGGCGTTCATCAGCCCGGTCGAGTTCCGTGGTGCGTGAGGTGACGCGCTCGTGGGGCACGCCGAGGTAGTCGATCAGGGAGCGCGGAACCTCCCCCCATCCGAAGGCGGTGGCCTGTTCGGTCGTGGGGCGCAGGGCACCGGCGTCGGCGAGGGTTGTGGAGGTCAGCGCGTTGAACAGGGAGGACTTACCGGACCCGGTGCCGCCGACGAGGGCGGCGACGACGTGGCCCGCAGCGATGGCGCGACGCCGCTGAATGCGTTCGATCTCGGCGCCTGCCCACTCGACCTCGGCCTCGCTCCACGGGCTCATCGGGGAGGCGAAGGCCTCGCGAAGGCGCTCGATCCGTTCATCACAGTCACGCGGCATCGAGATACCTCCCCAGTTCACCGAGTCGTAGCCGCAGCCCGGTCACAACCGAGCGGGATTGGGCGGCGCTATCCCCCAGGGCCAGGTGGTAGGGCCGCGCCGTCTGTGTGATCGCTTCACTGCACATGTGGGCGAGTACCTCGCGTCCCTGCTCGATGAGGCCGCTACCCAGGAGTGTGCTCACCACGCGAGCGGCGCCACGTACCCCTCCGACTGCGGCGGCGAGCAGCTGCGCGGTGGCGGGGGCGTCCACCACGTCGGGGCGCACGTGGTCGGCCACGAGGGCGTCGAGTTCCGCTCCCCAGGCGAGCAGGATTCGCTCGGCGCGCGCGGCCGCGTCCGCCGCCGTTGTTTCGGGAACATCTGCGAGCAAGACCTCCGCACCGACGCCGGCCTCGCGCCAGTGTTCGGCGATCTGGGTGGCGACGTCGTGGATGGCGTCCGCGAGGACCGTGTGGATGGCGGCGTGGATGTCCTTGCCGAGCGCCGAGGCGGCGGCGTTGCGGCGGGCGACCCGCCTGCCGCCAAAACCGGCCTTCACGGAGTCGAGATCGTCGGTGAGCAGATCCGCGAGCGCGCCGCCTGAGGAGGCGGCGGTCAGCCACCGGGTGAGGGGTGCCCCGACGGCAGCGGAGCCGGAGCGCAGCGCCGTCGTGAGGTCGACGGCGATGGCCGAGGAGATGGAGTCGGCGGTCGTGCCGAGTGCCTCGAGCGCGTTGGCTTGACGCACGTAGCTGCGGGAGAGCTCGGTGAGATTCTCGCGCAGGGCGCCCCAGGCTCCGCGGGTGGTGCGGGCGATGATGCCGCGCCCCTGCTCGCCGCGGGTGGCCAGGTGCAGCCAGTCGCGCAGCTCGGCGACGTCGTCGTCGGGAAGGAGGCCCTCGTGCGGGCCGATGTCGGGGATCACGAACATGGGGACCTCGCCGAGCCCGGCCTCGGTGAGGCGGGCCATGAGGTCGGCGCGGACCTCGGTGAGGATGCGCACGGGTACGCGGTTGAAGACGATGGCGACCTGCAGGCCGCGGCCGTGGGCCAGGCGCAGGTTAGTCCACGGGATGGCATCGCCGTAGCGCGCGGCGGTCGTGACGAAGAGCCACAGGTCGGCGGCCTCGAGGAGTTCGGCGGCGGCCTTGCGGTTGGCTTCGTCGTAGGAGTCAAGGTCCGGTGCGTCGATGAGGGCGAGCCCCTCGGGGACGCCCGGGTGGACGCGTGTCACGGTGCGGTCGGCGAGGGGCACGTGCGCGAGGGAGGTTTCCGGGTGGTGCACGAGGACCGCCTCGCGCGTGGTGGGCCGCAGCACGCCCGCCTCAGAGACCTCGGTGCCGAGCATCGAGTTCATGAGCGTGGATTTACCCGCCCCGGTCGATCCGCCGAGCACGGCGACGACGGGGATGTTGCGCCCGCCGGCGCGCGGCAAAAGGTGGGCGTCGATTTGCGTGAGCACGCGCGTGCGCAGGACTTCGGCGTCGCGCGTGTAGGGGGCATCGAGGACGAGTGGGGCGTCGGCGAGGTCGTCGTGGATCGCGGTCAGCAGACCGGGAAGCGCGGCGACGGCCGGGAGTTCCGGCCCAGCTTGACCCTGCGTCACATCACCCTCCAGTTGTGTGGTTCACTGCCATTATTCCAGGCATTCGCCTCCGGCTCTCACCAGACGGGGTGCGGCGCGCCCCACGATTGACGGGGCGCCGCGTTCGGCGAGGGGTGAGGCGGTCGATACACTGGAAGAACGCCTCCGTAGCTCAATGGATAGAGCACCGGCCTTCTAATCCGTAGGTTGCAGGTTCGAGTCCTGCCGGGGGCACCCAATGCGAGTAAAGAGGTGAGTCCCACGGCAGCCACAAAAGACCGGCTGGTTTGGATCGACTGCGAGATGACCGGCCTGGACCTGGAGCGAGATGAGCTGGTGGAGGTCGCGGTCATCGTGACCGACTCCGAGCTGAACCCGCTGGATGGCGGGATCGACGTGCTCATCAAGCCGAGCGACGCGGCGCTAGCGCAGATGAACGACTTCGTGCGTGATATGCACACGAAGTCCGGCCTGCTCGAGGAGCTCGAGGGAGCGGGAACGCTGGAGGCGGCGACGGAGGCGGTGCTCGCCTATATTCGCCGCCACGTGCCCGAGGAGCGGCGGGCCCCGCTCGCCGGCAACTCCGTGGGGACGGACAAGGCTTTCCTTGCGAAGGACATGCCGGCCGTGGTGGAGCACCTGCACTACCGGATGGTCGACGTCTCCTCCATTAAGGAACTGGCCCGGCGCTGGTACCCGCGCGCCTACTACCACTCCCCCGAGAAGAACGGCGGACACCGCGCGCTCGCCGACATCGCGGAGTCGATCGACGAGTTGCGCTACTACCGCGCGGCCCTGTGGCCCGACGGCGAGGGGCCGAGCTCTCAAGAGTGCAAGGCGGTGGCCGAACAGGTGAGCGGCGAGCCGACCCTGAAGCGCGCCGAGGCGAAGGCCGCCGAGCGGGAACGCATCGAGAAGGCCATCTCGCGCTAGCGCGGGGGCGTTAGCCGGCCCCAAAGAGCGGGCCGCCGATAGCGTCCCACTGCCGCGTCGGGGCCTTCACTGCGCGGTGAGATAGACCACCGTCAGGCAATTATGCGGGGGCCGTCTTTGCCGGTAGACTGATCGATCGTTGCCCCTTTGGGGCACCCCTGGTGGGTGTAGCTCAGCTGGTAGAGCACCTGGTTGTGGTCCAGGATGTCGCGGGTTCAAGTCCCGTCACTCACCCCAGTGCACAGCCCGCACCGGCCCGCCCGCCGGTGCGGGTTTTGTGTATCTCCGTGGCCTGCGGCGTTGGGCCGGTGTTTTCGGCGTGGATCACCTGGGGTTGTGCGTCCGTGAGTGATTTATGTGTATAGGTAACCGCTCGCTCGTGAGGAAAGTCGGACGATTCTAGAGCCTAGAACTGTAAATGTTGCGCGGTGCGAAAGTGGACTGCTCGGAAGAGCAGGGGTGAGCGCCTTCAGCGCGAGAAATAGCAGATCGCGGAGCGTATTGGCCGCTTGAGCACTCGCCCGGTCGAGGAGGAAGCACCCCTAGAGAAATTGAGCCTGTTCCCAGACGAACGTCCATCGGAAAGGCACGTGCCGCAAGGTTGCCGCCATGATCCCAACCGCTGACGCACCGGCGCGCACCAAATACATCGCCATCGATCGCCGATAAGCTCGTAACATAAACCTATCTCCACGAACGTCCTGGGTTGTCCGGCGCAAGAACCAGGCGGAAGGAAAAGAAGTGATGAGACCGAGCTCGGAGCGTGACCGCGGCACCGCGTGGCGTATATGGGACCTTCATGTGCATACGCCAGCCTCGATCGTCCAGGATTACGGCGGCGATAATGACGATGCCTGGTCCCGATTCATCAACGAACTCGAAGCTCTTCCAAAAGATATGACAGTCATTGGAATTAATGACTACTGGTTCCTCGACGGATATAGACGCGTCATTGCAGAACGTGAGCGCGGGCGTCTCCAGAACCTCGAAGCAATCTTTCCGGTGATTGAGATGAGACTCGATCAGTTTGGCGGCACCGACGGCAAGCTCGCAAGGGTCAACTTACATGTTATTTTTGACCCAACCCTCGAACCAGACTTAATTGAAGCGCAGTTCATCAACGCGCTCCAACCCAAGGTGAAGCTCGCACCAGGTTGCGGCATTCAAGAATGGCAAGGCGTGATCACGAAGGACTCTCTAAGTGATCTAGGCCGCGAGATCAAAGACAGTGTGCCAAAAGAACGACTTTCGGACTACGGCTCAGACCTCCTTGAGGGGTTTAATAACCTAAATGTCCGGCTCGATGACGTTCTATCGATCGTTGATAACTCTTACTTCAATGGTCGTGCGTTAATCGGTATTGGGAAAACCGAGTGGCGTGACATTAAGTGGAATAATCAATCAATCGCCGCAAAGAAGAACGTCATAAATTCCGCACAGATTGTCTTCACCGCCTACCCCAACACAAATAAGTGGCGTGAAGATGTCGAGGACCTCCGTAACAACAATGTCACACACCATATCTTGGACTGTAGCGACGCGCATTACTATTCTGATTCGGATCAGCATATGCGTCTCGGAGCCTGCCAGACCTGGATGAACACGACACCGAGTTTTGCCGGACTTGCTTATGCGATTAAAGAATTCGACCGCCGCGTTTTTGTCGGTCTTGAACCGCCAGCCCTCGGGAGCATACGGATGAACCCGGAGCGGTTTATTAGCAGGATACGGGTAGGCTCTGATAAGCAGGGACATGACCTTTTCAGCCACGACCTCCCCCTCAATACAGGATTCGTGGCTGTGGTTGGGAACAAAGGCCAAGGCAAGTCCGCCCTCCTCGACTGCATCGCTCTGGCGGGCAACTCCTCCCGCATTAAAGAATTCGCCTTTCTGAACCCCACTCGGTTTCTCAGCCCTCAGAATCAGAAGGTCGCCAAGGAGTATTGTGCAGAGATCGTATGGGCTACAGGAGCTTCACGGCAGATCAAACTGAATGAGCCACACGATAACTCAGCTCCTGTCCTAGTCGAATACCTGCCGCAGATGTTCGTCGAAAGGGTGTGCAACCTTGATCCAGCGCCAGAGGGCGCAGACGAGTTCGAACGCGAACTGCGTGCAGTCCTGTTCACCCACATACCAGAAGATGAGCGAGCGGGCGAGAAGAACTTCGACGCACTGTTAGCTCAGAAGACTCGAACCTCCCAAGATGAATTGACGAGGCTCCGCGCAGAACTAAGGACAGCGGTTCGTGACTACGTTGAGATTGCCTCCTTCAAGGCAAGCAATCGAGCTGCTGAAGTACAGAACCGGTTGGATCTTAAGCAACTTGATATTACCGCTGCGGAGGAAGATCTCAAGCAAGCGGAAGCAAAGCTCGCCAAAATCGACACAGCCAATACAGCTAATGAATACCTGACCGCGCTAACGCGACGATCCCACGAGATTGAGACTAGGCTGTCAAAACTGACGGCTGCTCGAAACTTCAACGAACAACAGCAAGCCAGTTTGCACCAACGACACAACGCGCTGAAAGCGATTGCGCACCGAGCAGACACGATTCGGGTCGACGTTTCCAAACTCAACAACGAGGTCGAGGCACTTCTCGGTGACGAGGCGACAAAGACCCCCTACATCCACCTGGAAATCAATAGCGAAACTTATCAAGCATGGACTAGCTCGACTGAACAGACATTAATTGCCCTGAAGGAAGCCCGTAAGGAGATTGATCGGGAGCTTAAAGAGCTGGAGCAGGCAACACGCGAGAACAAGGATGCACTTACGGCAGAGAATAGCGCGCGTGAACGCGCTCGACAGAGTGTCTTCCAATCCAAGGAGCGGGTGAAGTTGCTCGTGGGAGAGGCGGATGATGCAGAGTCCCTCAAAGGCCTAAAGGCCTTGTTGTGTCGTATCAATGAAGCCCCAAAACAGATGGATGAACTCCGCGACAAGATCATGCATTGCTCGCGTCGTATTCATGAGGCTCTAGAGGCGCAGTTGCAAGCGGTGAAGACCCTGTACAAGCCTGCGTCCACATTCATCGCACAGTCTGATGTGGTCAAGAACGCAGGGCTCGAGTTCAACGCCGAACTACGAATCCTTTCGACTTGGCGGAGCGTCGTAGCGGGCCTAGATGGCCGCAAGAACGGGGACTTCTCCGACTGGCTGATTAACCTGCCGCAGCGTGTTGAGAACACCAGATGGGACGAACTCGCAGACCAACTTCTCAACACATTCGATCGTTTGGAGCACGAGCGTGGAGACTCTAGCGGAGCCTACCGAGACCCAGCAACCGCCCTTCGCAATAACATCACAGTCGAGGACTTCCTTGTGAACATATTCGACTTGTCCTGGCTGGAGGTCCGCTTTGGCCTCACCGGCGATGGACTTCCGCTCGCTCAGCTGTCGCCTGGACAGCGTGGCCTCGTGCTCGCGCTGTTCTATCTGGTCGTGGACCGGCGAAACACTCCGCTGCTGCTCGACCAGCCTGAAGAGAATCTAGATAACGAGACCATCGCATCTAAGCTCGTTCCAGCCATTCATGAAGCCGCAGGACGTCGACAGACGATCGTCGTCACCCACAACGCCAACCTCGCAGTGGTCGGCGATGCCGACCAGATCGTCCACTGTCAAATGAACGATAGACGCTTCACCGTGACCAGTGGGAGCATCGCTGAACTCACCGTAGCGGAGTCTGCTCTCAACATTCTCGAAGGGACCAAGCCTGCGTTCGACAACCGTCGACACAAATACGAAACGTTCCCCGAGCTGTCTTGAACCATGTGCGTCGCAGTCCTACGTATTTCCAGTCAGTAGCTTTCGATCCGCCGTCTAGAATCGCGCCAGCATTATCCAGCGTGGCGCACACAACCTTGCGGTCCACACCCATTTGGCGACCGATAGCCCACACTAATCCTGCTACTCTGGTGGGGCGCACGGGCGATGTCCCCTCCCTGCCGCGGTCGGCGGCTCACATGACGGCAGCAGAGATGGTGAAACACCGTGACCCGACGCGTGCCTTTACTCTCCACGAATGCTTTGACTTCATTCCAGCCAAGTAAGCGCCAACGACCGCGTCCACTTCAGACGCAAGGAGATCAGTTTAGCTGTCCCAAGCGTCGAAACGACATAGGCACGATTGTCCTTCGGGTCAGTATCCTGGCGGACTCTAGAGACCTGCTAGACCCCGCGGTCGAGGCAATTGACCAGTGTTTTGTCTTTGAGTGGACTTGCAAAAACGTACTACCCAGCCTTCCCCAGCCATATAGGCCGCACCGGCCCGCCCGCCGGTGCGGGTTTTGGGTATCTCAGTGGCCTGCGGCGTCGTGCCGGTGTTCTCGGCGTGGACTACCGTGGAGCCATCTTCCCGAGACGTGGTAGTTGACGCGCCTACGGGACATTGGCAGCTAAGTGAATGCGGGAATCGGAGCGGAGAGATCGACGGATGGCGAAATGGTTCGATCAGGCACGCGAAATCGAGCGACTGCGGCGCGAAAACCAGCGCTTGGCGACTCTCGTCGGTGAACTGACCGAACGCCTCGCCGAGGACGCGGCAGACGTGGATGTCTTCGGCGTTTCGGCGGACGAACGCCAGATGGTTCGAGACGGACGGCAGGTTGAGGCAGTCAAGGCCTACCGCGAGCGGACCGGCGCGGACCTCCTCACGGCGAAGAAGGCCATCGATGCGGGCACCTTCGAAGATTAGGTGGTGCGCAGTGACATCGTGAACGATGCCCTAATCCAACGAGCGTGGGAGTCCACGGAGCTATCAGCTCTAGTTGGATAAAACGGCGGTTTCGTCGAACGAGCCATCTACACCGTTCAAGATGGGCACCGTCGGGCTAGTGTGAACCTGTAGACGTGATGGATGAGAGAGGATGTCCGGTGGCGCCAAACACAAGAAGGCTCGAGGCCGCAGAGATCAACATCGGAAAGTTGCTCACCAGCGGTGACTACGAGTTCGTGATCCCCGAGTACCAACGTCCGTACGCATGGGGCGTCGAAGAATCGCTGCAACTCCTGTCGGATCTTCTCGGTGCGCTTGATCGGGACACCGACGAGCCCTATTTCCTCGGATCGATCGTCCTCGTGAAATCTCCAGACGCTGCCCGCTCCGAAGTCATCGACGGGCAGCAGCGCATCACTACGTTGACATTGTTGCTCTCACTGCTGCGGGATCTCGTCAAGAACACTGACCTTCGACGCTCTATCCATGAGTTGATCGAGAAGCCTGCGGTGGAATGGGATAACCAGCCTGCGCGGCCACGTCTGAAACTCCGCCCCCGTGATAACCAGTTCTTCTACGAATACGTCCAGACCGTGGGTAACACGGTGAAACTCGTCGGGCTTAGCGACAACATCCCCGATACCGACTCCCAGCAGCGGCTACGTGACAACGCGAAGGCGCTCCATGGCGAGCTGGAACAGCTCGACGCTGACCGGCTAACTGACTTATTCCGACTCATCGCAGGAAGAGCTTTCCTGGTAACGGTCTCGACACCAGATTTGAATAGTGCCTATCGCATCTTCTCAGTGATGAACGCCCGCGGGTTGCCCCTCTCTCCGCAGGATATTTTCAAGTCCCAAGTGATAGGCGCTATTCCGGAGGCTAAAAAATGGCACTATGCCAACCTCTGGGAGAAGTTGGAGGAAGACCTGGGTAGAGACGAGTTTGGCGACCTCTTTCTGTATATTCGTGCAATTAAGGCTCGTTCTCGTGGCGTCAAGAGCCTTCTGCAAGAATTTCCACAGCAGGTGCTTAACTCTTATCTGCCTGATAACGGGAGTGGTTTCATCCAGGAGGTTCTCAGCCCATATGCCCGTGCTGACCTCCGCCTCCTCGCTCAAGATCTCGAGGGCGACGACCCCCATTGGGAACGTGCGAACCACTGGCTGAAACGCCTGGATGAGCTCGACAACGATGACTGGCGTCCCCCGGCATTGTGGGCTCTGACTGAGCACGGTGAGGATCCCCGATTCCTGGTCGGCTTCTTCACCAAACTCGAGCGCCTGGCGGCGAGCATGCTCGTGCGGCGCGTCTACGCAACCCCTCGTCAGCAGCGATATATGGAGCTACTGAAGCAGCTTTCTGACGGACACGGACTCCGCTCTCCAGCCTTTGAATTAACCGATAATGAACGGGCCGAGACACGAAGCCTCATCAACGGCGAGATCTACCTAGCCACGCGCGTACGTCGATACGTGCTGCTACGGCTTGACTCCATCCTGGCCAATGATCCCGGCGCATCCTATGACCACCGCACTATTACCGTTGAGCACGTATTGCCTCAGAGTCCTGCGCGAGACAGTCAGTGGATGCAAGACTTCACCGAAGATCAAGCTGCAATGTGGACACACCGACTGGGCAATTTGCTGCTGTTGAACCGCAGAGCAAATTCTCGCGCTCAGAATTTCGACTTTGACGTCAAGAAGCAGAAGTACTTCACATCGGGTAACGGTGTGGCCGTTTTCGCGTTAACCACCCAGGTGCTGTCTGAGCCGGTGTGGACTCCTGAGGTTGTTGAGCGTCGTCAGAAGGATTTAGTGAGTCGGCTTTCCAAGGAGTGGCAACTCTGACCGCACACTACTTTCCGACAAGTAGAGGCTGTAATCTGAGTTGTCGCGCAATGCGCAGGGGCCTCTTTTATGGACGTAAGACTAGAGGATTACAGTCCGTAAATCTGCAAATGGCACAGCGCGATAACTGCTTAACCACTCATTGCGCCGAGGAGGAAGCGGACCTGGTGGGATCGAACCGCTGCCCAGACCGACATCAAATGCTGGGCGAACCGCGGGCGCTCTCCGCGAGGAGTGATGGGACACCCCACGGCCTGGACGACCAGGTTAGCCCTCCCTAGTCTCACTCAAACAGGTCCGGGCCTCGCTAGCGCTGAGCTGGGGTGTTCCTTCGTGTCGGCGATGCTCTCTAAGATGGGACCAGGGATGCAGAGAGGAAAAGTAGCGGTGGAAAGCCACAGCGTCGAGCGTCTCGTGAAGTCGAGGCAACGCGTCGCCGATCACGGCGAGGTATTCACGCCTGCCTGGTTGGTTGATCAGATGCTCGACCTCGTAAAAGATGAGTCCGAGCGGATCGACGCTCGGGTGCTCGAGCCCGCGTGCGGCTCCGGTAATTTCCTCGTCCCCACCCTCATCCGCAAACTCGCAACCGTGGAACAGCGCTACGGAAAGAGCACTTTTGAGCGCCGCCACTTCGCTCTTTTCGCACTTATGTGCATCTACGGGATTGAATTGCTTGCGGATAACGCTGAGGAATGCCGCCTGAACCTGGCCGGAGTGTTTGACACCTTCCTTGGGAACGACGTTCCCGAGATATGGAAGACCGCTGGGCGCGCAGTGCTCGAGACGAACATCATTCAAGGTGATGCTCTGACGATGACTACGAGTGACGGCGAGGCCATCCTATTTCCCGAGTGGGGCTACCTCGGGCGGGGGAAGTTCCAGCGTCGCGATTTCCGCTTCGATGGCCTCACCCAGCGCGCCTCTTATGAAGGCACACTGTTCGATGAGTTCAGCCACCCTGACGAACTTTTCGTCCCCCATCGCTCCCACCCCACAATGACGGTCGAGCAGATCGCGGAGATGAGATCATGAACCTCGCTCCGTTTCACCTGAGGGGGCACAACCCCGACATCTTGTCCTGCATCGCGAACCTATCCAACGACGAGGTGTTCACTCCCCCGGAATTGGCGAACCACATGCTCGACATGCTCGAGGAAGCGTGGGCAGAAGCCAACGGTGGGGCGAATATTTGGGCAGACCCGAGCGTCACCTTCTTGGATCCCGTCGTGAAATCTGGGGTGTTTTTGCGGGAGATTGTCAGACGTCTCACGCGAGGCTTAGCGCTGTCCTACCCCGATCGGCGCGAGCGAGTTGACCACATCCTCACCCGTCAGGTGTTTGGCATTGGAATCACGCAACTCACCGCGCTCATGGGACGGCGCAGCGTGTACTGTTCGAAACACGCCAACGGCCCTCATTCGATCGCGACGTCCTTCACCTCACCGGATGGCAACATCTGGTTTGAGCGGCTCGACCACACCTGGGTGGGCGGTAAGCGCGAGATCCGAGTGGATCCGCTAAACGGGGAGGACACCGTGGTCTACACGCACCGCAAGTGTGCCTACTGCGGTGCCAACGAGGACAGCTACTCCCGCGGCAATGACCTGGAAACCCACGCCTACGCTTTCATCCATACCGACGACATCAAGGCTCGCATCGCCGAGCTGTTCGGAGAGGCCATGCAGTTCGACGTCATTATCGGTAATCCGCCCTATCAACTCAGTGATGGCGGATACGGATCATCTGCAGCACCGATCTATCACAAGTTTGTGGAGAAGGCGTTGGCACTCGATCCGCAGTATGCCGTATTTGTGACGCCGTCTCGTTGGTTTGCCGGTGGCAAAGGCCTGGACGACTACCGTAAGCAAATGCTGAGCGACCACCGGCTTTGTAGCATCGTGGACTACCCAAAGCTTTACGAGGCGTTTCCCGGCGTGAAGATTCGCGGCGGTGTCTCCTACTTCCTGTGGAACCGCGACTACGACGGCCCGTGCACAGTGCAAACCATGTGGGACGGTCAGCCGCTCGGTGAGCCTGTAGCGCGCTACCTGGATGCTTACGACGTACTGGTCCGACGCAATGAGGCGGTGCCGATCCTCGACAAGGTGGCGTCTCGCGGTGAACCGACACTCGACCGTCGGGTGTCGAGTCGTAAGCCCTTTGGGTTTCCTACCAATTTCCACGGCAAGAACACATCAGGTGGACTATCCACCCCGGTACGACTCTTCGGTTCCCGGAGGATGTCCTGGATTGACCGAAGCCAGATTCCGCTCAACGGTGAATGGGTCGATGATTGGAAGGTACTCGTCACACGGGTGCAAGGAACGAGTGCCGCTGTCGAGACAAAGTTCCTCTCCAAACCGGTTCTCGCGGGTCCAGGAACCGCATGTACTGAGACCTACCTCGTGGCCGGGCGGTTTAAATCCAAGGCTGAAGCGGTACGCTACGCTGCATATCTGCGGACCCGTTTCGTGCGATTCCTTGTGTCGTTGCGTAAACCCACTCAAGATGCTGCGCGGGATGTCTACGCGTTCGTCCCAGACATCCCGCTGGATCGAGAGTGGTCGGACCCACTCCTTTACGAGCGCTATCACCTGACGGATAGCGAGACCGCTTTCATTGAATCGCAGGTGGCGCCTCACGACGACGAGCCCTCACAAGCCGCCGATACGGACGGCGCCGATGACTAAGGATTCGGACGAACTCCTCCCGAGGAAGCCCGAGGCACGGCTCCACATCTACGCCTGGTCACCGAACGACCCGCCCAGCGCCTACCAGGGACTCCTCAAGATCGGCCAGACCACCAAGACCGACGTCAACGCCCGCATTCGCGAGTCGCAGGGTCAAATGCAACAGGATTACACCCTGCACGTCGACGAGTTTGCCGAGCGTCCCGACGGGTCCATCTTCCGCGACTCCGATGTGCGCCAGCGGCTCATCGATAAGGGATTCGAGAATCCCGTCCTGGGATCATCACGCGAATGGGTCCGATGCACCCCAGACGACGTTCGTACTGCAATCGAAGAGGTTCGCTCGGGCGTGACGCTCAGCGGGACTCATCACCAGACATTTGCGATGCGCCCCGAACAGGCGGCTGCGGTGGACAAGACTCTCAGCTACTACCGCTCCATCTGGGCTGACGATGCCGCTGCGACTCCCCGCTTTCTTTGGAACGCGAAGATGCGGTTCGGGAAGACCTTCGCCGCATACCAGCTCGCCAAACAGATGGGGGCCAAGCGGATCCTCGTCGTCACCTTCAAGCCAGCCGTTGAGGACTCGTGGCAGTCCGACCTCGACTCTCACGTCGACTTCGATGGCTGGCGGTTCATCTCCTCCACCTCGGTGAGCGATACCGAACCAGAGTTGGGCGAAGCCCCCCTCGTCTACTTCGGTTCGTTCCAAGACCTCCTTGGACGCGACCGCACCACCCACCTCATCAAAGCGAAGAATGAGTGGATCCACGCCATCAACTGGGACCTCGTCATCTTCGATGAATACCACTTCGGGGCGTGGCGGGAAGCCGCCCAGGAGCTCTTCGAAGGGGAAGAAGACAGCGCCCGGCGCAGTGAGATTCGAACGGAGTACCATCACGGGCTCGACGTTTTCGACGAGGAGCTCGATGAGCTTGGCAACGACGAAAGTGATTTCCTGCCCATCACGACTGATGCCTATCTCTACCTCTCTGGCACGCCGTTTAAGGCGCTCGCCACGGGCGAGTTCATCGAAGAGCAGATCTTCAACTGGACCTACACCGACGAGCAGCGCGCAAAGGCCGAATATGCAGAGCGGCACCCAGGCGCCTGGAACCCGTACGCGGCGCTACCAGAGCTTCGGCTCCTCACCTACCAGATGCCCGACGAGCTCATCTCGGTCGCGAACCAGGGCGAGTTTGACGAGTTCGATCTGAACACCTTCTTCGCCGCAGAGGGGGTCGGCCCCAACGCCGAGTTCGTCCACAAGGACGACGTCCAAAAGTGGCTCAACATCATTCGGGGCGCCCACCTCCCCACACAGGTCGACGCCCTCAAGGTAGGGACGCGCCCACCATTCCCCTACTCCGACGTCCGGCTCCTGCCCTACCTGCAGCACTCGCTGTGGTTCCTCCCCACCGTCGCCGCATGCGAGGCGATGAATAACCTTCTCGCCGAACGGCAGAATGCCTTCTGGCACGACTACACCGTCGTCGTTGCCGCCGGTCCCCGCGCCGGGATCGGACTGGATGCCCTACCACCCGTGCGTGAGGCCATCGGCGATGGTATGGATACCAAGACCATCACGCTTTCGTGCGGCAAGCTCACCACAGGGGTGACGGTGAAGCAGTGGTCCGCAATCCTCATGCTGCGCAACCTCAAATCTCCAGAAACATACTTCCAGGCGGCTTTCCGAGTGCAGTCACCGTGGTCAATTAAGAACCCCGATGGTGACGACCCATCTGCCGAGGAAATCTTGAAGCCCGTCTCCTTCGTGTTTGACTTTGCTCCGACTCGAGCGCTGCGACAGATCGCCGACTACGGAGCCGGTCTCTCCCCGGAGATTGCCAACCCGGAACGCGCCGTGGAGGAGCTCGTCAGGTTCCTTCCGGTGCTGGCCTACGATGGCGCCAACATGACGCAGGTCGACGCGGGCGGGATCCTCGACATTGCGATGTCCGGCACCTCGGCGACGCTTCTCGCCCGCAAGTGGGAGTCAGCGATCCTCGTCAATGTTGATAATCAGACCCTCAGCCGCATCATGGGTGACAAGCACGCGCTCGACGCGATCATGAAGATTGAAGGATTCCGTTCCCTGGGTCAGGACGTCTTCGAAACGGTGGTCAACAAATCGACCGCCACAAAGCAGGCGCGGAAGAAACTCGGTGATGACAGCTCGAAGGGCCAGCGCGAGGAACTGTGCCGAGAGGAGAAGGAGCACCGGTCGCTGCGCAAACAGATCCAGGAGAAACTGGTGAAGTTCGCGGCGCGCATTCCCGCATTCATGTATCTGACTGACTTCCGCGAGAACACGCTCCAAGACGTCATCACCAAGATTGAGCCGAAGCTTTTCACGACCGTCACCGGTCTCACGGTGGAGGACTTCCATCTGCTCGTTGAACTGAAGGTCTTCAACGCGACCCACATGAACCAGGCGGTGTTCGCCTTTAGACGCTACGAAGATGCCTCGCTCGCCTACACCGGCATCCCCTCCCACAAGTCGTTGCGACACTACGGCCTCTACGACACCGTCGTCGCCATCGACGAGGAAGACGACAAGCAGAGCTAGACGCCACCCTCTCCCGGGCCGCTCAGCCTTCGGCCACCTCCGGGTGCCGCCCACTGCGCAGCACCTCCTTGGCGGCGCGCTGGGCGGCCACGGCCCCCGCCAACACCACGGCCAGCATCACTAGGCATCCGCCCAGGCACCACCACACGGCCGGCTCAAACCGGGAGGACAGGCCGATGGCAAGCGCCGTCACCGCGGCCACCACTCCGGCCAGCGCGCTGAACCGCACCGAGGCCAGGTGGCCGGCCCGCCAGGTGGCGTCGTTGGTGAGGGTGGTGCTCGTTCGATAGCCCGCCACGAGGTTGCGTTTCAGCGTGCCGCGAGCGGAGACCCGCGCGAGCCAAAACAGCAGCACGGCCGCGATCACCATCGACGGGACGGTGATGAGCTTCACAAGCACCAAATCGGTCATCGGCACACGGTATCAGCGTTCGCACGGACCCCCGCGGTTAACCTCTCCCGCCGACACGGTGGTGCCGGCAGAGCATCAGCGCCTCAGGCGTCCGCGAACGGATCGGTGAAGCCCACGAACATGGTCTCGAGGTACTCCTCGATACCTTCGGAGCCGCCCTCGCGGCCCACGCCCGAATGCTTGATGCCGCCAAAGGGTGCGGCCGCATTCGAGATGGTGGAGGAGTTGATGCCGAGCATCCCCACCTCGAGACGCTCCGCCAGGCGCAGAGCCCGAGACATACTGCCGGTGTGCACGTAGCCCGCGAGTCCCATCTCCGAGGCGTTACACATCTCGACCACCTCATCCTCCGTGGCGAAGGGCACGATGGGCGCCACGGGGCCGAAGATCTCGGTGGTCACGAGCTCGGCGTCGGGCGCCAGCTCCGTGACGACGGTGGGTTCGTAGAAGTACCCCCCGCCTTCTCGCTCGCACCCGCCGGTCAGGACGACGGCCCCCTGGGAGCGCGCTCCCTCGACGAGCTCGGCGATGGAGGCGCGCTGCTCGTTCGAGACGATCGGGCCGACGTCGACGCCGTCCTCCAGCCCATCCCCAACGTTGAGCTGGGCGAAAGACTCAGCCAACCGATCACTGAACTCCTCGATGAGGCTCTCGTGGACGTAGAACCGGTTGGCGGCGTTGCAGGCCTCCCCCATGTTGCGCAGCTTCGTCTGGTGGGCGGCCTCGACGGCGGCGTCAAGGTCGGCATCCTCAAAGACGACGAACGGCGCGCACCCGCCGAGTTCCATCGAGGTGCGCACCATCGTGTCCGCGCACTCCTTCATGAGCGCCTGGCCCACCGGGGTCGAGCCGGTGAAGGAGAGCTTGCGCAGGCGCCCGTCCGCGATGATCGGGCCGGTCACGGAACGCGCCGATTCGGTCGGCACCACGTTCACGACGCCGGGTGGCACGCCCACCTCCTCGAGCACCTTCACGAAGGCGAGCGACGTGAGCGGCGTGAGCTGGGCGGGCTTCAGGATGGTGGTACACCCCGCTGCGAGCGCGGCCCCGACCTTGCGGGTGGCCATCGCGAGCGGGAAATTCCACGGCGTAATGAACAGGCACGGGCCCACGGGTCGTTTCAGCGTGAGGATTCGCAGGTTGCCTTCGGGCGACGGCGTATACCGCCCGTTGATCCGCACGGCCTCTTCGGCGAACCAGCGCAGGAACTCCGCGCCGTAGGTGACCTCCCCCAGTCCCTGGTCGAGGGGCTTGCCCATCTCCAGGGTCATGAGCGCCGCGAACTCGTCGGCGAGCTCATGCACCCGCTCGAAGGCCGCGCGCAGCAGCTCGCCGCGCTCTCTCGGTGCCGTGCGTGCCCAGGACTCCTGCGCCGCGACGGCTGCGTCCAGGGCCGCGAGGCCGTCCGCCTCGGTTCCGTCCGCCACCTGGGCGAGGACCTCACCGGTCGCTGGGTTCAGGACATCGAAGCGTTCGCAGTTCGCGGATTCGCGCCATGCGCCTGCGATGTAGAGCTGAGTTGGGGCAAGGGCGAGCGCCCTCGATGAGAGCGAATCGTGCGTCATATCAACCTCCGTGGTGATGTGGCCCAGTCTACGGAGACAGAAATTTTCCGTGTGCTACACCACATCAGAATCGTATATGAATAGCCTCCAGACATGGCGCCAGCGTGCTGCAATCGAAGATAACGATCTCGTCACAATGTTGATATACGTGCCATTAGCCAGGATTTTCCGTTGACATGGTGTGACGTAGGCGACAGACTTGCCACAACTCGAATCGTATATGACTTCGTACGCGAACCAGAACGGAGGTGGCATGGACGCCATCACCCAGACCCTCGGGGCCCGCCCCGGCAAGGTCATCGCCGTCCACCTGAGCTACTCCTCGCGCGCCGCAGAACGCGGCCGTACCCCGGCCTATCCCTCCTACTTCTTCAAGAGCTCCTCCTCTCTCACCGGAAGCGGCACGCTCGAGCGTCCCGAGGGCACCGAGCTGGTCGGTTTCGAGGGTGAGATCGCCATCGTGATCGGGACCGACGCCTTCCGCGTCACCCCCGAGGACGGCTGGTCACATGTCGGCTGGGTCACCGCAGCCAACGACCTCGCGCTTCACGACCTGCGTTACGCAGACCGCGGCTCGAACGTCCGCTCCAAGGGCGGGGACGGCTACACCCCCGTGGGCCCGCAGCTGATCGACGCCGACCAGCTCGATCCGACGGTGATCGGGGTGCGCACCTACCTGGACGGCGATCTCGTGCAGGCGGATACGAGCGCCGGCATGCTCTTCACCTTCGGTGAGATGATCGCCGACCTCTCGCGCGTCATGACCCTGGAGCGCGGCGATGTCATTCTCACCGGCACCCCCGCTGGCGCCTCCGTCGCCCAGCCGGGTCAACGCGTCGAGGTGGAGGTCTTTTCCACCACTGACCCGGCACTCACCAGTGGCCGGCTCACCACGCACGTCGTCGACGGCCCCGCCCTCGCCGACGTCGGAAACCCGCCGCACGTTGATGACCGCCAGCGCGCGGACGCGTGGGGCTCGCGAGCCCCGGCCCCCGACGGCTTCCGCCTAACCGCCGAGCTCCGCGAGCGCCTCACACACGTTGCGGTCGCCACCCTGTCCGCACAGCTGCGTCAACGCGGCTATGAGACGGTCTCCATCGACGGGGTCAGCCCGCTCAAGCCGGGCAGCCGCATCGTCGGCCACGCCCGCACCCTACGCTACCTGCCCTTTAGGCCCGACGAGTTCAAGGCGCGCGGCGGCGGATTCAACGCCCAGACGCGCGCCATCGACACGGTCGGTGAGGGTGAAGTCCTCGTCATGGACGCCCGGGGCGTCTCCGATGCGGGCACCCTCGGCGACATCCTCGCCCTGCGGGCCCTCGTGCGCGGCGCCGCCGGCATCATCACCGACGGGTGCGTGCGTGACTACGCCGTCGTCGCGGACCTCGACCTGCCCGTCTTCGCCGCCGGTCACCACCCCGCGGTGCTCGGTCGGCGGCACGTGCCGTGGGAGACCGACGTCGCCATCGCCTGCGGAGGCGCGCTCGTGCGGCCCGGGGACGTGATCGTCGCCGACGACGACGGCCCCCTGGTCATCCCCCCACATCTCGTTCTCGAGGTGCTTCAGGCCGCTGAGGCCCAGGAGGCGGCGGAGGACTACATCACCGAGCAGGTCCGTGCCGGCGCGAGCGTCGACGGCCTCTACCCCATGAATGACGCCTGGCGAGCCCGCTACGAGGCCCAGCACAGCACCGAGACGAAAGACGACACACGATGAGTTTGCGCGAGAAACTGAGCGGCGCCATCGCCCCGCTCTTCACCCCCTTCACCGCGAGCGGCGAGGTCGACCACGACTCGCTGCGGGCCATGGTGCGCTGGCAACGCTCCTCCGGTTCCTCCGGCATCTCCTTTGGCGGCTCGACCGGTGAGCCGTCCGCCCTCACCCTGGACGAGCGCACCGAGGCGCTGGCCGTCATCCGTGCCGAGATCGGCGATTCGGGCATGTCGTTCGTGCCCGGCACGGGCTCCGCCTCCCTCAAAGACACGCTCGAACTGACGGGGCGCGCCCAGGAGCTCGGCGTCGATGCGGCCCTCATCATCACGCCCTACTACTCCAAGCCCACCCAGGAGGCGCTCTACCAGTGGTACGCCACCGTGGCCCGTGAGTACCCCGACCTGCCGCTCATCGCCTACAACGTACCCTCGCGCACGGCCGTCGAGCTGGCTCCCGAAACCTTCGCCCGACTCTTCCACGACTTCGACAACATCGTCGGCATCAAGGAGACCACGAAGGACTTCGAGCATTTCTCGCGCACGATGTTCCACTGCGGCCCCGAGCTGCTCATGTGGTCCGGGATCGAACTGCTCTGCCTGCCGCTGCTCTCGCTCGGAGGAGTCGGCTTTATCTCCGCGCTGTCCAACATCGCGCCCGCCGCCGTCGCCGAAACCTACCGGGCGGCGAGCGCCGGAGACATGGATCGCGCCCGCGAGCTGCACTACGGGGTCCACCCGCTCGTTGACCTGCTCTTCGTGGAGACGAACCCGGCGCCCGCGAAATGGCTCATGGCCGAGCGGGGCCTCATCTCCTCGCCCGCCGTCCGCCCTCCCCTCATCCCACTGACCGAGGACGGCCAGGCCCGCGTGCGGGCCCTCGCCGATGCTGCCGCCCCCTACCTCACTGACGTGAATCTCTAAGGAGAACACATGACTGCCACCCGACCCGAGGGCCTACCCGAACTGCTCCGGCACTACGTTGGCGGAGCCCGCACCGAGTCCGCTTCCGGCGAGGTGTTCGACGTCCTGGAACCATCCACGAACGAGGTCTACATCAAGTGCGCCTCGGGCGGGGCGGCCGACATCGACGCGGCCGTTGCCGCCGCCCGCACCGCCTTCGACGACGGCCCCTGGCCCCACCTCATGCCGCGCGAACGCGCCCGGGTCCTGTACGCCATTGCCGACGCCGTCGAAGCGCGCCACGATCACCTTGCCGAACGCGAGTCCTTCGATTCGGGACTGCCCATCCGCCAGGCCCGCGGCCAGGCGAAGCGGGCGGCCGAGAACTTCCGCTTCTTCGCCGACCTCATCGTGGCGCAGATCGACGACGCGTTCCGCATGCCCGGGCGTCAGGTCAACTACGTAAACCGCAAACCCAAGGGCGTGGCCGGCCTGATCACGCCGTGGAACACGCCGTTCATGCAGGAATCGTGGAAGCTCGCGCCCGCCCTCGCCTCCGGGTGCACCGTCGTCCTGAAACCAGCCGAGTTCACGCCCCTGTCAGCGGAGCTGTGGGTCGAGATCATGGAAGAGGCGGGACTACCCGAAGGCGTGTTCAACATGGTGCACGGCTTCGGTGAGAGCGCCGGTGACGCGCTCGTGAAACACGAGGGGGTCGACCTCATCTCCTTTACCGGGGAGACGACGACGGGTCAGCTCATCTTCGCGAACTGCGCGCCCACCATGAAGGCCATGTCGATGGAGCTCGGCGGCAAGTCCCCCGCGATCATCTTCGCGGACGCGGACATCGACGCCGCCCTGGACTCCACTCTGTTCGGCGTCTATTCGCTCAACGGGGAACGCTGCACCGCCTCCTCCCGGCTGCTCGTGCAGCGGGAAATCTACGACGACTTCGTCGCCCGCTACGCGGAGCGCGCGAAGAAGATCAAGGTCGGGCCGCCCTCGGACCCCGAAACCGAGATCGCCGCGCTCGTGCACCCCACCCACTACGCGCGAGTCATGGACTATGTCGAAATCGGCAAGTCCGAGGCCCGCCTCGTGGCCGGCGGGGACCGCCCGGCGCACCTGCCGGAAGGCAACTACCTGAACGCGACCGTCTTCGCGGACGTCCCCGCGGATGCGCGCATCTTCCAAGAGGAAATCTTCGGCCCCGTCGTGGCGATCACGCCCTTCGACACCACCGAAGAAGCCCTGGAACTCGCGAACAACGTGAAGTACGGACTCGCCGCCTACGTGTGGACCTCGGACCTGACCAAGGCTCACACGGTCGCACATCGGATCGAATCGGGGATGGTGTGGATCAACTCCCACAACGTCCGCGACCTGCGCACCCCATTCGGAGGTGTGAAGGGATCTGGCCTCGGACAGGAAGGGGGGTATCGCTCACTCGAGTTTTATTCCGTCCAGCAGGCCATCCACATCACGTTGGGCGACGTGCACACGACGCGCTTCGGCGCCACCGGATACACCGACAACGATCCGGGCCTCGGTGGCCCGGGCGCCTAATCAAAGGAGACCCTCCATGCCCGAAACATCCGAGTTGCCGCCTCCCCCCGACGTCCTGCGCTGCGCCTATATGGAACTGATCGTCACGGACCTCGCGGCCTCACGCGAGTTCTACGTCGACGTCCTCGGCCTCGTCGTCACCGAAGAGGATGACAGCGCCATCTACCTGCGCAGCTTCGAGGAGTTCATCCACCACAACCTCGTCCTGCGCCAAGGCGAGACCGCCGGCGTCGCCGCCTTCGCCTTCCGCGTGCGCAGCCAGGACGACGTCGATAAGGCCGAGACCTACTACCGGGCGCTCGGTTGTGAAACCCGCCGCGGCGACTTCACGGCCGGCGTGCGCAACGCCGTGCGCGTCGTCGACCCGTTGGGCTTTCCCTACGAGTTCTTCTACGAGACGGACCACGTGGAACGGCTCGCGTGGGGCTATGACCTGCAGGGGCCGGGCGCGCTCGTGCGCCTAGACCACTTCAACCAGGTCTACCCCGACGTCACCGAAGGCGCCGCCTACCTGGAAGCCCTCGGCTTCAAACGCACCGAGGACATCCAAGATGAGGAAGGCACCACCTACGCCGCCTGGTTCTGCCGCAAGCACACCGTGCACGACACGGCCCTGACCGGTGGCGACGGCCCACGGATGCACCACGTGGCCTTCTCCACCCACGAAAAACACAACATCCTCTATATCTGCGACAAACTCGGGGCGCTCCGGCGCTCCGACGCGATCGAGCGCGGCCCCGGCCGCCACGGCGTCTCCAACGCCTTCTACCTCTACCTGCGGGACCCCGACGGTCACCGTGTGGAGATTTACACCCAGGACTACTACACCGGCGATCCGGATAACCCGCTCGTCACGTGGGACGTCCACGACAACCAGCGACGCGACTGGTGGGGCCACGCGGTCGTCCCGTCCTGGTACACGGAAGCCTCCCTCGTCATGGACCTCGACGGCAACCCCCAGCCGGTCCGTGCTCGCGAGGAGTCCTCGGAGATGGCTGTGACCATCGGCGCGGACGGCTTTTCCTACACCCGCAAAGACGAAATCGACCAGGGCTTCAAACTGGGCAACCAGGTATGAGCCAGAACCAAGGAATGACCATCATGAAACGAACCCACGCACCCTACCTGGCGACCCTCGCCGCCGCGACGCTCGCTCTGAGCGCCTGCGGTGGAGGCGGGATCGTCGAGGAAAACTCCACCGAGGGCTCCGGCTCCTCCAGCTCCGAAGAAGGGGGCGCTTCCGGCGAGAAGGTCACCCTGAACATGGTGACGATGGTTCAGCCCAACGTCCCGAACGCCCCCGTGCAAAACTGGTTCCTCGACGAACTGGAAGCACGGTCGGATGGCCGCATCGAGATCAAGCGCACCGAACCCGGGTCGATCTGCAAGGCGGCAGAAATTGCCGAATGTGTGAAGGACGGGCGCGCCGACATCGGCATCTCCGTCTCGGAGTACACCCCGCAGCTCTTCCCCTCGATGTCCATCGCGACGATCCCCTTCATGGCGGATAACTCGCAGGCCTTCATGCAGGCCATGGATAAGGTAAACCACGAGAACGCGGACGCCGTCGCCGCCTGGGAGGCCTCCGGTCTCACCCTCATGGCGTCGTGGACGCCCGGCAACATGGTGATGGGCTCCAACGTGGAAATCACCTCCGTGAAGGATCTGGACGGCATGCGTTTCAGGGTCGTCGGAGCCTACCTGCAGCAGGCCTTCGAAAAGGCCGGCACGAACGTCGTCGCCCTCACCGCCCCCGAAACCTACGAGGGTATCGAGCGCGGCCTAGCCGACGCCGCCGCCTGGGTCATGGACGGTGCCGTCGACTACAAGCTCATGGAACAGCTCAAGCACTGGACCGCCCCCGGTACCGGCACCTACACGACGTTCGCGATCTGGTTGAACACCGATGTCTACAACGCCATGCCGGATGACCTGAAGCAGATCGTGGAAGAGACCCGCATGGATCTCATCAACGGCGAAGGCATGAAGGCCTTCAATGGCGCCACCGAGGTGCAGTGTGACCAGATGCTCGCCTTCGAAGGGGTCGAATCCTTCACCAAGTGGGACGAGGCCGCCACCGAAGAGTGGAAGGCCATGGTCCAGGACGACCTCATCGAAGCCTGGAAGAAGCAGGCGGAAAGCGACGGCCTGAACAACCCGCAGGGCTACCTCGAGGACTACCTCGCGGCCTACGAAGAGTTCGCCGCCCAGCCGGACATCGTCGATGACCCGGTCACGGCCTGCGTGAAGCGTTTCGAAGAACGCTAACCGCTCGGGGCGGGCGGCACTCGCCGCCCGCCCCCCTCCCGGGCAACCGAAAGGACCCTCCCATGGAAAAGCCATCCGTGCGATCGCGGTAGTCCTTGGCGTGCTCGCGACCCTGGCCACCTTGGTCATGATGATCGCGATCGCTATCGACGTCGTTTTCCGACTCGTGAACTCCCGTTCCGTCCCCGGTGTCCTCGAGCTGTCCGAGACCGCGCTCGTGGCCGCCGTCTACCTCGGCCTCGCCTATACGGGAGTCACCAACTCCCATATCGCCGTTGATCTGCTCACCGAGCGCCTCCCCGAGCGGATCTGCCGCTGGGTGCTGACCGCAGCGTGGGCCGGCTCAACCTTCATCCTTGGGTGGATGCTGTACGCCACCACGATGCGTGCCTACGCCTCCTTCATCGCGGGCGAAGAGCGTATGGGCCTCGTGGCCTGGCCGATCTGGCCCGGGCGCTGGATCATCGTCATCGGCCTGGCCGCCATGTTCCTCGTGTCCGCCGTCAACTTTGTGCGCACCGCTCTCGGGCGTGAAGTCCTCGGTGTGGACGCCCCCGACCACCTGACCTATACCCCCGCTCACCCCTACGAGCTGGTCGTCTCGGGGGATACCGATCCTGAGGAGGACACGCCATGACCGTGACCACTCTGGTGATCCTTGTGGTCATCTTCATGCTCGTCCTGTTGGCCCTGCGGATGCCCGTGGCCTTCGCACTCGCGCTCTCTGGCGCACTTGGTCTCTACTTCCTGCGCGGCGACTCCTTCGCCACCAGCTCGCTTGGGTCCCTCCCCTTCACGGAGACCGCCACCTTCTCTCTCACGATCATCCCGATGTTCATCCTCATGGGAATGTTCGCGGTCAAGGCGAAGATTGCGGAGCAGGTCTACCGCGTGGCCGCCTTCGGGTTCCGCAATTTTCCCGGAGGCCTCGGCGTCGCGACCGTCATGGCCTGCGCCGGGTTCGCCGCCGTGTCCGGATCCTCCATCGGCACCGCTGCGACCATGTCACAGCTGAGTGTCGGCGAGATGCGTAAACACGGCTACCCGGTTTCGATGGCGACGGCGACTGTCGCGGTGGCCGGAACCCTCGGGGTGTTGATTCCGCCATCCGTCATTTTGGTGCTCTACGCCATCATGACCGGCGAGTCCGTGGCCCGCGTCCTCGCCGCCGGCATCATTCCGGGCATCATGTCCGCCTTCGCCTACGCGATCTACATCGTGATCGCCTCGCGCAAGACGCGCCGGATTGCCGACGCCGAACTTGCCGAGGCGGTGGCGGCCGCCGCGGCACGTGATCGCCTGACCGGTGAGAACACCGCGGCGGACATCCCGAAGGACCTGCACGAGGGCACCACCTGGTCGAACCTGCCGATGCGTGGGGTGGTGCGCGTAGGGATCCTCTTCTTCATCGTGCTCGGTGGCATGTATTCGGGGATCTTCACGCCGACCGAGTCGGCGGCAATCGGGGCGCTTGCCGCCGGCATCATGCTCGTGATGGAGCGGATGAAGGAAGGCCCCAAGGCGACGGTCCAGGCGCTGGTTGAGGCGCTGAAAGAGACGGCCGGCACGACGTCGATGGTCTTCGCGATCATCGTCGGTTCGTCGATCCTGTCGGTCTTCTTCATCACGGCCCGCGTTCCCCAAATGCTGACCGAAGCCATCGTAGGTGCCGGATGGAATCCCTCGATCACGATGGCGATCCTCCTGCTCGCGCTCGTCCCCTTGGGCATGGCGCTGGAGTCGATCTCCATCCTCGTCATCACGGTGCCGCTGCTCTACCCGATCGCGACCGAGCTCGGGTTCAACGGGATCTGGCTCGCCGTGCTCATCGTGAAACTCATCGAGATCGGCCTGGTCACCCCACCGGTGGGGATCAACTGCTTTGTCGTCGCCGGCGCCACGGGCGTGAAGGTCACGGAAATCTTCCGCGGTGTTCTGCCCTTCGTCATCGTCGAGCTGATCCTCGTCGCCATCCTGTTCACCTTCCCTCAGCTCTCGCTGTGGCTGCCATCGCTCGTGACGTTCTAGTGGGTCGGGCGCCTGCCGGCTCCTCCGCCGCCGGTGCCCTCACTAGGATCACTTGATGGATGGACTACCAGAAGGGAAAAGGAATGGGTACCACGCCGCCACCCCTCGCGAAATCCGAGCGGGTCTACCGCGAGTTGCGTGAGCGCATCATCTCGGGACGCTACGTCGCGGGATACCGGATCGTGCTTGATTCGGTGGCCCGTGAGATGGGGGTCTCCGCGGTGCCGGTGCGTGAGGCGATTCGTCGCCTCGAGGCCGAAAACCTCGTGACGTTCACTCGGAACGTGGGCGCCGAGGTCGCTGCGATCAACGTCGGTGACTACGCCGACGCCATGCAGACGCTCGCTCTGCTGGAGGGCTATGCCACGGCCCTCGCCGCGCCGCACCTGAGCAGCGAGGATCTGCTAGCCGCGGAAGCCACGAACCAGGAGATGCGCCTACTCGCTGCCGGGAGTTTCGACCCGCGCCAGTTCACCGATTTGAACCAGCGTTTCCACCAGCAGCTGTGCCTGGCGTGTCCGAACGAGAACCTCCTGACGCTCCTGAACCGCCAGTGGGAGCGGGTGAGCCTCATTCGGCGCAGCTCCTTTGCCTTCGAGCCGGTGCGCTCGATGGTCTCGGTGCAAGAACACGAGCACATTTTGACCCTGGTGCGCTCACGCGCCGGCTTCGAGGAGGTGGAAGCGGTCACCCGGCACCACAAACTTCGCACCCTTCGCGAATTCATCGAATCTCAGCCCACGCGCTAAATCCCCATCCCCTTCCCATCCCCGTCCCCCTTCCCACCCCTGTGTCGGATCCGGCATGCAGCCTTCCGACCCATTGCTCACGAAGCAGTGAGGAGTCCATCATGCAGTTCCACCACTATGGCTACGTCTCGGGAGACCCGAGAGTCCAGCCGGCCTCCGGCGTCGGCCTCGAGCGTTCCCCCGATCTGCCCGACACTATGGACGTGCTCATCGTCGGAGCCGGCCCCGCCGGCATGATGACGGCCGCCCAGCTCGCCCAGTTCCCGAATGTCCGCGCCCACATCGTTGAGCGGCGCCCGGGCCGGCTGGAACTCGGCCAAGCGGATGGCATCCAGGCCCGTTCCGTGGAGACGTTCCAGGCGTTCGGGTTTGCCGACCGGATCACGAACGAGGCGTACCGGATCACCGAGATGTGCTTCTGGAAGCCCGATCCGAACAACCCCGAGCACATCGTGCGAACCGCTCGCACTCCCGACGACGAGCACGGCATTTCCGAGTTCCCCCACCTCATCGTGAACCAGGCTCGCGTACTGGACTACTTCGCGGAATACGCCGCGAATGCTCCCGCACGCATGAGGCCCAACTGGGGTTGGGAATACGTCGACCTGCGGATCGAGGAGGGCGCGGACTACCCCGTCGTCGTGACGCTCAAACGCACCGCCGATCCCGATCAGGGGCAGGTGCGTGAAGTGCGCGCCAAGTACGTGCTCGGGGCCGACGGCGCCCGGTCGGGCGTGCGCGACGCGATTGGCGCGCGCCACGTGGGCGGCGTGTCCTACCACGCGTGGGGGGTCATGGACGTCCTCGCCGTGACCGACTTCCCAGACATTCGGCTCAAGTGCGCGATCCAATCCACCGCTGGCTCGATCCTGCACATCCCCCGCGAAGGTGGACACCTGTTCCGCATGTACGTGGATCTTGGTGAGGTCCCCGAAGACGACGATCATCGCGTCCGCGAGACGCCCCTCGAGGCGATTATTGACAAGGCGAACGCCATCATGCGGCCCTATCACGTCGACGTGCGCAACGTCGCGTGGTGGAGCGTCTACGAGGTCGGCCACCGCGTGACCGACCGGTTCGACGACGTTCCCGAAGAGGAGGTCGGAAAGCGACATCCGCACGTGTTCATTGCCGGGGACGCCTGCCACACGCACTCCGCGAAAGCCGGCCAGGGGATGAACGTCTCCATGCAGGACGGTTTCAACCTCGCCTGGAAACTCCGTCAGGTCATCGAGGGCCTGTCCCCCGCCTCCCTGCTCGGCACCTACACCGGTGAGCGCCGCCAAATCGCGCAGGATCTCATCGACTTTGACCGGGAATGGTCCTCCATGATGGCGGCCAAACCCGAGGAGTTGCCGAGCCCCTCAGCGCTCGAGGAATACTACGTTCGCACGCACGAATTCCCCGCCGGCTTCATGACTCAGTACCCGCCGTCGCTCATCATCGATACCGCCGACCATCAGCACCTCGCCGAGGGTTTCCCCGTCGGCAAGCGGTTCAAGTCCCACCCGGTGGTGCGAGTATGTGATGGCAACCCCGTGCATCTAGGGCATCTGCACCAGGCCGATGGCCGGTGGCGGATCTACTGCTTCGGCGACGGCGGCGCCCCCGGGAGCGATTCCGCGCTCGACCGGCTCGCCACGTTCCTGGCGGAAAATCCGGCCTCCCCGGTGCGCGCGCACACGCCGAAGGGAGCCGACCTCGATTCCCTGTTCGATGTGAAGGCGATTTACCGACAGCCCTACGACGAGGTCGACCTCACGCGCGTGCCGGTCGCGTTCCGTACCCCGCACGGCCCCTTCCAGCTCGTGAATCCCGACCAGGTGTTCGCCGCGGACGCGAACAACTCCATCTATGCGGCGCGCGGCCTGAGCGCCGACGGTGTGATCGTGGTGGTACGTCCCGACCAGTACGTGGCCGCCGTCCTGCCGCTGGATGGGACCGAGCGCTTGGCGGACTTCTTCCGCCCGATCTTCACGCCATAGCGCCGGGGTGCGGTGGCGGCTCGTGCGGCCATTCGCCTCTCCGTCCGCGCCGGTCCTCAAGTGGACCGCAGACACGGCTGTGCCCCCTCGAGTTCGCGAGGGGGCACAGCCGTGCGTCGTCGTGATCTACCAGAAGGCGCGCATCGCGATCGCGTCGGCGAATGCCTCGGCAGCCTTCGGGTCAGAGGTGAGGTAGAGGTTGCAGTCGAAGAGCGAGACCTCGAGGATTTCGAGTGCCTCATCGCCGGCAACCATGTCGATCCGGCAGTAGATGAGCTGCTCGTCTCGACCCAAAAGCTCCTTGATCGAGGCATGCAGCGTGGCGCGCACATCTTCACCACGGGTGCGTTCGCCCGCGGTAATCACATGGGGGTGTGCCCGGTTGATGTGCTTGCGTCGCGGTTCGCCGGTAGGCGAGTCCAAGATCGGATCCTTTTCAACCGCGTGGGAGAGCAGACCGTTGAAGAAGATGAGCGAGATCTCACCGCGCTCCTCCATGGACAAAATGTAGCGCTGCACCATCGCAGCGTGCCCTTCTTCCAAGATGGCCATCGCGTGCTGGATTGCCGCCATGCGGGAATAGGCCTCGCGCGCCGTGTAACGGCCAGTGGCGTGCAGACCGGAGGATACGGCCGGCTTCACGACGAACTCGCCATTGGCCGGGAAGCGAGTATGCACCTGGTGCTTGGAGTATTCGCGCTCCACCTCGAGCCATGTCGTATCGATCGTCGGCAGGCCGCGGTCGGAGAGCTCTTGAAGATAGTGCTTATCCGAATTCCATTCAAGAATCGTGGGATTATTGAGAAGCTTCGGCACCGAATGGGCCCAATGGAAGAATTCGTCACGGCGCGGCGCGTAGTCCGTCACCGTGCGGATGATGCACAGGCCCGCTTCTTCCCAGTCGACGTCGGGGTCGTCCCAAATGGCGATGCGGGCGTCCACGCCACGCTCTTCGAGGAGGGGAAGGAGGACCTGATCGTCTTCGCTCAGGTCGGGCAGTTCACTGCTGGTTACGAGGGTCACTCTTGGCTTCGACACGCCTCAAGGCTACCCGCTAGCGGGCCCGCGCGGGGGCTAAACATCGTACGGGGAGGAACGCCCCGCCATTCTTCGCGTCGATCCGCGTGCGCTCACTCCGCGACAGCGTCGGTCTCGGGAATAGTGTGGCGGGCCGCGCCGTTGTTCCGATAGACTGGCCCTCCTGCGGATCCGTCCGCGGGAGTTGACAACTCAACAGGGGATGATCGGTTTCGACGATTGCTTTGAATCAGAGGAAGCGGGTCGAGAATGTGCAGTCATCTCGTTAACGTCCTGCACAAACCAATAGGTGCCGAACACAAGAGCACCGACTTCGCCCTCGCTGCCTAAGCTAGCGGGGACTCAAGAAGTCCGTCGGCCTGGGGTTGCTCTCACCCCAGCCACCGGCGTCGCATAGAGAGCCACTGCTCCACGGCCGCGTTGCCCGGTCGTGGGGGACTCTTAGGCAACTGAGCCCGTCGGCAGCGAGTCCGCGCGACTGCCGGGGCCGAGAAAAGCGCTAGCGGACTGCACCCGGAGAAGCTCTGGCTCAGAAGTGATCGGACGCGGGTTCGATTCCCGCCATCTCCACTACAGCCCCTCCCCCACTTCCAGGGAGGGGCTT
>JAUNVA010000005.1:0-532 GCA_030537895.1 Bowdeniella nasicola
GCGCGAGACCCCAAGCGGTCGGAACCCCCTCAAGTGTGCTCGCTGCGGAGTTCGTTCACCTCGTGGAACGGACGAGTCGAGCTGATCGTCGCCGTCGTAGCAGAGTCGGGGGTGCAGTGAGATGAACCCGGTTTCGTGGATTCTCACCCACCTTGTCCGCTTCTACCAGGTGGCGATCTCTCCGATGCTGCCGCGCTCGTGTAAGTACTACCCATCGTGCTCGGCTTACGCGATTGAAGCGATCCGCGTTAACGGCGCGATCAAGGGGAGTGCACTGGCGATGTGGCGACTACTGCGATGCAACCCGTGGTCAGCAGGCGGCTGTGATTTCCCCCCGAATTCGGACATGGAAGTCCCGATCCCTCCGGATTCCGGAGTGGAGAAGGACAGCGAGATTACTGAAGTGAAGGCGAGTTAAGCAGTGGGCTGGTTTGACAGTATGCTCTACCCGATCAAGGTGGTCGTCGCGTGGATCATGGTGATGATTCACCACGGCCTAGCCGCGATCGGGGTGGATTCCGAGCGCGGACGG
>JAUNVA010000005.1:542-150780 GCA_030537895.1 Bowdeniella nasicola
GTGCTCTCGATCGTGGGGCTCACGATCGTGATTCGAATCCTGCTCATCCCACTGTTCTTTAAGCAGATCAAGGCCCAGCGCGGGATCCAGATCATGCAGCCTGAACTTCAGGCACTACAGAAGAAATACAAGGGTAAGACGGACCCCGTCTCTCGCCAGGCACAGCAGCAAGAAATGATGGAGCTGTACAAGAAACACGGGACCAACCCGTTCTCTTCGTGTATGCCGATCATCTTGCAAATGCCCATCTTCTTCGCGCTGTTCCGGGTACTCGCGTCCCTCCCGCAACTCTCGGCTGGCGAATATCCGAAGGCCTCGATTGGGCCTCTCACTCAAGAGCTAGCCGCGCAAGCCGAATCGGCCACCGTGTTCGGCGCGAGCCTGTCCTCAACGTTCATGCTCTCCTCCGAGCTCACGCCGAAGATTGTCTCGCTTGTGTTGATCGCGGCGATGTCGATTACCACGTTCATTACGACGCGCCAGCTCACCATGAAGAATATGTCCGCTTCGGCGCTCGACAACCCGATGGCGCGCCAGCAGAAGATGATGATGTACCTGTTCCCCGTCATCTTCGCTGTCACCGGCGTGAACTTCCCGATCGGCGTGCTGATCTACTGGACTACGACGAACCTGTGGTCGATGGGGCAGCAGTTCTACACCATCCACAAGCATCCGGCGCCTGGATCCGAGGCGGAAAAGAAGAAGATTGCGCGTGAAAACGAGAAGCGTATCGCGCAGGGCCTTCCCACGATCGAAGAAGAGGAACGGCGTAAGAAGCTCGAGGAGGCGCTCGAGGAGCCGCGTGGTCAGCGAGTGCAGCCGGTTCGTAAGGATCGTGCCGGCCGGGGCAAGACGGCCCGTGAAATCCTCTCCGAAGAAGGCGAGGATAAGGAAGAGCAGCGGGGCCCCGACGGGCTCACCGATGCCGAGCGCGCGAAGCGTGAATACCAGAAGCGGGCCCGTCAGCGCGCCGCTCAGCGCAAGAAAAAGAAGAAGCGCAAGAAGCGCAAGTAGGCGCCAGCTTCACTGAAGACCTGTTGTAACCGGAAGGACCACCATGCCGAATGATCCAGATCGTTTGACGCAACTCGATGCCGAGGGCGACATTGCCGCGGACTACCTGGAGGAGCTTCTCGACATTGCGGATCTCGATGGCGACATCGACATTGCTGTCGAACACGGCCGCGCCTCAGTATCCGTTGTCTCCGAGGAAGACGGTGACCGCTATTTGAAGCGTCTCGTTGGCCGCGACGGCGAAGTGCTTGATGCTTTGCAAGAACTCACCCGCCTTGCGGTGCAGACCAAGACCGGTGAACGCACCCGCCTCATGGTCGACATCGCCAATCACCGCGCCAATCTGAAGGCGGAGCTTCAGGAGGAGGGTCGCGACGCGATTCGGGAGATGCGTGCCGATAATCTGGAGACTATCCAGTTTGAGCCGATGAACCCCTTCGAGCGCAAGGTTTTGCACGACGTCGCTGCCGACGAGGGGTTGCATTCGGAGTCGGCCGGGACGGACCCGAATCGTTACGTCATCTATTCAATGCCCACGACGGAGGATGCCGACTCAGATGAGTCGGTGACGGAGGAGTCGGCCGCCGAGGTAGAAAACGACATCCCAACGGGGAACGACGTCACCGATAAGGACGCCCCCGAAGAGCAGAACTAGGCGGGTGTGAATCCCACCATGAGTGCCAACAGGGGCGCTCGGCGCCAGGAGATGCCTGAGATCGTCCGCGAGGTGTTCCCGGATCAGTGGGGGCAGCTCTCCCTCTTCACTGAGCTGCTCGCAGACGAAGGCGATAAACGCGGTCTCATCGGACCGAAGGAACTCCCGCGGATCTGGTCTCGGCACATCCTCAACAGCACGGCGATCTCACCGTTCATCGATGAGGGCGCGAAAGTCGCGGACGTCGGATCGGGTGCGGGCCTACCCGGGATGGTGTTGGCGATCATTCGCCCGGACCTGCACGTCACCCTGATTGAGCCTATGGAACGTCGGGTGGACTGGCTTCACGAAGCGAGTGAGGCCTGCGGGGTCAACAATGTGTGGGTGGCGCGGGCTCGAGCCGAGGACCTCCACGGAGACGATGAATTCGATGTGGTGACTGCTCGAGCGGTCGCTGCTCTCGACAAGTTGATGCGATGGACCATGCCACTCGTCAGCGAAGGGGGCCGTCTCGTGGCACTAAAGGGCGAGCGGGCGCAAGCCGAGGTGGACGCAGCGTTGAAGGTGCGCCGAAAGTTCAAGGTGAAGGACACTCAGGTGCACACCGTGGCCGCGCTCGTCGAGGATGAGCCACCGACTCGGGTGGTCGTCGTTCAACGGTAGGTAGACGGAAGCCCCGCACCAGTAGGATACAAGGGGCAACGCTTTAAAGTAGCTCTATTCTGTAGGCATCTTCCTCGTTTATAGACATTTGGGTAGCCCCCGGTCGACAGGAGCCATCAGGCCGCCAGGAACCTTCACCCCCGACTTTGCCCGTGGGCGTGCGATTGTCACGTTATCGAGCCGGGTGTGACAGCCATTGGGGCAGGCCATTGCCTAAGCCAGCTTGATGCCGAGTTGAGAGCCGCAGAGGCGACTGCCGTAGCCAGATGGGGACTTCAGCCGCCCAGCGGGCTGACGAGTGATCTCAGTTTCACGTGAAACAGTCGGGTGGTGAACGCGGAATCACCCCGCCAATCGATCAGTCGTGTGTGGGCGAGATCATGACCTCCCGTGCGGGGCCCCACGGGACCGGCGCTGGTGAATGGCTGCAACACGATACGAGCAGTATGGCGACGATACCCCCTTAGCCTCCCCTTTAGGCTCAGGGCGCCTTCTACCGTAGCGGCGCGCTCCCCCACGGAGCGCAGTGTTTCACGTGAAACCACAGCGCATTTCGCCGCGACGGCGCTATGCACTTTCAACGCTACGGTGCTATGCACTTTCGATGCGCTGCCCTGTCCCATCCCAAGTGTTTCGAGAGTTCCGGTTCTCGCGCTTTGGAGAAGGCATCGAACGGACACCCTCAAACCGCTTTGGCCTGCCGGGCACCTCAACACCGTGATGACAAAGGTCAATTCCGGGTCACGGGTGGGTTGTGCCCTCCATGGTCGGCGCCTATCGAATGTTTCACGTGAAACAGAAACGGAAGACACAGTACCGTGTACTGCGGGCGGGGCCATTCCCGCCCGACGATCAATCACCAACAGAGTTCCTATGATCATGCGCACGACCACCGGATATGGATGGGATAGTTAATCGACCAGCAGGAAGGACGCGTTACGCACGTGCGGCAGGGTGGCGGCCTCGCTCTGCGGGCCCGGCACCTGCGGTTCTCATCGTGCAAGCGTGTTGAAGACCGGACCGCGCGAGGACGCATTGAGCACAGGACCGCGCGAGGGTGTGTTGAGTACTGGAGCGCGCGAGGGTGTGTTGAGTACTGGAGCGCGTCAGGGAGTGTCCCGCAGAAGATCACCGTGCGACGCGCGTAGGTGACGCTGTCTCGCGCCAGAGGGCTCCGTGAATTGACCTGGCAGCGAATAGGCGAAATGGACCCTACCTGCGTCAACCGAATGCAGCCCCCATGAAGGGTTAGGGCTGCTCGGCTCGCCTGATGATGAACGTAGTCGGCTCGATGCCTGCTCGACAGCGTGGCCCTCATGTGCCGTGGGACGTGGCGTGGTCGGGTCCGCGGTGAGCTATGAGTGCAGAGAGAACGGTGCGCTGAACGCCCAAGACTGCTTGATCGAAGCCGACGTGGTACCGAGCGGCATTGCCCCACGCTCGCGCCATCCCGGCCGACACAGCGCCATGCCCGAGATTCGAACTACCACGAGGCGTCTGTACCGTTCCGTCTCCACGGGTGGAAACCGCCTCGTTACTGCTGCCGGGCGGCGGGGAGCCCCTCTGGGCATTGCACGCGCATCACGAGTCCCGCTCACCCCGTCGCGCCGACCCACCACGCTGGCTCGGATATCCAGGTGGTCTGAAAGACGGTCACCAAGACCGCGATGAAGCGCCCGAATGTTTCACGTGAAACGGCTAGTTCTGTATGAGGTGGATCCACATTCGGCCAGCGGTTCACACACCTGCATGCCAGTGCGGAGGCAGTGTCGTTGGAGTAGAGGGTCGTAGGGGTAGAGGCTCCCACTATCAGAGAAGGCACAACGGCCATGCGGGGCGGCCCATGGGGGAGGCTGGACGAGGAGGAAAGGGCGGCGGTGCTAGCGGATGCGGGGGCACATGGTTCCATGGGCGCTCATCTGCCGAAGAATGGCGGCCTCCCCTTCGATGGCCGGAGCTCGACTAGCGAGGAACGCGCCGTCGCAGGACGGCCGCCCTGAAGTGCCGCCAGAAGTGAAAAAGATTCCTGATCCGGGGCAACAGACGAATGCGGACAGGGTGGCGCGCTTGGTGAGCACGGCAGTGACCTCATGCGCGCCCTCGCTTTCGGCGGAGAGTCTTGATGCAAACATCAAGGTGTCGCGCTAGAGACTTTGCCGTAGCGCGTTGTTACCGTACCAGGACCCGCCCCGGTTTGTTTCACGTGAAACGGTGTCCACAGCTGGACAATTCACCCTCGTCCTCACCAGATAGACTGAAAGCCCCGACCGAGGAGCATCCCTGGTGACGAATACGGAGCGTACCCGCGAGGCTCTGCTCGGCAGCGTAAAGGACACCGCTGCCGACGCACCCCTCGCACGGCAGGTAGAGCGTGATCACGGCCTTCGAGCCGCACTCGAAGGTGCCCACTACCCGGCCCCCAGCCGCACACGCGTGATGACGGTGTCCAACCAGAAGGGTGGAGTCGGTAAGACGACCACCACCGTCAACGTCGCGGCAGCTCTCGCCTCCAACGGGTTAAAAGTGCTGGTGATTGACGCCGATCCCCAGGGAAATGCGTCGACTGCACTGTCGATTGACCACCCGCAGGGAACGCCGTCAATCTATGAAGTTCTCGTCAACGACGTGCCTCTCGCCGATGTTATCCAGCCCTGCACGGACATTCCCGGGCTCTCCGTCGTCCCCGCAACAATCGACCTGTCCGGCGCGGAGATCGAACTGGTGATGCGCGAGGATCGTGCCGACCGCCTAGCAACGGCACTCTCCCGTCATCTCGTAGATGAGTACTGGGATTACGTTCTGATCGACTGCCCACCGAGCCTCGGCCTCCTCACCCTCAACGCCTTCGTCGCGGCCAGTGAGGTTCTGATCCCCATTCAGACCGAGTACTACGCACTCGAGGGCCTCAGTCAGCTGCTGTCCACCATCGAACGAGTCCAGCAGGCGCTCAATCCCAAGCTTCGCGTGTCCACGATCGTCCTCACCATGAACGATCGGCGCACCAATCTCGCGCGCGACGTCGCAGACGAAGTCCGCCGGTATTTTCCGAACGAGACTCTCAGAACGGTTGTCCCTCGATCGGTTCGGGTTTCGGAAGCCCCATCACACGGGCAAACCGTCATCACCTACGATCCCCACAGCACTGGTTCCCTTGCCTACCGCGCGATCGCTAAGGAAATTGCCGATCGCGGAATGGAGATGCCCTCATGAGTGAAAAGCGACGCGGCCTTGGACGCGGTATCGAGGCTTTGATTCCCACCAGCCGTACCAGCGAACGCCCGAGCGACATTTTCTTTTCCCAGCGCGAGGCGGGATCGTCAACCCCCGCGGTTCGTGGGAGCGTGCGCGAGAACACCCCCGGCACTCCCGACGGAGCTCAGGAGGAGACAACCTCTCCCGCCCCTCAGCAGGTACCAGAGCGTAAGACTGCCACGTCGGGGCGCACGAGCCGCGGCACGAAGCGGGCCACACGCACGTCCTCACCAGGCACCTCGACGGCGCGGAAGGCTAAGGCTGGAACGGCGTCTGGAAAGGATACGAGAACCGGGGCACCTGCGCCTTCTCGCCGCACGAAGGTTTCCCACAGCACACCCCCGTCCCACGACACTCCCGGGAAACCGGTAGGAGCAGCGGACGTTCAGACCCCGGGAGAGGACGGCCTCGTCCCCGTCCCGGGCCTGCGTGTCGCAACCCTCCAATTAGATGATATTTCACCTAATACGCGGCAGCCCCGTGATGTCTTCGACGAAGACGATCTCGAAGAGTTGGCCGCATCAATCCGCGAGGTGGGGCTCCTCCAGCCGATCGTGGTACGCGAGGCCACGGCCGAATCCGGCGTCAAGACCCCCTACGAACTCATCATGGGGGAGCGGCGCTGGCGTGCCTCGCGCCTCGCCGGTGAGTCCACCATCACTGCGATTATCCGCTCGATAGACGACGATGACCTCCTGCGCGATGCCCTCCTGGAAAACTTGCACCGCGCCAACCTCAACCCGCTTGAGGAAGCCTCCGCCTACCGCCAGCTGCTCGAGGATTTCGACTGTACCCACGACGAGCTCGCCCGCCGAATCGCGCGCTCGCGTCCACAGATCTCCAATACCTTGCGCCTGCTCAAACTTCCGCCACTTGTCCAGCGCCGTGTGGCTGCCGGAGTCCTTTCTGCGGGCCACGCCCGCGCGCTCCTTGGCCTCACCGATGCTGCCGCCATGGAACGCCTCGCCCAGCGCATCGTCGCTGAAGGACTTTCGGTGCGAGCGACCGAAGAAATCATCGCCCTCGGCGATGATCCGATCAGCCCCGAGCGCCGACGCCGGCGTGTGCCCTCGCCTGCCGCTCCGGCATTGAATGAGCTCGCCACACGTCTTGCCGACCGTTTCGACACCAAGGTGAAGGTTGCGATGGGTCAGCGTAAGGGACGGATCACGGTTGAATTCGCGGGGCTTGAGGATCTTGACCGAATTCTCGAAATCCTCGCGCCCGGAACCGAGCGGCCCGAAACACCCGCGGACACAACCGACGCACCCTAACGGGCCTGCGCATGGGCTATCCGCCGCGATCGCGTGTCCCACATTGGGCCGAACCCGATGTCAGAGCCGGGTGGGAGGCGATCCGGCGCAATCGCGTGTCCCACAGTGGGCCGAACCCGATGTCAGGGCCGGGTGGGATCTAGTGCACGCTGCCCTCGTTGAGGGCCAGACGCACCACATCGGAGTACACGCTCGGCCCGTCACTCGCGGCGACCGCCTGCGGAAACAGCGACGTCTCCGTCATGCCCGGTGCCACGTTGATATCGATGACCCAGGGGGTCAGTTCATCGAGGATCATGTCGATCCGGGACAGGTGACGCAGCCCCACCACCTGGTGGACCTTCTCGGCCGTCTGACACACCAGGGAGCGCTGTTCCTCACTCAGTCGCGCCGGAGTAAAGTACTCGCAGCGCCCGGCGTTGTAGCGGGCATCGTAGTCGTAGGTGCCCTCCGTGCGGATCTCTACGGGCGGCAGGGCGGTCGGTCCCGAACCCGTATCGACAACGCTCACGGCGATCTCTACGCCGTCCACAGCCCGCTCAATGAGCGCGTAGTCCGAATAGGCGAAACACGAGACCATTGCACTCGGAAGGTCGGCCTCTTCAGTCACGAGGCTCACTCCGAGGGCTGAGCCGCCGTCGTCGGGCTTCACGACGAGAGGCAACCCGAGGGAATCGCGCACTGCCGCAAGAATTCCGCTCGCCCCGAGCTGGCGGAAAAGCGCCTGGGGGAGGAGAGCGAACTCCGGGGTCGGAATATTGTTGGCTTTCAGCACCGACTTGGAGACGGATTTGCGGGAAGCGAGCCGGGCGCCGTCAGCATCGGTCCCGACAAAGGGCAGGTTGAGCAGCTGCAGGAGATCCTGGAGCGAGCCGTCCTCACCGGCTGAGCCGTGTACGAGGGGCCAAACCACGTCGGGCTGGATCTCGCGCAGGCGCTCGAGCAGGGTGGCGTCGACGTCGCACAGCTGCACGTCGTAGCCGGCATCGGCGAGCAGCGCTCCGATGCGGCGACCGGAACGGAGCGATACGTCCCGCTCGTGGCTCAACCCACCGGCGAGGACGACGACGGTCGTGGACTTCTCAGACATCGCTTCTCCTTAAATCTGGTCCGGTCCGGGTGCGTCCACGATGTTCTTGCGTGACGACGGGCGCACGTCGGGCCCGAAGAGCTGCACCATGTCGAGCTCGGCGTGGACCACCTGTGCGAGGCGTTTGACGCCCTCGCGGATAGCCTCGGGTGTGGGATAGCAAAACGACAGGCGCATGTGGTCTCCGCCCTGTCCATCGGCGTAGAAGGCAGTGCCGGAGACGTAAGCCACGAGGTTCGTGACGGCGCGCGGCAGCATCGCCTTCGCATCGAGCCCCTCCGGTAGGGTCACCCAGGTGTAGAAGCCGCCACTGGGCCGGGTCCACTGACATTCGGGAAGGAACTCCTGAAGCGCCCCCATCATGGCCTGGCACCGGGTGCGATACTCGCCCCGATACTGCTTGACCTGGCCGTACCAATCCCACGTGTGCAGGTACTCGGTAATTGACAACTGCCCCAGCTGGGAGGGACACAAGATCGCCGACTCGGAGGCGAGCACGAGCTTCTCGCGCACGGCGTGGGGTGCTGCGGCCCACCCGATGCGGTAGCCGGGCCCAAACATCTTCGAAAATGACCCCAGGTAGATGACGCCGTCGGGGTTGAAGGATTTGAGGGCGGGCAGCGGATCGTTGTCGAAGCCGAGCAGCCCGTAGGGGTTGTCCTCCAGGATGAGCACGTGGTGGCGCCGGCAAATGTCGACGATCTGCTCGCGCCGCTCGAGGCTTAGCGTCACGCCGCCGGGGTTGTGGTAGTTCGGGACGGTGTAGAGCAGCTTGACGCGCTTGCCCGCGGACTCGAGTCGCGTGAGTGTCTCCTCGAGGGCGTCGGGCACGAGACCATCGTCATCCATCGGGGTGTGCACGATATCGGCCTGGTAGGCCCGAAAGACCCCGAGGGCGCCGACGTAGGAAGGTGCCTCAGCGACGACGACGTCGCCCGGATCGATGAAGATTTCCGTCACGAGGTCGAGGGCCTGCTGGGAACCGGTGGTGACGACGACGTCATCGGGATGTACGTGGATCGAGTCGTAGCGCATCACCTCGCAGATGGCTTCACGCATCTCCACCTCACCTTGGCCTGAGCCGTATTGGAGGGCGCGAGTGCCGCGTTCGCGCAGCAGGCGCGCTGAGATGTCGGCGATGTGGTCCATGGGTAGGGACGAGAGGTTCGGCATCCCGCCGGCGAGGGAGACCACCTCGGGGCGCGAGGCGACGGCGAAGAGAGCGCGGATCTCCGATGAGCGCATCCCGTGAGCTCGCTCGGCGTAAGTGTCGAACCAGGGGTCGAGCCGCGTACCGTGCGAGTGGGAAGTCACGTCAATCCTCTCTTCGGGGCGCAGCTGCGCGGAAAGCGGCTGCGTGTCTCCCAGTGTGCCACCCCACCCCGTCTTGGTGTCTATTCCGCGCCGAGGTCAACCTCCAAGTCCGACATGGCACCCGCGTCACCGGGTTGGATGCTTGTGGCGGTGCGTGAAATGAGATCCAAGACAGCGCTGTGTGCGGCCTCGAGGCTTCCGCGCGACGTGCGATGCCGGATAGTGAGCTGACGCACACCGAGGCCTGGCAGGCGGGTGACCTGGATGCCGTCGGAATCGTTGCCAGTGACCGCGAGGTAGGGGAGGACGGTCGACCCCAGACCGGCGCGCACCATGTCGAGCGCGACGTCGTAGTCGGCGTAGCGGTGGATGGAGATCTGTGGGTCGGCGAGAGCGCCGAGCAGGCGATCGGTCGCTTGGGCGGAGGCGGCCGCGGGGTCGACGGCGAGCCACGTCGTGCCGGCCAGGTCAGCGATCGCGTTCGGTTGCGGTTCCCCGTCGGGCTGCACGAGTAGCCACGGTTCATCGATATAGGGGACGTCGCGGGTGCCGCGGGGAGCGGGGGCGGCCCGATCGGAGTCACGTTCCACGATCAGGAGGTCGACCGTGCCGCCGCGCAGCTCACGCATGCCCTCGGTGCCGGCGACCTCGCGGATCGATACCTCGACCCCCGGCAGTTCCTGGCCCACCTGGCCGAGCAGGGGCAGGAGCACGTTGCGGATCACGGTCTGAAACCCACCGACGACGACGGCGCCGGTCACCTGGCCGGCGAGGCCTGCCAGCGCTCGGGCGGCGCTCGCGCTCTCCACCTCGAAGTGCTCGCCGAGATCGGCGAGAATGCGCCCCGCCGGGGTGAGGACGGAACCGGCAGGTGTGCGATCGATCACTTCGACACCGACCTCATGTTCGAGCTGGGCGATCTGCTGGGAGACGGCGGATGGGCTCATGGCCAGGAAATCCGCGGCTGCGACCACTCCGCCCTCCCGGTGAACAGCCAAGAGCACACCAAGTCTGCGTGGGTCAATCTTCATGAAGTAAAACTTAACATGAGGTGCAGATAACTTCGATTGATCCGAACTTCTTTCGGTGTCACCATGGAGACATGAACGAAACGATGACTGCCGTGATTGGCGCCCTGGGCTGGGTCGGGTGCGCCATGTGCCTGACCGGCTACTACCTGGTGTCCTCCCGGCGCATCATGGGCGACTCGCTGCGCTACCACGCTCTCAACATGGGCGGGGCCTCGCTGCTCGCGATGGCCTGCGTGACGACGGGTGCCTGGCCCTCCTTCTTCTCCAACTTCATCTTCATCATCATCGGGACCTACGTGGTGCTCACGACCAAGCGCGCCTACATGGCCGCCCGCCTGAAGGCCGTCACGGCGAACCGCCGCGCCCAGCGCGAAGCCGTACTGGCCACCCTCAGCGAGCAGCTCTCCCAGGCCGCCATCCCGATGCCGCTGCAGCGCAGCACCGACGACTCCGCTGAAGCCGTCGAACGGGCGTGGCGAACCGCCTCGACCGACCTGGTAGGAACCCGGCCGGTCGTGCGCTAACGCACCCCAGCGACGGGCGGGCCCCGGAAGCAATGGCGCTTCCGGGGCCCGCGTGCGTTCAGAGTGTCGGCGCTGGCGATTTACAGGTGCGGCTGCAGGGCCGCGATGAGACGCTTCTTCGGCGTGCCGCCGACGATCTGCTCGACGGGCTTGCCCCCCTTGAACAGGATGAACGTGGGGATCGACACGATGCCGTAGGAGCCGGCCGTGCTCGGGTTCGCGTCGGTGTCGAGCTTCACGACCTTGAGCTTGTCGCTAAGCTCGCTCGCCACCTCATCGATGATGGGCGCCATCATCCGGCACGGTGGGCACCAGGTGGCCCAAAAATCGACGAGTACGGGAGTCTCGGACTGGAGGACCTCCTCGACGAAGGTCGCATCGGTGACATCGGGTGCGTGAGACATGTGATTCCTTAGGGTCAGTTGGGTTGTCGGGTCGAAGCCGTGTGGGTTTGGTCTAATTCCAGTTCTCGGTGACCGGCTCGGCGGGGCCGGCCTCGGCGAGGCTCACGAGGTAGCGTTCGGCGTCGAGTGCGGCGGCGCAGCCCGTCCCCGCAGCCGTGATCGCCTGCCGGTAGGTGTGGTCGACGACGTCCCCGCAGGCGAAAACCCCCTCGACCGAGGTGCGGGTGGACGGGGCGTCCACGCGGATGTAGCCGTCGTCGTCGAGATCGATCTGCTCGGCGATGATTTCCGTACGTGGCGTGTGGCCAATCGCGATGAACATTCCGGCGGCGGGGATGGTGCGCTCCTCACCGGTCACGGTGTCCTCAACGACGACGCCTTCGAGCGTCTGTTCACCCTCAAGACGCACCGGTCGGGCATTCCACGCGAACTCGATCTTCGGGTCATTCATCGCCCGCTCAGCCATGATCTGGGAGGCGCGCAACTCGTCGCGCCGGTGGATGACCGTCACCTTGGAGGCGAACCGGGTGAGGAACGTAGCCTCCTGCATGGCCGAGTCTCCCCCGCCGACGACGACGATCTCCTTATCGCGGAAGAAGAACCCATCGCAGGTCGCGCACCAGGACACGCCCTTGCCCGAGAGGCGCTCCTCGTCCGGAATGCCGAGCTTGCGGTACTCCGAACCGAGCGCGAGGATCACGGCCTTCGCGGCGACGACGTCGCCGTCGTCGGTCGTGACGGTCTTCTTGTCGGCCGACAGGTCGGCAGAGGTGACGTCCTCGTAGCGGATGTCCGCACCGAACTTCTCGGCCTGTTCGCGCATCTGCTCCATGAGGTCCGGTCCCTGCACGCCGTCGGGGAAGCCGGGGAAGTTCTCGACCTCCGTCGTCGTCATGAGCGCGCCACCTGCGGTGACGGCTCCCGCGAATACGATGGGGTTGAGCCCGGCTCGCGCGGCGTAGATCGCGGCCGTGTAGCCGGCAGGGCCGGAGCCTACGACGACGACGTCTCTTTCCTCGGCGGTCATATGTCCCTCTTCCTTCATGTGGTGCCATCGCGCAGTTCTCGCGGTGGATCGTTCTCTACGTGGTGTAACGCCTGTAGGGGCCAGATTAATCCCAGTGCAGCACACAGCGTTGGATCAGAACACACATCAGGGATGAGGCCCTGAGTCGGGCCGTCCTACTCGATGCTCACCGACGTGAGCTCGATGCGGTTCTTTCCATCGGAGGCCGCCTGTGGCAGTGAGGTGAACCACAGCACGAGCGAGTCCACTTCAACCGGATCGAAGGTGAGCTCGGTGCTCTGCCCCATATCTCCCTCGGCGAGGATCTGGCCGTCCTCGGGATTGTCCGCACTTTGGCGGACCTGCACGTGCCCGCCGCTGCCATGCAACGTGAGGGTCACCGCGGAGACTTCGGCATTCTCGACGAGGTTCAGGCGCAGGCCGATACCGGTCTTCATCCCGTATTGCGGGTTCACGTAGGAGCGCGAGCGCCAGTAGCTTTCGGGGTCGCCATCCATCGCGCGGTCGGTGAGATCCGGATTCTCGGCGCCATCGCCCTGCGGATCGAGGATATCGATGCTCGCCAGTTGCGGGGCAACGGCGGGCTCCTGCGTGGGTTCGGCGGGAGCCTCGTTCTCTTCCGGCTCCTCCGTTTCGACTGCGGTAGGGCTGGGGCTCGCCGTTTCACTCGGGGCGGCGGGCGCCGGTCGGCCCGGGCTGCGAAGGTTCATCATCGCGAGGATCAAGAACAGGACGAGCAGGCCTGCGAAGAACGCGAGGATCAGTGGCGACGGGTCGATCCGGCGCCGGGAAAGCGGCGTGGAGCGATCGTATTCTTCGACCTCTCCGGGCAGGTTGAAGTCGTGCTTTGCGGCGAAGCCGTCCAGGCGCGTGACAAGACCTTCGATACGTTCAGTCGTCACTCCCGCTTGGCGGCGGGACGCAGCTCGGGCGCGGTCGGCGGCCGCGCGCGCCCGCTCGGCTGCCTCCACGGCCCGTGCGGTCGCGGTGTCGGCGGTCGCTTCGGCCCAACGGGCCGATTTCATTCGCGTCCGCTCGCGGCCCTGGGCGCGCGTAATGGGGGGTGGCACCGGCATGGGGGCGGGCGGGTCCTGCGCAGCTACGTCGGCGCCGGCCTCTCCTGTCGGGGCCTGCGTTGCAGGACCCTCGGGCGCGGGCGGGTGATCCTCATCCGTCTCGGAGGAGGGCTCCTCATCGAGGGGGGTGGTGTACTCGGGCGTGGCGCTGTCCATCGATTCGGCGTCCTCCTGCGAACGCCCCTCGGATGTGTCGGTGACGGGTACCGCTGCGGCCGGCGCACCGGAGGCTGCGTGGGTGGCGACGGGTCGGGAGTTGAGGTCCTGATCGGGATCCTGCTCGAGAATTCCCTCGAAGTCGGGTAGGTCAGTCATGGACGCCCCTAGCCGGGGGCGCCAGGCCGCGAGGCGCTGCGGGTCCACGCGCGGGCCTTCCTCCTCGAGTGGGGCGGCGTCCTCCGGCGCCTCGTCTTCTGCCGCATCGGCGCTCTCGGCCGCGCACGGGTCGCCATCTGGCACACCTTGCGAGGCAGGGTCGCTCGCACCGTCGTTGGGAGGGGTGGGCTCGGTCTCGGGCCCATCCTCGGCGTGTCCGGCTCCCGGCCTCTCACTGGGAGGGGGCGGTAGTTCAACACCCGCGTCTGGGGCGCTTGCGGCCGGCGGTGGCGGGGTGTCGTTCGCAGCGGTGAGCCTACCCGGCGCGGGTGTCCCATCCTGGCGAGAAACTTCCCCCCGGGCGTCCCTGTCGGCCGTGTGCTCGCGACGAGGGGCGGCGTCGGCTCCGCGCGCCCGCACGGGTTCCCAGCGGGGCTGCCCGACGCCGGTGCCCACGTCGAGGGTGACGAGTGCGGAGTCCAGAGCTCGCTGATCCCATGGCTGCAGGGCGAGCGCCACGTCCCCGGCGTTGCGGGCCTCCACGAGCGCCTGCGTGCCCGGGTCGCCCGTGAGGAACGTCCACAGGGCCTGCAGGAGGCTTGCGTCGCGCTCCGAGGCCTGCAGCGATCGCTCCACGGCGTCCCCGTCGTCAGCAAACTCGGCGAGCGCGCCGTCTGTCCCCAGGCCAAGCACCCGCACGCTGCCGTCCGGGTGGAGACGCACGTGACTCGGATCGAGCGCCAGGTGGTGTACGCCGCCGAGGCGGGCGGACTCGAGGGCCTGGGCAACCTCGCCGACGATCGCCCCAGCCTGGACGGGAGTGAGCTGACCGCGCGCGCCCGCGAGGCTGTGCTCGGAGGGGGCCTCGACCACCACGAACGTGCGCCCGTCCTCGTCGATATCGATGTCGAGGATTGGGATCAGCCGCTCGTCCTCGACGAGCAGAGCGCGGCGGGCGAAATCGATAACGAGCTGACCGTCGTCGCCATCCGGGCCCCGGAAGATCGCGACCGGGGCATCCAAGACAGTATCCGTGCCGCGGTACCAGCGCCCACCATCGACGGGCGGGATATCAAGCGGCTCGGTCACCTGGTAGCGGCCGCCCACGAGCGGGTTCTCATTCACTGCGGGCTCGTCCTCGTTCGTTCGGGTGGGATTCTCTCCCCTATTTTCCACGATTGTGGCCACCCTGCCCACGTCAGCCGCGCTCGCAGAAGGGGAATTGTCCCTCGCTTCGCTCCCCGAGTGGGCGCCAGCACTCGGACGGGAGAGTCCGGGCAACCGGTTCAGCCCCGGTACGCGCGCCCCCAGCGAGGTGACGAGGCGCAGGCCGCGGCTGATGATGTAGTCGAGGTCGCGCACCCCGAGCAGGCGGGCGGCGAGCCAGTAGACGAACGCCATGACGAGCCCGCCGAGCACGGTGAGGAGGACGGAATGCATGAACGTTTCGCGTGCTGCGCCCGCAACCGGTAGTCCGAGTATGCGCACGACCCCCCAGCCGGCGAATGCTGCGAGCGCACCCGCGAGAATGAGGCGGGCGAACACCGACGTGGAACGGACCTCCGACGCCGGCAGGTGGCGGGTCAAGAGGCGCGCACCCACGCTCGCGCCGATCAGCATGGACAGTGCCGTCGAGCCAGCCGCGACCGGAACCCACCACTGCGGCGCGAGCGTGCGCCACGCAAAGAGGGAGACGACAACCTGCACGGCGGCCATCGGAATATTGATAAAGAACAGGGTGCGGGCGTCCTCGAAGGAGAAAAAGGCCCGCTGGATCAACGACCAGATGCCCTGGAAGGGAATCCCGAGAGCGAGCGGCACGAGCACGGCTGCGACGTTGCGCGCTTCCTCGGGTGTTGCCGACGGCAGGACAACGTGTGCGACCGGGATCGCAAACACGGTGAGGGCGAGGGCCGCGAAAACGGTGAAGGAGGTGATTACTCGCACGCCGAGGGAGAAGTCGGTGCGCACGCCGCGCCGGTCCCCGGCCGCCGCCTTCGCGCTCATGCGGGGGAAAAGCGCCGTGATGAGCGAGGTTGTGAAAAGGGACTGCGGCAGCATGTAGATGAGGAACGCGTTGTTATACGTCTGATTTGCGGGCAGGGAGGCATCGGTGAGGGCCGCAGCCCCGTTGGCGGCCGCCGCAACGTTGGTCACCGCAAGGAACCCGATCTGGCCGACGGCGAGCCCTGCGAAAGACCACATCGCCATGCGAGACGCCCCACCAAGTCCGTGCACACCCGTACGCCAGCGATAGCGGAACCCGGTGCGGCGTAGTGCCACCACGAGGACCCCCGCCTGCACGGCGACGCCGAGGGTCGCGACACCGGCGAGTAGCGCGATGCGTACGCCCGTCCATTCAGCAGGGTCGGTTCCCGACCCGTCACGGGCAAAACCGAACACGGCGAGGTAGATGATGAGGCCGATGATCGCGACCACGTTGTTCGCCACCGGCGCCCACATGTAGGGGCCGAAGGAACCCTTGGCGTTCAGGACTTGCCCAAGCAGCGTGTAGACCCCGTAGAAGAACACTTGTGGAATGCACCACAGCGCGAACGCGATCGCGAGCGAATACCAACGCGGATCCATCTGGGAGGCGTACAGGGCCACGATGAGGGAGGAACTCGCCGTCGCGATGACCGTAATCGCGAACAGGATCAGGCCCGCCATCGTGAGGAGCCGGTTCACGTATTCGTCGCCGTCGCGGCGGCGCAACGCGCGCACCACCTGGGGCACGAGAATGGCGTTGAGGACGCCGCCGGCGAGCAGGTTATAGATGATGTTCGGCAGCGTGTTGGCGACGGCGAACGGGTCGGCTTGGCCGGCGCTCGCGCCGATCGCGGCGACGAGCAGAGCGTTGCGTACGAGGCCGAGGATCCGGGAGACGAGCGTCCCCGAAAACATGATCGCGCTCGATCCGGCGAGCCCGCGCTGAGTGGCCATTCTCTTCCTTAGTCTGGGCGTCCGGCCAGTGTAACGCCGCGACGACGCTGCTGAGTCTCCGGGTCGCGGCGGTGGCGCCGGATCGTGCGGGCGACCCCGACGACGACGAGAAGCGCGAGCAGTACACCGACGATCAACGTCCCGACGTTCTCCCAATCGGCGCGTACACGTACGTCAAATGGTGCGGAATCGGCGATGACCTCGCCGGAGGAATCGAGCACGCGAATTCGCACCTTCAAATCGCCCGAGCCGACGGCGTTTACGGGCAGAGAGACGGTGGTCCGTGCCTCCGCGTCGAGTTGCGCCTCGACAGGTCCGGGAATCTGTAGGCGGGGGTCCTCGGCAAGCAGGTCAATCGTGGCGGAAATGTCCACGGGTAGGCGGTTCACCACATGGACGGGAATGTCGGGGCGGTCCGAGATGAGCAGCAGTGAGGAGGAGGACTCCACTTCGACACCCGACGCGATCGCCTCGGCCCGCTCATGTACCGCGCCGAGCAGGCGGGCCCGTTCGGCCATGGGCATCGCGGTCGCGGCGGCACGGTCCCCGAGTGCGGTGAGCTCGCCCATGAGCTCGTTCGGGGTACCCGCGAGACCTGCCACGCGGGCGGCCGCGGCGTAGGAGGTGGCCAGGTCCGCCCCGAGTGAGGAGGAGCTGGTGCCCTCGCCGGTGAGCGTCCACTGGGTGGAGACGCGCTCCTGTTCGGTGCGCCAGGCGCCGTCGACCAGCGGTGGCAGTGGAGCCGGGTGGGCGAACGGAGCGGAGAAGACCGCGGAGAGTCGAGCTGAGAGCTCGGTGGGGTCCGCTCCCGCACCGGTGCGGGAGAGCGCGAGCACGAGCGTGCGCGGGTCGTGGGGGCGTTCGCGCACCACCGCGGCGATGTGCGCGAGGAGTGCTTGGCGGTGGCGCACCGAGTCCCCGGGCGCTCGCAGATGGTCGGACAGGTGCCGGTCGATAACGAGTGCGGGCTGGCCCGGTGCCTCGGAGCGCGCGCTGAGTTGGGCGAGCCCGGAGGGCGTGTAGTAGATGTCCGGGTGGTTGACGCTCGAGGATCCCTCCACCACGAGGACGGCGCCGGGGGGTGTGGCCGCCACGGACGCCTCATCCGCGGTGCGCGGCCACCACAGCAAAGGTCCCGGCTCGGATCCGGAGGCGGCGCCACGCAGCAGGCGGCGACCCTCGGCGGTGGCGGCCAGCGTGGAGACGTCCGGGTCTGCGGTCGGTAGGCGGGCGCCCACGGGGTGGTCCGCGAGGCCGGTGACGGCGGGATCGAGGGCACCGACCGCACCGGGTTGCTCCAGCAGGTCACACAGGGTTGCGAGGCGCTCGGTGGTCGCGTACGGGTCCTCACTCTGGAGTTCCTCGGCGTTCGGGGTGAGCGGGCCAAGCACGGTCACGTCGATTGGTGGGAACGAGGTGTCGGGCCACAGGATGAGGAAGCTGCGTTCCGCACCCTCCCGCACCTTGGCCTTACCGGATCCGTCCCACGCCTGCACGAGCAGGCCGCGTGGGCCGCGCCCGATCCCGTGCAGGTCCTCCCCGTCGATGGTGAGGCTCTCCACCCGGCGCTCACCTGGCGCGAGTGTCGAGAGCTCGGCCGTCGCGACTTCGCGAGTTGCGGCGTCGGAATCCCCGGATAGCCAGTCCTCGAGGCTCGCCCGTGAGACGGGTGTCCACGTTTGCAGGCGGGCACTCAGCTGCGGAGCGAGGGCCGGCGTCGATCCCCGGTTGGTGAGGGCGAGGCGGAGCCGCACGTCGGATGCGGAGGTCAGGACGGCGGGCTGCTGGTCAAGAATCTCGACTTCGAGCCGATCCGCGGCCTCAGCTCGGACGGCGGTGGGAAGGGGGAGGGCTGCCAGGCAGGCGACGAGTGCGAGAAGCATCGCCCAGCGTCGAGGGGCGTTCATGCCCGGCCAACCAACACATCCCGGGCGGTGGCGACGACGCGCCGTTCATTGGGGTAGGCCAGGCGGCTGCCGGCCTCCTTCAGGGTGAGCCAGGCGACGTCCTCGGCTTCCTGATCCGGGTCATTGTCCACGGTGAGGAAGCCGCCGAGCGCCTCCAGTAGGTAGTGGTGCACCACCTTGTGGACGCGCCGGTCATCGCCGGCGAACCAGTAGTCGATGGTAGCCAGGTGCGTGAGCACTCGGGCTTCGATGCCCGTTTCCTCGTAGATCTCCCGGACCGCCGCTTCGGGTGCCGTTTCCTCGCCCTCCAGGTGACCCTTCGGCAGGCACCACTCGAGGCGCCCAGCCCGGTTGCGGCGGGCGATCACGGCCACGTAGGCGCGACCGTCGACGACGTCGATCGTGACACCCCCGGCGGATGTTTCGTCCACCGTGGGCAGGATTCGCCTCACCTGGTGCGTACGACGACGCGGCGGCGTCGGTACGCGACGACGGGAGGTGGATGAGGCGGACATGTTCTCCAGCTTAGTCAAGCCAGCGGAAAACGGGGCGGGGAACGTCCGCGGTGGGGGGTGGCACTACCGACTCGGCGTGAAGCCATGAGAAAGTAAGGACGTGCCTGAAGCCCACACCCCACCCCTCAGCGTTGCCCAACTGCGCCGGATTGCGCTGCACCAACTCGGACAGCTCCCGCAGGTCGTGCTCGACCTCGGCGAGCTATTCGCCTCCCACGGCTACGAACTCGCGCTCGTTGGAGGCCCGGTGCGCGACCTATTCCTGGCGCAACCCACCCACGATCTCGATTTCGCGACGTCCGCACGCCCCGATGCCACGGAGGCGATCCTCGCCGCCTGGGGCGATGCCCACTGGGCGATTGGTAAGGAGTTCGGCACGATTGGGGCACGTAAGGGCGACGTCGTCGTCGAGGTGACCACCTACCGCTCGGACAGCTACGACCCGGACTCGCGCAAGCCCGCGGTGCAGTTTGGCGACACCCTCGAGGGGGATCTCACGCGCCGAGACTTCACGGTGAACGCGATGGCGGTGCGATTGCCCGAACGGACATTCGTCGACCCGTGCGGCGGGATAGAGGACCTCGCCGCTATGACGCTGCGCACACCGATTGCGCCGGAACGTTCCTTCGACGACGACCCGCTGCGTATCATGCGGGCTGCGCGTTTCGCCGCACAGCTCGGCTTCGACGTCGAGGAGGAGACGATGCGCCAGATGGCGGCACTCGCGGACCGCCTCGCGATCGTCTCTGCGGAGCGGATTCGGGCGGAACTCGAACGCCTCATGATCTCCACATGGCCGCGGCGCGGCCTCGAACTCATGGTGTATACGGGAGTCGCGGACATCGTCTTGCCAGAGCTCGCCGCCCTTCGCTCCACCGTGGATGAACACAAGCGCCACAAGGACGTCTACGAACATTCGCTGACGGTCCTCGACCAGGCGATCGACCTGGAGACCGGTCCGGACGGGCCCGTACCCGCGCCCGATTTCGTGCTGCGGTTCGCCGCGCTCATGCACGACGTCGGCAAGCCGGCGACACGTCGCTTCGAGCCGGGCGGGCAGGTGAGCTTCCACCACCACGAGATCGTGGGGGCGAAGCTGACCCGCAAACGCATGCGGGCGCTGCGCTTTGATAAGCAGACAATAAAGGACGTCACGACCCTCGTCGCCCTGCACCTGAGGTTCCACGGATACGGCGAACAGAAGTGGACCGATTCCGCGGTGCGCCGATACGTGACAGACGCCGGTGACCAGCTTGAGCGCCTTCACCGCCTCACCCGCGCGGACTGCACCACCCGCAACCGCCGCAAGGCTGCGCGCCTAGCCGCCGCCTACGACGACCTCGAGTCGCGCATTGGAGAGCTCGCCGCACAGGAGGAACTGGCCTCCATTCGTCCCGACCTCGATGGCACCGAGATCATGGAGATCCTTGGCATCACGCCGGGCCGCGAGGTGGGGGAGGCCTACCGGTTCCTGCTTGCCGCCCGCATGGAGGAGGGGCCCCTCGGCAAGGAGGAAGCCACCCGCCGCCTGCGTGCGTGGTGGGATGCGCGGTGAGCGCGCCCGCACCGACGGGCGGTGACCTCTCGTGAGCCTCGCCTCCGACCTGCGCACGCTCGTCACCTACCGGGGATTCCGGTGGCTCCTCACGATTCGTCTCATCTCGCAGACGGGCGACGGCCTCTTCCAGGCCGGCCTCGCGACCCTGTTCTTTTTCGCGCCCGAACGCATGGCGAGCGCGACCGACGTCGCCGCCGCCTTCACGGTGCTCCTGCTGCCGTTCACGCTTGTCGGCCCGTTCGCCGGCCCCCTGCTCGACCGATGGCGACGCCGCCAAGTCCTCCTCTATGCGAACCTCGCTCGGGCCCTCCTCGCCGTCGTTGTCGCGATCCTCATGACCCGAGTGGGGGTGGGGCCCGCCGTGTACGTGACCGTGCTCGTCACGCTCGGCGTCAACCGGTTCCTGCTCTCGGCGCTGTCGGCCGGACTGCCGCGGGTCGTGCCGCGCCATCTGCTGCTCATGGCAAACTCGATCACGCCGACGCTCGGCGCGGCTGCCGCGGTCATCGGGGCCGGTGTCGGCTTCCTGCTCGGGCTCGTGCTGCCGGCCGGCGGTACCCGCAACGCGGGCCTGCTCGTAAGCGCCGCCGTGATCTTTGCCCTCGCTTCCCTGGCCGCCACGAGCTTCGCGGCCGACGAGCTCGGTCCCGGTGGTGAGGAGGACCGCCCGGACACGGGCACCGAGCACGAGGGCGCCCCCGGCGCTCGCGGGCGGATGCGGGCCGGCCAGCGCGCCGGGCTTGCGGCGGTGTTCGCGACGGTCTTGACCGATCTTGCGGCCGCCCTGCGCTACCTGCGGGCTCGTGGCACCCCCGCCGCGGCGCTCGCCGTCATGGCCGCGCACCGGTTCGTCTATGGCGTGAACTTCCTCGTGCTGATCCTGGCGTCACGTAACCTCCTCGTAGATCCCACCAACGCGCAGGCGGGCCTCGCGATGTTCGCACTCCTGTCGGCTGTCTCCTTCGCCGGGTCCGGCCTCGCGATCGTCGCAACTCCGGTTGCGACCGAGCGGGTGAGTCCGCACCACTGGATCGTCATCTGTCTCGCCCTGGGTTCCCTGTCCCAACTGATTGCCGCACTCGCGCCGCGCACCGCGATATTCCTCGCCGCGGGATTTCTCCTGGGGCTGTCCGTGCAGGGCGCAAAAATCGCCGTCGATACCATCGTCCAGCGTGATACCGCCGATGCTTTCCGCGGGCGAGCATTCGCCCTGTACGACGTGTTCTATAACGCTGCGTTCGTCTCCGCCGCAGGACTCGCAGCTGCTCTGTTGCCCGACACGGGTTGGGATCGCACGCTCTTTATCGCCCTCATGATCGGCGTCGCGCTACTCGCCCTCAGCTACGCCCGCGCAAACACGGCCCCGCGCGAGGTGAGCGGACGCTCCTAGGCGCGCCCGGCCGCGGCGGCGCGGGCCTCGCGGTGGTGGGAAACCCGGGCGCGTGGGCTCGTTCACGCGCGTTCTGACTCGCGTCCCAGCGAGCGAGCACCATACTGGAGGCAGGATTTCGAAGGGATCAGGTGTGAGAGACGAGCATCGCAAACCGCGTACCCGCCGCGAGCTTCGAGAAGCCGAGGCGGCCCGCGCGCGGGCCCGCCGCACGCGCGGCACGAAGAAGCGCGCCGTCCCCGCCGCGGCGCGCGGGCGACGCCGGCGCTACCCGCGTCCGGGCAAGGGACCAATTCTGCGCTGGTTGCCCAGCTGGAAACTCGTGCTCGGCACCCTCGCCTTCGTGGCGGCCCTCGGACTCGGCGCATTCGCACTGGCCTACGCGCTCTTGCAGGTCCCCGAGCCGGATGACTTCGCGCGCGCCGAAACCTCAACGGTCACCTACGCCGACGGGACGACGCCGCTCGGTTCCTTCTCCGAGTTCGACCGTCAGATCGTCTCGCTCGCGGACCTGCCCGAGCACGTCGGCCACGCCGTCGTCGCCTCGGAGGACCGTCGCTTCTACACGAACCCAGGGATCGACGTGCGCGGGATCGTGCGCGCCATGTGGAACAACATCCAGGGCAAGCCGCTACAGGGTGCCTCCACCCTCACGCAACAGTACGTGGAGCGGTACTACGTGGGGACGACGAAGTCGATTCCCGGTAAGGCGAAAGAGGCGATTCTCGCCCTAAAGATTGACCGCCAGCAGTCGAAGGAAGAGATCCTCGAGAACTACCTCAACACCATCTACTTCGGGCGCGGCGCCTACGGTATCCAGGTCGCCGCCGAACACTACTTCGGTAAGGACGCGGCAGACCTCACGATCTCCGAGTCGGCGCTGCTCGCGGGAGTGATTCCCGCGCCGTCGGTGTGGGACCCGCGCGTCAGCCCGGATCGCGCCGAGGAGCGCTGGGCGCGCGTCCTCGACCTCATGGTGGAGGACGGCTGGATCACAGCGGAGGAACGGGCCGCACAGACCTTCCCTGAGACGCTCGATTACCAGCCCACGAACGCGCTACGCGGCCCGGAAGGCTATCTCGTTGACATGGTGAAGAAGGAGGTCATGGAGCGGGCGGATATTACCGAAGACGAGCTCAATACGCGCGGCCTCACGATCATCTCGACGATCGACGCGGAACGCCAGCAGGCTGCCGTCGACGCGGTCCAGAGCCTGCCAGAGGACCGACCGGAGAACAACACGGTTGGGCTCGCCTCGATGGACCCCGCCACGGGCGCGCTACAGGCCGTCTACGCGGGACCTGACTTCCTCAACCACCCCCGCAACGCCGTCACGCAGGACCGCGCGCAGGCGGGCTCCACGTTCAAGGTGTGGACACTGATCACGGCACTGAGCGAGGGCTACTCTCTGTACGACACGTTCCCATCGGCGACCGACATGACGATCGAGGGCTTCGATAGGCCCGTACGCAACTACGACCGGGTGAATCGCGGCTACATCAACCTCGTGCGTTCCACGCAGGACTCGGTGAACACGCCATATGCGCAGCTGAATGTGGAGCTCGGGCCCGAGCGGACCATGAAGACGGCGGTCGCCGCGGGGATTCCCGAGGACACGCCGGGACTCGAACCCGTGCCCTCAAACGTGCTCGGCCCCGCCTCGCTGCGGCCAATCGACCAGCTTCGCGCCTACGGCACCATCGCCTCGGGTGGTGAGCGTCACGAGCCCTATATTGTGGCGGAAATTCACGACGACGCGGGCCGCACGATCTACACCGCCGAGTCCTCGGGCACGCGAGTGTTTGCCTCCGACGTCATCGCGGACGCCACCTACGCCATGCAGGAGGTGACGCGCTCCGGTACCGCTCACTACGTGGGTGAGCACCTGGGCCGTCCGGCGGCCGGCAAGACGGGATCGTCTAACGACTACAAGTCCGCGTGGTTTGCAGGCTTCACGCCGCAACTGGTGACCGTCGTCGACATGTATCAGGTGGGCCCGAACGGTGAAGAGGAGGAGCTCACCGGCTTTGGGGGAATCCGTACGATCGCGGGCGGCACCTACCCCACCCAGATCTGGACGCACTACATGAAGGCGGCCCTCGAGGGCACCGAGGTGTTGGAGTTCCCCGAGCCGACAGGTAAGCGAGCGACGAAGCACCCCTCTCCGAAGCCCACCCGTACGGAGACGCCGAGCCCGACTCCGAGCGAAACGGAGAGCCCGGAGCCTAGCGAGGAACCGAGCGAGGACTCCGGTGAAGACTCGAGTGAGCGGCCGAGCGGCCCGGAGCCGAGCGAAAGCCCGAAGCCGAGCCCATCCCCGAGTGGTCCACCACCGGACGCGAATCAACCGTCCAAACCCGGCGGCAGTGCCGCGCCCGGCGGTGGTCGAGGCTCGGGCACGGGAGGCTCCGGTCAGGGCGGGCGCGGGCCTGGCGGTTAAGGCGGGGACCCGGCGCGGCGCCCGGCCGTGTGCGTCGCGGGGCGTTCCTCACAGGCACCCGCGCGCTCTAGTGTTCACGTCGCCGGTGCACTAGCATGGGGAGTCGGCCTATCCACGCGGGCACCCGCCCGCACGACGGGTCGCACGCATCACCCTCCTGTCACGGACCGACCGTGACCGACAAAGACCATAGGAGGTGGGGTTTACGCATGCGTAACTACGAACTCATGATCATCCTCGATCCCGAGGTGGATGAGCGCTCTGTGCAGACCAGGCTCGACAAGTTCCTGGAGATCGTCACGAAGGACGGCGGCAGCGCGGAGACCGATATCTGGGGTAAGCGCCGTCTTGCCTACGAGATCAACAAGCGTTCCGAGGGAATCTATGCGGTGGTCACCATGACCACCCTGCCCGAGCACGCCAAGGAGCTCGAGCGCGTTCTCGGCCTGTCTGAGGCCGTGCTTCGCACCAAGCTCATCCGTCCGGACGCCCGCTAACGCGCGGCATACCGACCCATAGCTGAGAACAGGAAGCACCATGGCAGGCGACACCCTTATCACCATCGTCGGCAACCTCACCGCCGACCCGGAACTGCGATTCACCAATTCGGGCGCGCCCGTCGCGAACTTCACCGTGGCCTCCACGCCGCGTCAGTTCGACCGGGAGACCCGCGAATGGAAGGACGGCGACACGCTGTTCATGCGGTGCTCCGTGTGGCGCGACTACGCGGAGAATGTGGCGGAGTCGCTCACGAAGGGGATGCGCGTCATCGTACAGGGACGCCTCGTCCAGCGTAACTGGGAGACCCCCGAGGGCGATAAGCGCAGCGTCGTCGAATGCCAGGTCGAGGAAGTCGGCCCGGTGCTTCGATTCGCGACCGCGAAGGTTCAGCGCTCCCAGCGCGGCGGCTCTGGCTTTGGCGGCCAGGGCTCGCGACCGCAGAGCGGTGGCGCCCAGGGCGGGAGCTTTGGCGCACCCGCCGGCGGTTCTCAGCAGGACCCCTGGGGCAACGCGGGCAACACGACGTTTGATAACGAGCCCCCGTTCTAACCCCCATTCACGTATTCGCGCACATCGTTAATCGAGGAGACCATCATGGCGAAGCCACAACTTCGCAAACCGAAGAAGAAGATCAGCCCGTTGAAGGCCGTCAAGGTCGGCACCGTGGACTACAAGGACACCGCCCTGCTGCGTAAGTTCATCTCGGACCGCGGCAAGATCCGCGCCCGCCGCGTGACCGGCGTGTCCGTCCAGGAGCAGCGAGCCATCGCAAAGGCCATCAAGAACGCCCGCGAAATGGCGCTGCTGCCCTACACCAGCTCAAACCGCTAATCCGAGGAGGAAACACAGTGAAGCTCATTTTGACGCATGACGTGTCCAACCTCGGCACCGCTGGCGACGTCGTTGAGGTGAAGGACGGCTACGGTCGCAACTTCCTGCTGCCCCGCGGCCTGGCCACTCCGTGGACCAAGGGCGCGCAGCGCCAGATCGACCAGATGAAGGCGGCGAACAAGGCCCGCGAGATCGCCTCCGTTGAGGACGCCCGGGCTCTGCGCGACAGCATGCAGGCCACCCCGGTCGTCATCGAGCAGCGCGCCGGCGACTCCGGCCGCCTGTTTGGTGCGGTCTCGACGCGCGACATCGCCAAGGCTTTCGAGGAACAGCACGGCAAGGCCCTGAACCACCGCACCATCTCGATCGGTAACCCGATCAAGGCGGTGGGTACCTACAAGGTTGACGTGCAGCTCCACCCCGAGGTTCCCGCAACCCTCGAGGTCGAGGTCAAGGCCGCGACGGCCTAACCTGCGTACGAGCCGGCGTCTGCCGGCCACGCACTGCACCACCCAGCCGGCCCGAGCTCTGCTCGGGCCGGCTTTCGCGTATCCAACGAGGTGAGCAGGCCGCACGCGGGGCCATCGCGCCGCGCAAAACGGGCGCGTATTTCCCACGACGTGGCATAAACGCGACCATGTTTCATCGCGCGGAACGGAAACGGCCGCGTCGCGAGGCCCCCCTCGTATGGTCGAGATATCAGCGAAGAACTTGACCTTTGGCTTGCCGGGCATTGGTTCATGGAGGACATTGCCCGCGCCTCGTGTGGTCAAAGCAAAGGAGCATTCATGTCCCAGCAGGTAATCGAATCCGACGGCAGCATCGGCGGCCGCCCCTACACCTCCACGTGGGATGACCTCGCGGGAGTGGAATTCTCCCAGGGCTACGTGCAGGCCGGGGAGTATCGCACCCGCTATCTGCACGCGGGCTCGGAGGACAAGCCCCTGCTGCTCATGCTGCACGGGGTGACCGGTCACGCCGAAGCCTACGTCCGCAACCTCGCCTCCCACGCCGAGCACTTCAATGTTTACGCGATTGACTTCATCGGTCACGGCTACTCCTCCAAGCCGGAACATCCGCTAGAGATCAAGCACTACGTGGATCAGGTCCTCAAGGTCATCGACGCACTCGGCTACGAGCGCGCGCACCTGTCAGGAGAGTCGCTCGGGGGCTGGACCACCGCACGCCTCGCCGGTCAGCACCCGGATCGCGTGGACCGCATCGTCCTCAACACGATGGGCGGCACCATGGCGAACCCGAAGGTGATGGAGCGCCTGTACACCCTCTCGATGGAAGCGGCGAAGGACCCGTCCTGGGAGCGCGTGAAGGCTCGCCTCGAGTGGCTCATGGCCGACCCCACGATGGTCACGCCGGATCTCGTGCGCACCCGCCAGGCCATCTTCGAACAGGACGACTGGCCGATGGCGTGTGAGATGAACATGGCGCTGCAGGACCTCGAGACCCGCAAGCGCAACATGCTCTCCGACGACGATCTCCGTCAGATTCAGGCCCCCGCGATGGTCCTGTGGACCACGAAGGACCCCTCCGGCCCCGTGGATGAAGGCAAGCGGATTGCCGACCTGATTCCGAACGCGCACCTCGAAGTGATGGAGAACTGCGGACACTGGCCGCAATACGAGGACACCGAGACCTTCAACCGGCTTCAGCTCGACTTCCTGCTGGGAAAGACCGGCGCACCCTCGGCGTAGCCGTCTGGTCCGCGGACCAACGCCCGCGGCGGCACCCCACCGTAGGCACTACCTGACCGACCGTACTCCACAAGGAAAGGCCCCCTCATGCCGACCGCATTGCTCACGATGTCCCACAGCCCGCTGATCGAACACGCCAACCCGCCACAGGAAGTTGCCGACGCCGTTCAGGAGGCATTCCACAACGCCCGCGAGTTCGTGACCGCCTTCGATCCGGACCTCATCGTCAACTTTGGACCGGACCATTACAACGGGTTCTTCTACGACCTCATGCCGCCCTTCTGCATCGGGTTCGGCGCCGTCGGAACCGGTGACTACAACTCCTACGACGGTGAACTGAACGTGCCGGAAGAGACCGCCCAAGAGCTCGCCCAGTACGTGATTGACCAGGATCTGGACGTCGCCATCTCGCGCCGCATGGAAGTCGATCACGGCGCTGTCCAGCCGATGGAGATCATGTTCGGTGAAGACATCGCCTCTCTCAGTGTGATCCCGATCTTCGTGAACGGTCTCGCCAAGCCCTTCACGACGATGCGCCGCGTGCGCCAGATGGGTGAAGCGGTCGGCAGCTATATCGCGACCTATCTGAAGGACAACTCGGACGCCAAGGTGCTGGTCATCGGCTCGGGCGGCCTGTCCCACGAACCGCCGGTCCCGCAGTGGGCGACCGCCACCGAGGAGCAGCGCGCGTTCCTGCTCGAGGGGCGCCATCCCACGCCGGAGGCGCGGGCGGCCCGGGAGGCCAACACGATCGCCGTCGCCAAGGCATTCGCCGCCGGTGAAGCCGGCATCCGCGACCTCAACCCCGAATGGGACGCCGCCTTCATGGACATCTGCCGTTCCGGTGAGCTGGAACGTTTCGATGCGCTCACCGCCGAGGCGATGTCTGAGGAGGCTGGCCGCTCCTCGCACGAGGTGCGCACCTGGGTTGCCGCCTTCTCCGCGATGCGCGCGGCCGTCGGCGACTACGAGGTGACCTACGAGTTCTACCGTCCGATCCGCGAATACATCGCGGGCTTCGGAGTCATGACCGCTCAGGAAAAGTAAATGGATCCCAAAGACATCACCGACGGCGACGACACGCCAACTCCCAGGTCCGCACAGCTGGCTGAAGCGGCGCGGGACCTGTGGGAGGCCTACCAGACCCGCCAACCGATCGCGCCGCTGCGCGAGAGCCTCCCGGGACTCACGCTCGAGGAAGCCTACGTGATCCAGCAGCTCCAAGAAGAGCAGGTGACGAGCGCGGGCCGTCGGGTTGTCGGCCGGAAGATCGGCTTGACGTCCCTCGCGATGCAGCGCCAGCTGGGGGTGGACTCCCCGGATTTCGGTTTCTTCACCGAGGACGTCGTCTACTACGACGACGCCGCCGTTCCAGTCGAGGGCCTCATCAGCCCGAAGGTCGAACCCGAGTTCGGTTTCTACCTTGGGAAGGATCTCGCGGGCGAGGTGAGTCTTGAGGAGGCGTTGGACGCGATCGACTCGGTCCATGCGGCCATCGAAATCATCGACTCGCGGATCCGTGATTGGGACATTCGACTGGTTGACACGGTGGCGGATAACGCCTCGCTCGCGGCGGTTGCGGTCTCTCGGGAACCGCTACCGATCGACGTCGCGGATCTCGCAGAGAGCGAATGCGCCCTCGTGATCGATGGGCGCGAGGTGGGCCGGGGAGCCGGGAGTGATGTCATGGGCCATCCGGCGAAGCCACTCGCCTGGTTGGCCGGGATTCTCGCACACAATGGCGTAACCCTGAAGAAGGGCGACCTGGTGCTGCCGGGATCCTTCTGTGCGGCACACCCGGTTGAAGCGGGATCGAGCGCGCGCGCAGACTTCGGATCACTCGGGTCCCTGACGATCACGTTTGAGGCCGGATCAACTACCCAGGAGTATCAAGGTGACGAATAAGAAGTACACGGCGGCCATCGTAGGTCCCGGCAACATCGGGTCGGACCTGATGTTCAAGCTCATGCGTCGCTCCGAGTGGATCGAACCGGTCTATATGGTGGGCGTGAAAGATTCCGAAGGCCTGCGCCGAGCCAAGAAACTCGGGTTGGAGACGAGCGCCGACGGTGTCGATTGGCTGCTTGAGCAGGACGACCTACCAGATTTCGTGTTCGAAGCGACCTCGGCGAAGGCACACCTCGCGAATGCTCCTCTCTACAAGGAGGCGGGCATCCACGCGGTGGATCTCACGCCCGCGGCGATCGGCCCGTACTGTTGCCCGCCGGTGAACCTCGATGAACTGGAAGACGTCATGAACGTCAACATGATCACGTGTGGCGGCCAGGCCACCACGCCGATCGTGTCGGCTGTCTCCGACGTTGTCCGGGTGGACTACGCGGAGATCGTCGCCTCGATTGCCTCGCTTTCGGCGGGTCCCGGGACGCGTGCGAATATCGACGAGTTCACGGAGACCACCTCGGCGGCCCTGCGGGTGGTCGGTGGCGCAAAGACGTCCAAGGCCATCATCATCTTGAATCCCGTCGAGCCGCCGATGCTCATGCGCAACACCGTGTACTGTTCACTGCCCGCCGAGGCCGCCGAACCCGGCGAGCTGCAGGACCGGGTGCGCGAGTCCATCGAGCAGATGGTCGCCAGGGTGCAGGAGTACGTGCCCGGCTACCACCTGACAGCGGATCCACAGTTTGACGAGGCGCGTGAGGAGTGGCGCGGCTGGGGCCGAGTGACAGTCCTCATTGAGGTGAAGGGCGCCGCGAACTTCCTGCCCGAATACGCGGGCAACCTCGACATCATTACCGCGGCTGCGGCGCGCACCGGCGACATGTTGGTGGAGCGTATGGAAGCCGCCGAGAAGGGAGCCTAGCCATGAGCGAGGTCAAGGTACGTCTGACCGATACGACGCTGCGTGATGGCTCCCATGCCATGCGCCACCGCTTCACCGAAGACCAGGTGCGTAAGGTCGTGCGTGTTCTCGACGACGCGAAGATGCCCGTCATCGAGGTGACCCACGGGGACGGCCTCGCGGGATCCTCATTCAACTACGGGTTCTCCGCGGTCGACGAGATGGTTCTGATCCAGGCTGCCGCGGAAGAGGCGAAGAACGCCAAGATTGCGGTCCTCATGCTGCCTGGTCTCGGGACCATCAATGAGATGAAGGAAGCCCACCTGCGGGGTGCCTCCGTCGTCCGGATTGCGACACACTGCACCGAGGCGGACGTCTCGATCGAGCACTTCCAGGCGGCGCGCAAACTCAACATGGAGACCGTCGGCTTCTTGATGCTCTCGCACCGCATCGGTCCGAAGGAGCTGGCCGCCCAGGCCCGTATCATGGTCGACGCCGGCTGCCAGTGCGTCTATGTCGTCGATTCGGCGGGCCACCTCATCATGGAGGAGGCCTACGACCGGGTGGACGCCGTCGTCCAGGAGCTGGCCGGCGACGCCGAGGTGGGTTTCCACGGCCACCAGAATCTGTCCTTCGGTGTCACGAACTCCGTGTTCGCTGTGCGGGCGGGCGCACGGCAGATTGACGGGACGCTGCGCGGTCTCGGCGCGGGCGCTGGCAACTCGCCGACGGAAGTGCTGGCTGCCGCTTTCGACCGTCTCGGCATCGAGACCGGCGTGGATACCACCATGCTCATGTACGCCTCCGAGGAGGTGTTACGCCCCATGATCACGCGGATGCCGGTCATGGATCGCGCCTCGATCATGCAGGGCAAGGTCGGGGTCTACAACTCCTTCCTCCTGCACGCGGAGCGGGCAGCCGAACGCTACGGTGTCGCGGCGCACGACATCCTCGAAGAGGTGGGTCGCCGCGGCTACGTGGGCGGTCAGGAAGACATGATTATCGACGTCGCGGTCTGGCTGCAGAGCCAGTCGCGATAGCGGAGCTGCCAGGTGGGCGGGGTGCGCAAACCCAGGACGCTGGGCGCGGCCCCGCCCACTGTGGCCGCTAAGGCGCCGGTGCGTGAGCCCGGCGTTCACCGATGCCGGCGTGAGCCGGCGGGCAACGACGCTCGAAAGGACCCCCGATGACCGACATCCAGCCCAGTGCACACCAGGACCGTCCGGACCCGAACGACCACCTGACCCTCGTAGGCCCGGGCCTTGCCCTGATCGTCGTCCACCTGCAGTGCGACATCGTTGAGGACGGCACGGCCTTTGGGTCGATTTTCGCCCCGCAGGTGCGCGAGCGCGACATCATCGCGACGGTGGAGCGCCTCGCGGCGGGGGTACGCGAAAACGGCGGTACCGTCGTCTTCGCCCGGATCGCCTTCGCACCTGACGGCTCGGACCTTGACGCGAACCTCCCACTCCTGCAGATGGCGCGCGATGCGGACGCCCTGCGTGAGGGCAGCCCGGGCGCGCAGCTGGTCGCCGGACTGACGGTTGCCGATGACGATGTCGTCCTGACTCACACCCGGCCGGGACCCTTCACCGGCACGGACCTCGCCGAGCTGCTGCGTGCGCGCGCGATCCGGGACGTCGCCGTGTGCGGCGTCGCGACAAACGCCTCCGTGGAGGGCGCGATCCGGCAGGCTGCCGACCTCGGCTTCCACGCGATCGTGGTCGATGATGCCTGCAGTGCCGCCGACGAGGCATCTCACGAGGCTTCCATTGCGACGATGGGGGGCCTGTTCGCGCGGGTCATTCCCGTCGATGAGCTACTCGCTGCCCTTCCCTAACCCGAGGAGTTGTGACATGACGTCCACCGACACCACCGCTGAGCGGGAACCCGGCACCGCCGTCGTCACGGGCGGTGCCTCCCCACACGGGATCGGCTACGCCTGCGCCGTCCGCCTCGCGGGCGCGGGCCATCCGATCGCCCTGATCGACCTCAATCCGCAGGTGCGCGAGCGCGCTGCCGAACTCGCCGAGCGCTTTCGGGTGCCCGCGATCGGCATCCCCGCAGACCTCACCGATGAAGCGGCCGTCGCCGAGGCCGTGAGTGCCGTGGAGAGCTTCGCAGCGCGGGCCCGGCCCGTGAGTGTGCTCGTGAACAACGCCGGCATCGCTTCCCCGACTCGTATCGCGGATATCGAACTGGACGAGTGGCGCACTCTCATGAACGTGAACCTCACGGGGATGTTCCTCCTCACGCAGGCTTTCGGGGTGGCGATGCGCGAGCGCGGCTACGGCCGGATCGTGAACATGTCCTCCATCTCCGCTCAGCAGGGCGGCGGAAACTTCGCGGGCGCCCACTATGCGGCGAGCAAGGCGGCCGTCATCGGCTTCACGAAGGCGGTGGCGCGCGAACTCGCGCGCGGCGGGGTGTGCGTGAATGCCGTCGCTCCCGGCCTCGTGGATACCGATATCACCTCGAGCATCCTGCGGGAAGCCGAGGCGAGCGGGGAGACCAGGTTCGTGGCGGGGATCCCGGCGGGTCGGGCGGGCACTCCCGACGACGTCGCCTCCGCCGTCGCCTATCTGGCCTCGCCAGCGGCGGCCTATGTGACCGGCCAGGTCGTGAGCGTCAACGGTGGGGCGTACCTGCCCTAGCGCGCGCCGCACACACCGCTAGTTGTCCTCGTCGGCACCCTTCGGGTTGATGCGCGTCGTGTCGATCGCCTGCTCAAGCGCGGTGCGGACCGTCGCGATCTGCTGGTGGTGGGGCATCTTGGAGACCTTCTCGAGGAGGGCGTGATCGCCGCCGTCGGGATGTGCCTTCGCACGCTCGGGGAGTGTTTGCGGCGTGAGATTCTCGCTGTACCAGCCGACGAGCGGGCAGTAATGCTGCACGCCCACCTCGATGCACTGGAGGTGGTCGCCGAGGGTGAACGCCTCCGTCTTATCCTGATCGGCCTCAATCTCATCGAGGTCCGCAATGGCGGAGCGCAGTCCGGCGACGAGGGCCTCATCGATCGGCTGAGCCGTCGGCTCGGGGCTCGAGGAGGTCTCGGGGGCAAGCGACTGGCTACAGCCGCCTAGCACTGCCAGGCTCAGGGTGAGGGCGCCGGCGGCGGAGAGCAGAGATTTCATCATCGCGAATCCTCTAAACCGTGTCAGACGGCAGTGAGTGTACGGCACGATCAGCGCCGACGCGAGTAGGCCCATTCGGCGCGTGGGGTTGGCTTGCTAGGCTCCAATCATGCAGGCCACGACTCACCGCTCCACCCGCCCACTCGCCCTTGTCACCGGAGGGTCTCGTGGGATCGGCCTCGCGATCGCCCGCGACCTGGCCACCACCCACGACGTCCTCGTCGGCGGCACCACGCCCGAGGGAGTTGCGCGCGTCGTTGAGGACCTGCCGGGTGCTCGGCCCTTTGTGGCGGACCTGACCGACGACGGCGCCGTCGCGCAGGCTGTGCGCGGGATTGAGGCTCTCGATGTGCTCGTGCACTCGGCGGGGATGGTCGAGGGCGGGCACATCGCGGAGACACCTGCCGCGCAGTGGCGCCAAGTCCTCGAACTGAACGTCGTCGCCGTCGCTGAACTCACCCGTCTTCTGCTGCCCGCCCTGCGCGCCGCGCGCGGCCAGATCATCACGATCAACTCGGGTTCCGGCTACCGCGCCAACCCGGGTAGTGCGGTCTATTCTGCCTCGAAATTCGCGCTGCGCGCCCTCACCGATGCGTTGCGTGAGGAGGAGCGCGGCACCGTGCGGGTCACGTCAATCCACCCCGGGCGCGTCGACACCGACATGCAGGTGGCGCTTCAACGCAGGGCGGGCAATCAGAATTACGACGGCACTCGCTACGTCCGTCCGGACTCCGTTGCGGCGACGGTTCGCCTCGCCGTCGACGCGAGCCCCGAGGCCATGATCGAAGAGCTGCAGATTAGGCCCGTACGCCAGGGCTGAGCTCCGCGCCGCACGGGCGCTGCTCTGCGTCCCGCCCGAATCACCACAAATCCCGGGCTGCCCACTGAGCGCGATAGACGTGACAGAACGCCGCCTTGTGAATGCTCCTCACGGTTAGATAAGGTTAGCCTATGCTACCTAGGTCAGATCGTGAGTTGAGCGACGCACATACACATTCCGGCGCCCATGATCCGGATGCCTCCCGCGCATCCGCGTCGCCCGAGAATTTGCAGGCGGCCAGCTCGGAAGAGATGTCGGACAGGGCCAAACGCGCTGCCGGTAAGGCGGCGCTAAAAGACCTCCTGAAACCCGTGCGGGGCGCCCTCATGGTCGGACGGATCCTGGCCGTTCTTTCTTCCGTGGTGATGATCGCCCCCTACATCGCTCTGACCCGGATCTCCTCCCTCCTGCTCGAGGCGCACGATGCGGGCACGGCCGTTGACGCACAGGCGCTGCGGGCGGAGGTGTGGTTCCTTATCGGAGCGTTCGTCACCTATCTCGGAATCTACTTTTTCGCGCTCACTTTGACGCATTTCGCCGATCTGCGCCTCATGATGAGCCTGCGCGAGCGGATCCTCGATCGGATTGCTCGCGCCCCCCTGTCCTGGTTCTCGAATTCGACGTCGGGGGCGATCCGCAAAAGCGTTCAGGACGACACCCAGACGCTGCACACGCTGGTCGCCCATGCCCCAGTGGAGACCACGGCGGCGATTGCGACCCCCGTCGTCCTCCTGAGCTACGCCTTCTGGATTGACTGGCGCCTCGCACTACTCGCGATCCTCACGTACCCCATCTACATTGCGCTTCAAGTGAGGATGCTCAACGACATGGGTCCGAAGACGGCAACGCTGGACACGAAACTCTCCGCCGTATCGTCGACCGGGGCGGAATTCGCCGAGGGGATCGCGGTGGTGAAGAACTTCGGGCGCACCGGCAAGGCACATGCGCGATTTGCGCGCGCCGCGCAGGACTTTGCCGACTTCTACTGGGACTGGTGCGGTCCGCTGCTGCGCGGCTCGGCCCTGTCCCTCGCAGTCATCTCCGCACCGCTGCTGCTGTTCATTAACCTCACGGGCGGAGCCCTCATGATGCGCGCGGGCTGGGTGGGCTTGCCTGAGGTTCTCACCTGCACCCTCATCTCCCTGGTACTCCCGATGGGGATTGAGGTACTCGGCATGACGGCCTGGTCTTACCAGCAGGCCGGCAACTCCGCGCTGCGTCTGGTCCGAGTGCTTGCCACGGAGCAGATCGAGCCAATTGATCCCGCAGTGGAATCCGCGAGGCGTGCCCACTCGCGTCCCGTCGGCGACGGCGCGGTCCGGTTCGAGAATGTCTCGTATGCCTACATCTGCGACGGCACCCGCATTCAGGCGCTGGAGGACGTTTCCCTCGACCTGCCGGCCGGGTCGATCACGGCGTTGGTCGGCCCTTCGGGCTCTGGAAAATCAACGCTTGCGACCATGCTCGCGCGGTTCCGAGACCCCGACAGCGGCCGAATTCTCATCGATGGAGTCGATCTTCGGGACATGAGCGAGGCAGAACTCTATGCCAACGTGGCCTTTGTCCTGCAGGAGGCCCATCTCCTGCGCATGTCGATCCGCGACAACATCGCTCTTGCCAAGCCCGAGGCAAGCGATGAGGAGGTCTGGAATGCCGCCCGGTCCGCCATGATTGCCGCGGACATCGAACAGCTCGAGCATGGCCTCGACACGATCGTGGGGGAGCAGACGGACCTGTCCGGTGGGCAGCGCCAACGTATCGCGATCGCGCGCGCCCTCCTCGCCGATACGCCGATCCTCGTTCTCGATGAGGCGACGACGGCGACGGACCCCGACTGTGAAGCCGAGATTCAGCGGGCGCTCAACCGCCTCGTTGCCGGACGCACCGTGCTCGTGATCGCCCACCATGCCGAATCGGTGCGCGGCGTCGACCAGATTTGCGTCATGGCGGACGGAAAGGTCGACGCGGTCGGCGCGCCCTTGGACATTAGCGAAAACCCCTACTGGCGGCACCTGGCCGGGGCGGCCTCGGAAGGAACCCATCATGTCTGATTCGTGGCTGACAGAGGTCCTGCGCGACCCGATCATGAAGAAGCAGTACGAGTCGATGATGTCGGAGGAGGGTAGGCGTCAGTTCTCTCTCACCCTCGCGCTCGCGAGCGTGCGAGGTGCGGTGGAAGGTTTCGCGTTGCTCGCCCTCATCCCAACCGTGCTCAGCCTCGTGAGTGGCGAGCGTGAATGGGGCCTTCCACTGCTCGGTTGGCTGACCGTGCTCGCCGTCGCCGCTCTCGTGGGTGGGCTTGCGACCTATTGGCAAAACTACCTGGGCTACCTGGCAGCCATGAACGTGTTCTCGAATCTGCATCGGGCGCTCGGTGACCAGATGGCCCGCCTCCCGCTCGGCTGGTTCGGTCCCAGGGTCACGGGGATGCTCTCTCGGCTCGGCTCCCACGGCATCATGAGCGCTGGCGAAGGTCTCGCCCATATGGTCATGCCGATTGTCTCGAACGCGATCACCGTCGGCGTCCTGTTGATCGGCACTCTGATCTGGCAGCCGGCACTGGGGCTCGTTCTCGTGGCGGCGGTCCCGCTGGCGACTCTCGCAAGCCTCATTGCGCGGTACCTGAAGCGCTTGGTCGATGACAGGACCACTCACACGAACGCGGAATCCGCGAACCGCATTGTGGAGTTTGCCGCCTGCCAGCCGGCCTTGCGGGCGGCGGGACGCTCCCACACCTTTGAGCCACTGCACGCCGCTGTGCGCGCGGATGGGGCTGCCCATCGCAGGGCCCTGTGGTTCGGCGTGGTCGGCAACGTGGTGAATGGCGTCGCGATTCAAGCAATCGTCGTCTCCCTCATCATCGTGGCCGCGCGCCTCGGGGAGTCCGGCATGATCCCGCCCGCTGCGAGCGTCGCCTTCATCGGCATCTCATTGCGTTTCACCTGGGTGCTCCAGCACATGCTGTCCTACTTGATGGCGATCGAGAACGCTCGTACGCCCCTGTTGTCGTACATCGAGATCCTCGAGGCTAAACCCCTACCTGAACCCGACATGCCGGCCACGCTTACCCGCCCCGGTGAGGTCATCTTCGAGGACGTGACGTTCGGCTACGACGACGACCCGGACGTCATCCGTGACGTGAGCTTCACCGTCGCACCGCGCACGATGACCGCGATCGTGGGGCCGTCCGGTTCGGGTAAGACCACCCTGTTCCGCTTGCTTGCCCGTTTCTGGGATGTGCGCTCCGGCGCGGTGCGGGTCGGCGGTATTGACGTACGCGAGCAGAGTACCGCCCAGCTTATGGCGCAACTCTCGATGGTCTTTCAGGACGTCTACCTCTACGATCAGACCCTGCACGAGAACATCGCCGTCGGCCGTGAGGGAGCGAGCGAGACGGACGTGCAGCGCGTGGCGGACCTCGCAGGCGTCTCGGAGATTACCGAGCGGCTTCCACACGGTTGGAATTCGCGTGTCGGCGAGCGCGGCGGGAGACTCTCGGGCGGGGAACGCCAGCGCGTGTCGGTCGCCCGAGCCCTCCTCAAGGGCGCACCGATCGTCCTGTTCGACGAGGCCACCTCGGCACTCGACCCCGAGAATGAGGCACACATCGCCGAATCGATGCAGGCGCTGCGTGCTGAGGCAACGGTGCTCGTGATTGCGCACAAGCTCTCCACGGTGCGCTCCGCCGACCAGATCGTGGTGTTGAACGAGGTGGGTGAGGTCGCCCAAGTCGGTACGCACGACGAACTCGTCGCTACAGAAGGCGTCTACCGTGACTTCTGGGACGCTCGCCGTCTCGCGACGGGCTGGCAGATTGCCTCCGCCTCCGGCCCGACCACGCGTTGAGGCCCGCGATCACGGGCGGCCATATGCCAGAATGAAACCGCAGCAGCGCGGCGCGAAAGGGAGGATGGCGTGGCACGCACACGGGTGGGACGCCCGACGGGCCCGAAGCCCACGGTCAACGTCACAGAGGCCGCCAAGGCCGCCCTGCGTCTTGGCGTGGACCGCTTCACGATGAGTGAGGTAGCCGCCGAACTCGGCGTGGTTCCCTCCGCCATGTACCGCCACATTGAGAACCGCGAGGCACTCGTGCACGAGGCGGTCCGCACGGCATGTGCGGCCATGGCCCCCACCGTCCAGGGTGAGACGTGGCAGGACGTCTTGTGGGGCATGACCGAGACGATGTGGGAGACGTTCGAACGCTATCCCGGCCTGGCGGCAACGATCCTCACGACGCCGGGGGCGCACGTGTGGGCGCACCCCTACATTGCCCGCGTGATCGGGGCCCTGCGAGAGCGGGACTTCCCGGGCGATGAGGCCCGGGCGGCGTTCGCCGTCGACATCGTGGGCGACCTCGTGATCGCGCATTCGATCGGCATTCGCCACCTTCGCGAGGCGGACGTGGACGGGGTGCGCGGGGTCGACCGGGCGCGGGCCATTTTTGAAAAACTCGGGAGGGCGGACCCGGCGGCCGAAGCCGCCGCCGGCGGGGTGGCAGCGTTCACGCCGAGCGAGTCCTGGACGGGCCGCGAGGCTCTCACGCTCATTGTCGAGTTTGTGCTGCAGGCCCTCGACGCGCTTCCGCCCAGCGTACCGAGTACGCACGGCACGCTCTATGGACGCGGGATGAGCGGATAGGACCGCCGGCCTCGGGCCCTCATGTCCGAGGCCGGCGGCTGCAGTGCCGCACGTCGGCGGCGTCTCGCCGGCAGGGGCCTCAGGCGGCAACTGCCCGAAGCACACCGGCCAGGACGATTGCGCTCGTCACCCGCGGTCGCGCCCGCGTACTTTAGCCGGCGGAAACGATCGCAGGCCTCGCGGTGGATGGCTTCGCCTTCGCAAAGTCGGGGTGCGTCTCCTTGGAGAAAGCGACGGCGAGTCCCGAGACCACGTACAGGCCGGTCAGGTAGAGCGCCACTTTCCAGATGCCGTCGGTCAGGTAGGCCTCACCGTCTTGCAGGAAGCGGTTCGCGACCAGCGGGATGAGGCCCGCGCCGAGCACCGAACCCATCTGGAAGGTGAGTGAGGAGCCGGTGTAGCGGGCGTTCGTCTCGAACTTTTCGGAAAGGAACGCGCCGATCGGTCCGTACATCGAGGACTGGATGATCGGGTTACCGAGGATGAAGGCGAGACCCACATACCGGGGGAGGCCGGTCGAGAACATCCAGAACATCGGCCACAGCAAGGTGATCGAGAGGACTGCGCCGACGAGCATGACGCGCTTGCGGCCGAACCGGTCGGACAGGTGCGCAAAGAAGGGGATCATGACGATCTGGATCGCGGAGGCGACTGTCAGCATAAAGAGTGCCGAATCCCGCGTGATTGCGCCCTCGGAGACCTGCACGGCGTAGGGCACCATGATCACCATGAGCAACGCCTGCACGGCAAGGGGTGCGGCGCCTGCCAGGGACCCGGTGAGGACTTCCTTGGGGTATTTCGTCACCATGTCTTTGAGCGGCGTCGCCGAGCTCGTGAACCCGTGCTCGCGGGCGTGTTGAAAGTCGGGGGATTCGGTCACACGCAGGCGCAGATAGAGACCGATGAGGACGACGACGGCGGAGAGCAGGAAGGGAATGCGCCAACCCCAGGAGAAGAACTGGGTATCGGGCAGGGCGGCGAACAGGCCGAGCATGAGCGTGGAGGCGACGGCGCCGGTCGGCCCGCCGGTCACGGCGATGGAAGCACCCAAACCGCGTGCCTTCTCGGAGGAGTGCTCCATTGCCATGAGGGTCGCGCCGGCCCACTCGCCGCCGACCGCGAAGCCCTGGGTGACGCGCAGGAACACGAGCGCGAGTGGGGCGGCCACCCCGATCGCGGAGTACGTCGGGAGCAGGCCGATTCCGATGGAGACGAGTCCCATCAGCATGAGGGTAATGAACAGCATGTTCTTACGGCCGAAACGATCCCCGAAGTGTCCGAAGAGGAGGCCGCCGATCGGGCGTGACACGTAACCGGTGAAGAGGATCAGGTAGGACAGAAAGGTGCCGAGGGCGGGGGAGAGGTCGGAGAAGAACAGGGGTGGGAAGACGATGCCGGCGGCGGCGCCGTAGAGCAGGAAGTCGTAGTACTCCACGGATGAGCCGAGGAATGAGGAGACCAGGGCGCGTCGGGAGGCCCGCGTGTCTGTGGCCGGCGGTGAGTGCTCGGTGGGTTGGGGATGGGCTGCGGTCATCGATCCTCCAGTAGCAGGAGCCCAACGCTGTGGGCTGGTGTCACATGAGTAGGATGATTCTGGCCACGTACAAAACGTTTTAGCCTTGTGTGTGCCAATCCCCGGCACATGACGTGGACCACCCTGTCAGCATTCAGTCCCGGACGTGTGTGACGCCGATGCTCCCGGACTCGGGGCGTGTCATCGCGCCGCGTGGTGTGGGCGAGCACATCCGAGCGCGGGCACAGGCCTGCCCCGCCGCATTCGTGGGGCGCGCGGCGGGGCAGGCCCAGGCCCGCGTGGTGTCGCTACCGGCGCGGGGTGACGACGTAGGTCGTGACGATGTTGGCGAGCAGGACACCCGCGTCGGACTCCACGCGCGTGTCGGTCACGATGATGGTGCGCCCCGCGCGCACGAGGGTCGCGTTCGCGATCGCGTCGCCCTCGCGGGCGTTTGAGACCACATTGATCGAGGACTGGACGGCTAGGGGGAATGTGTCATCAGGCACGTTCTCCATTGCGAGCCACGTTCCGGCGATATCGGCCAGACCGAACATGGCGGGTGCCGAAAACATGCCGGCTGGTTGCGTGATTTCAGGGCGCAGAGGCATCCCGAGGCGAACCCGCTCGGCGCTCCCCTCAATCGGGTAGAGGGCGAGCGTGGCGGCGACGTCATGCACGCGCTCGTAGAATGCGTTCCACCGCTCGAGGAACGGGTCACGCTCCGGGTTGGGGACGACGGTCATGGGCGGCCCTAGTGCCCGGCGCGTGTTTCGATCGCCCGCGGCTCCTTCAGCACCCATTCGGGCTCGGCTACGAGGAGGGAGAGGTCCACGAACTCGGAGCCCTCGAAGATCTCGACGTCGACGACGTAGCGGTAGCCGGCCCGTTCGCCGAAGTCGATGGCGGGGATGTCGCCGGCGGCGGTCGCGAGCACGATCCGTCGACAGGCCGGATCCAGCTCGAGCATGTGGTAGGTGATGGCGTTCAGCGCCTCGGTGTGTTCCGTATGCACGTCGATTTCCAGATCGCGCGCCCCGACGGGATAGGCCTCGGCGAGACGCCCGACTAGCGTGTGCCGGGCTGCTACCCAGCCGAGGTCCTCGCCATCCTTGGCGATCCCGTAGGCGACTTCCCATCCCTCGGGAGCCGGGCGCTCCGCGATTTCATACGCTGCCGTGGAGGCGTTCTCGGCGTAGAAGATGCCGGGTAGATCTTTCTGCATTCGGACCAGTCCTTTCACTCACACTGATGCCAAGCCGGTGCGGGCGCAGCCGCACCGGGGATTCCGCCCGGCCCACCGGCGGGCGGAACCGGGGTTAATCCGTGGTGACCACCATGTCGCGGATCGTCCGCTTATCCAGCTTGCCCGAGGAGTTGCGCGGGACCGAGTCGACGAGCACAACCTTCTTCGGCAGCTTGTAGCGCGCGAGGAAGCGGTCGCAGAACTCGCGGACCTGGTCCACGTTCGGCTCGGGGCTCGGGGCGTTCGGATCCATCTGCATGACGGCGACGACGTTCTCGCCCCACTTCGGGTCACTCTGACCCACGACGGCGACGTCGGAGCAGCCCGGAAACTCGATGAGGACGCGCTCCACCTCGGCCGGGTAGACGTTCTCGCCGCCGGTGATGATCATGTCCTTCAGGCGGTCGACGATGAAGAGATAGCCGTCCTCATCCGCGTATCCGATGTCCCCGGAGCGGAACCAGCCATCGTAGAACGCGGTCTCGTTGATCTCGGGGGCGTTCCAGTACCCGGGTGTGACGTTTGGACCGCGCACCCACATCTCGCCGGTCTCGCCGGGGGTGGTGACCTCTTCAAGGAGCGCGGGGTCCATGAGTTTCACCTCGGTGTGCAGCATGGAGATGCCGCACGATCCGGCCTTTTTCTTGGTCATCGCGGCCGGCAGGTAGGTGGCAAACGGTGCCGTCTCGGTCAGGCCCCATGCCTGCTGCACATCGACGCCCTTTTCAGCGTACTTCTGGATGATGACCGGCGGCACTGGCGCACCCGCACAGATCGTGGCGCGCAGCGAGGAGATGTCGGCGCCCTCGAACTCCTCCTGGTTGCTCATGACGAGCAGCTGGGCGGGTACCACGAAGGCGGAGTTGACCTGGTATTTCTCGATATCCTGCAGGGTCTGCACCGGGTCGAAGGCCCGGCGCACCAGCGTGGTGTTGCCGCGCTCGAAGGCGCGGATGGTGAACGAGTTGAGGGCACCGATGTGGAAGAGCGGGGCAACGGCGAGGTTCATATCGCCCACCCGCGAATCTACGGAGGTGTCCACGTTTACCGAGTTCCACCAGATGTTGCCGTGGGTGAGCTGCACACCCTTCGGTACGCCCGTCGTGCCGGAGGTGAACAGCAGCAGCGCGAGGTCGCGCATGCCCTGGCTCTGGGGGGCGGGCAGGTCCTCGCTCACATCGGTGAACACTTCCGAGGCGCGGTGCCAGTAGGGCGGCACATTCTCGGGTACCTCGACGGCCGGGTCGTCGTCGATCAGGAAGATGTGCTGGCGCTGCGCGCCGTAAACGTGAGAGAGGACCTCCGCGTGGCTACCTTCGACGATGATCGAATGCGGCGTGCCGCGTACGAGCAGCTCGGAGATTTCGGCGGGTGCGAGGCGGAAGTTCAGGGGCATGAACACGCCGCCGAGCCACCAGGAGGCGAACATCGTGGACAGGAATGCCTCGGAGTTCATCCCGAGGTAGACGATTCGGTCGCCCTCCTTCACGCCGGTGGCGCGCAGTCGGGAGGCGATCGCCTTGACGCGGTGTTCAAACTCGCCGTAGGTGAAGGTCTGATCCTCGTAGATCAACGCCATCCGGTCGGGCACGTAGTGAGCGTAGCGAGCGAGGAATGAGGCCGGGTTCAGGTCGATGTCATCGAACGGACGCATGAGCGAGTGGTCGATCTTCATGGGGTGTTTCCTTCTGGAGCGCTGACGAAGCCGCGGGCGACGATTCTGCCGTCGGCAGGGAGGGTGAGTCCGGTGATGACGCTCGATTCCGGGGTGGAGGCGAGCGCGAGGACGGGGACCGCACACAGGCCGGCGGTACCCGCCCCCAGCCCGGAGGCCGCCCCCGCAGCGGGGGCGGCTAATCCGGTGAGTCGGCAAGGGGCCGAAGCGGCATGCGACATGGGTTTAGAAGAATGTCGAGATGTTCTTCACCATGAGCACGTTGATGTCGAACAGGATGCGGCGGTTCGCGACCTTGAACGAGCCGTCCGCGCCGACGCGCACGACGTCGCGGCGTTCGCCCGCATACCAGTCCTGCTCCCGTTCCAGGCGGGAACGCCACACGAGGAAGTTCGTGCGGCAGGTGATCTCGTTGTCGCCGCTGTGGCGGGCGGTGAGGTTCGAGATAAGGTGGCGGGTACGACTCGGCGGGTCTTCGGCCCAGGCCATGCCCGAGTCGAAGCGGCGGATCCGCCAGGCGAGCGAATCCTTCGTCTCGTCGTAGAATGCGGCCTCGTTCTCCTTCGCGATGGACAGCGCCTGCTGGCGGCGCGTCCGGTTGGAGCGGGTGGGCGCCCAGTAGTGCAGGTCCTCGTCGAAGATCTCGAGCCAGTCGGCGAACCTGCCGTCATCGAGGAGTTCGGCCTCGTAAAAGTAAAACTGCTGTAGGCGATACCACGTGTCGAGGTCGACGAGCGTGCCTTCGAGCTCGTCCGTCGCCTCCGCACCGGCGGCGCCAACCACGTGTTCCGTGGGCTTTTCCGTCATGGTGTTGCTCCTTCGTAGCGGCAGCGGCCTAGCGGGCCAGCTTCTTTACGTTGATGTCCGGGTTGGCGAGATCCGCCGGATCCACGATGATGCCCCGATCGATGATGCGGCGGACCGCACGCACGGCCATACCGCCGTCGATCGCGACGGCACCAACGATGTGCCCGTCGCGGCTCAAACGGAACGCCATCTGCGCGACGCCGTCCTTCTCTCGGATGACCGTGGTGCCGGGCGCGCTCATCTCGCCGATGCCTTCGACGTGCACGCCGTGGCGATCCGACCAGAACCAGGACGAGCCGAAGCTCGGTAGTTCCTGGCCGAGGATGGAGGCGGCGGCCGCCTGGCCCTCGTTCGCGGCGGACTCCCAGTGTTCGTGGCGGCGCGCAAGAGAACCGTCCTCGTGTTGCATGCGAGCGATGTCCCCGATGGCCCAGATCCTCGGGTTCGAGGTCCGGCCTCCGGCATCGACGAGAATCCCACCCTCCTGCTCGACCTCTGCGGAGGCCGCGAGCGAGGAGTAGGCGTCGATCCCGACGGCGACGAGTACGACGTCGGCTTGCAGGTCCTCCGGTCCCTCGGTGTCATGGGCGCCGTCGAGGTCGATTTCGTAGTGGTCGGCCGTCTTCACAATCTTTGTGGGCAGGCCCGTGAACACACGGATGCCATGCTCGGTGTGCATGTGGTGCAGGACGCGGGCAATCTCCTCACCCACGGCGGGCACGAGCGGCACCGGCGCCGGGTCGATGAGGGTGACCTCGCAACCATTTTTCACCGCCGTGGACGCCACCTCTGCGCCGATCAATCCGGCTCCGATGATCGCGATGCGCGCCCCCTCGACCAAGAGGTCCTTCAGGGCGAGCGCGTCGGCCTTGGTGCGCAGCGTGACGATGCCCTCGGAGTCCCCACCGGGGATGGTGAGTGTCCGGGCGGTCCCGCCGGTCGCGATGACGATGGCGTCGGCGGTGAGGTCGTCGCCGCTTTCCAGGATGACGGTGCCATCGTCGGGAGCGATCCGGTCGGCCCGGTCGGTCAGCACCGTGACCGAGTTGTCCTCATACCAGGAGGCGGGTGCCAGGAGTGCGTCGTCGGGCGTGAACTCGCCGGTCAGCAACTCCTTCGACAGGGGAGGCCGGTCGTAGGGCAGGCCCTCCGGGTCGACAATCGTGAGCTGGCCGGTAAAGCCGCGCGAGCGCAGCTCGCGGGCGCAGGAAAATCCGGCGATTCCCCCGCCGATGATGACGACGGACTCCACGCTCATGGCCTCACGCCTCCTCGGCTGGGGTGCCCGGGAAGAGGTAGACCTCATCGTCGCGCACCTCCACCTTGTGGGTGCGCATGTCCTCGGTAGCGGGCATGCACAGGACCTTGCCGGTCTTCAGGCAGAACTTGGCCGTGTGCATGGGGCACTCGACTTCGTCGCCTTCGATCCAGCCGTCGGCGAGGGAGGCGTCGGCGTGGGTGCAGGTGTCATCGAGTGCATACCAGCCGTCGGTCTCCGAGTGGAAGACCGCGATCTTCACATCGAAACCGGACTCCTCCGGTTCCACAACGATGGCCTCGCCCTCCTCAACGTCGTCGACGTCGGCAACCTTGATCCCGTCACTCATCTGTTTAGCCTTCCTTCGTTTCGTGCCATGCCGGGGTCGACATCAGCTCTCGCCACTTGCGGTAGAACGCGCGGCCTGCGGCATCGGAGAACAGTTCGGAGGTTACCCCGGGGTAGTCGGGGTGTTCCTGTTCTGTACCGAGACCCATCTGGTAGTTCAGCGCCACGCGGTTCGTGATGAAGCCACCCGCAATGGCCTGACATTCGGACCAGTTCTCGCCGTCATCCTGCTCGAAGATGCCGGACGGACCGAAGGTCCGAAGGTTGTGCAAGCGTTGAGCGTCCTTAACCTCCTCGGGCATCGACTTGTCGAGGACCGTCCAGGCCCACACCTCCATCTTGTTGGGGCCCTTCGGGTGCCACACGCGGATGGAGCCATTGACCGGCAGGTAGGAGAAGTTCGGGAACACGGTGGCGTGCCCGTTTGTGAGGGGGCCCGTCACGCGCGTGTCACCGAGACGTTCACGCAGGTAGTCGTAGTTGTAGTATTCGTGCACCATCGTGTTGTCGAAGCGGTTGCGCTCGTGCACGGGGAAGCCGGCGCCGTGTCCGTTCGGGGAGACGAACTGCTTGCCGGGCCGCTCTGCGATCTCCTTCTTTGGGCCGCGGCCCGTCGGGGACATCACCATGAGTGCCGAGGCGTGGGACATGTTCACGTGATACCAGTCGGTCGCAAACTGCTCGGCCGCGAGCTTCCAGTTGCCATCCAGTACCCACTTCATGACGCCGCCAACGACGCACGTGCCCTCCGGGTCGCGGTCCATCATGGCGTCGATGTACCAGCGCATATCGCCGAGCGTGTCCTCTAGCGCGGTCGCGTTCGGGTCCCAGTTGCCGAAGATCAGGCCCTTATAGATCTGCACGTTTGGGACCTCGACGAGGCCCCATTCGGAACGGTCAAAGTTCTCGCCGTAGGCGTACTCGTTCGGTACGTTCGCGAGGTTGCCATCCAGGTCGAAGGACCAGCCGTGGTAGGTGCAGGTGAAGTTCTTGGTGGCGCCGAAATCGGCACGGCACACGCGGGCGCCACGGTGGCGGCAGGAGTTCAGATAGGCGCGGATGCGCTTCTTTTTGTCCATCGTGACGAGGATCGGATCCTCGCCCATGAAGGTCTGGAAAAAATCACCGGGGCGTCTGAATTGGTCCGTGTGCGCCAAAAAAAGCCACGAGCGCGCGAAAATGCGACGCATTTCCTGATCGTAGATGGCCCTCTCGGTGAAAATACCGCGGTCGAGCATGCCGCCGTCCGGGTCGACCATCTCGGACACGTCGAGTGTGGCGTGCAGATTATCGGGCCTGCGCAGTTTGCCAATTGGCGGGGTTTTGTCTTCGGTGGTCTCGGGAGCCTCAGACTGGGCGGGTTGGGCCGTCATGAGAGTCAACTCCTTCGTCGTAACGAGCAGTGGCGTGGGCCGTAACACACCCAGATTGCCACTGTGCCATCTTTTTCTTGGGCGATTCGTGCCAAACAATGGAAACGGCATCACGTCAAATCTCGTTCCGTAGTTTGGAACGTTAAAGTGCCAAATAATCGCCTAATTCGGCCTATGATGACTCCCCCGCTATACGTGCCCACCTGCTCCGGAGATCCCCATGAAAGCCTGCGTCGTGACCCATCACGATCCGGACGACCCGCTCGCCGCCATATCACTGCGTACCGTGGCCGAGCCCGCCGCCCGGCCCGGCTGGGTCAGCGTCGTCATGCATGCTGCCTCCCTCAACATGCATGACCTGTGGACGCTGCGCGGCGTCGGCCAAGATGCCGCCGACCTGCCCCTGATCCTCGGGTGCGACGGCGCCGGCCTCACCGAGGACGGACGTGAGGTCATCGTGCTGCCCGTGATTGCCGATCCGGATGCGGGCGGTGGCGATGAGACGCTCGACCCGCGGCGGGCGCTGCTCTCGGAGCGGCACGATGGCACCTTCGCCGAGCGGGTGCTCGTACCGCAACGGTGCGTGATCGATAAGCCGCGCCACCTCTCAATGGCGGAGGCTGCGTGCGTACCCGTCGCGTGGGGCACGGCCTTCCGGATGCTGCGCCGCGCCGGCGTGCGCGCGGGCATGACGGTCCTCGTGCAGGGCGCGAGCGGGGGCGTGAACTCGGCGGCGATCAGCCTCGCCGTCGCGATGGGTGCGCGGGTGTGGGCGACGGCGCGCACCCAGGCCGCTCGCGAACTTGCTCTGAGCCTTGGGGCGCAGGCCGCCTTCGCCTCGGGGGAGCGGGTGCCGGAGCGCGTCGACGTCGTCGTCGATAATGTGGGCGCCGCGACGTTCGGCCATTCGCTGCGCTGCCTGAAGCCGGGCGGTGCGGTAGTGACGTGCGGGGCGACGACGGGCTCGACCGACGCGGAATTGCACCGCGTGTTCTTTCTCCAGCTCTCGATCATCGGGTCGACGGGGTGCACCCGCACGGAGCTGATCGAGCTCGTGCGCCTGATGGAAGCGGCCGAATTGCGCCCGCTGATCGACCGGGAAATCACCCTCGGTCAGCTGCCCGAGGCGATCTCCGCGATGGCGGAGGGGCGCTTACTGGGCAAGGCCGTGATCACCGACTGGAGTCTTGACACGCCGTGAGGCACGCCGGATTGCCCGCGCGGTTGGCACATCGCGCACACGGAGCGGACCGGAAGCGCTTGAGGTCGAGGTCCTAGGTCCTAGACTGAACGCTATGGTGTGTGCCAGCGCACCGTGTCACTATCCATGCAGTCGTAAGGGGCCTCATGATGAATACTCCCGCCCAACTTGTCGACATCGCGGAAGATGGCCTCATCAAGAAGGCCACCTCGCCGTTCCGTGTCACCTTCCTGTCCGCGATGTTTGCCGGCGCCCTGATCGGCGTCGGTTTCGTCTTTTACACCACGAGCCAGGTGGGCGCGGCCGATCTGCCCTTCGGTCTCGCTAAGGTCATTGGCGGCATCGTCTTTTCCACCGGCCTCGCCCTCGTGATCGTGACGGGTGCCGACCTGTTCACCTCCACCTCGATGACCCTCCTACCCGCGAGCGACGGAAAGCTGGCCTGGTCGCGGCTCCTGCAGCACTGGGGTGTCGTCTACCTCGGCAACTTCGTAGGTTCCGTACTCATCGCCTCCATCGTGTTCATGGCGGGAACGCCCGGCAATGCTGCGGGCGGCTGGGGCGCCGTCGTCCTCAAGGTCTCGGTCGCGAAGGTCTCCCACAGTTGGCTCGAGGTGTTCTTCCTTGGCGTCATGTGTAACTTCATGGTCTGCCTCGCCGTGTGGATGTCCTTCGCGGGCAAGACGGTGACCGACAAGGTCCTCGCCGTGACGTTCCCGATCGCCCTGTTCGTGGCCTCGGGCTTTGAACACTCGGTGGCCAACATGTTCATGCTGCCGCTCGGCCTCATGCTCAAGGGGCAGGCCGATCCGACCATCATGGAGGCCCTCGGAACCGGTGTGAATCTCGATGCCCTCAACGCCGGCACCGTGCTCGTGAACAACCTCATCCCCGTCACCCTCGGCAATATCGTCGGCGGTGGCGTGATGATCGGCCTCGGTATGTTCCTCTGGCATCGCCGCCTGAATGCGGTGAAGGCTAGCGAAGAAGTCGCACGCTAACTTTCAGTGCCGACGGGGCCCCGAGGATTGTCCTCGGGGCCCCGTCGTGGTGTGCAGGATATGGGGCGTTCAGGAACGCGGCGGATGCGGGCGCGTGAGGGCTGTCCGACGGACGGCCTTACCCGCAAGTAGTCGTTCGGCTGTCACCCGGTCCGTGACAAGGGAGGTGATGAGGCCTGAGCGCGCGCAGGCGGCGATCGCCTCGGCCTTGTCCTCGCCGCCCGCCACGACGAGCACCTCTGGGGTGTTGAGCAGGTGGTGGGTCGCAACCGTGATGCACTGGCGCGTGATCTCGGGACACATGACGGTGCCGTCGGCCCCCAACCAGATACCGGCGAGCTCTGCCGCGGGCTGACTCTCATCCAGCCGAGCGCGCAGGATGGGCGGGATCTGTGCCCGCAGTTGCGTCGTCGGCGGGTTCCACGACCCGATGGAGAGCACCGCGGTGTTCAAGTGTTCGAAAAGGCCGAGCACGTAGTTCAGCCCGGCGATCCGGCGCTGCCGCTCGGCGCTCTCACCCACGTAGAGCGGATCGTAGATGGGGTGCGCACTCCCGCCGCGCGCTTCGATGCGCTCGCGGATCGTCTCAATCGGGGACTGGGGGCCAATCTCGCGGACCGTGCCCGATAGCTGCACCGCCGTGACCATCTCGATGGCTGGAAGGTGGCGGGCGACCTCCACCATTGTGCGCCCCCACGACATACCGAAGGTCTCGCCCGGCTCGATTCGCTCGGAGAGGTACTGCGCACCCATGGCGCCGAGCTGTGCGCGCACCTCGGCGCGCGAGCCGATTGAGTCGATGACGCGCGCCGCGTGCAAGCCGAGGTGGCGGGCGAGAGGTGCGGAGAACATCGGTAGGTCCGTCGTCGGCTCGAGGATCTCAATGCGGACGATACCCTGCTCTCGGGCGCTGGCAAGCAGCCGGGCAACCTTGAATCGAGAGAGCCCGGTGTCGCGTGCGATTGCCACCTTCGAGTCATCTTCGAGATAGAACCGGCGCGCGATCTGGGCGATGAGTTGGCGTTCGGTGGCGTCATCGGACTGATCGGGCACGTGTCGAGCGTATCGGGTCGCCGGCGCGTCGGCGATGCGGCGGTTCATCTTCGGGCGCCTCGTTCCACGCGTATCGGATGGTACTGGGGTGTTCATCATCTGTCTGAATGTTGACGGAGATCACATCCACCTGGCATTATGCTCACATGAGCACCCCGGTTTGCTCAAGTGAGCAGTGCAGGTGTTCGTACCCCGGCCCCGCCCGTCACCGTCGACACCAGGAGTCAGAGTGAGCGCCCGCCCACCCGAGTACAGCCTCGGGATTGATTTCGGCACCGAGTCCGCGCGCGCCGTCCTGGTACGCCTGGGCGACGGCGCGGAGATCGCTACCTCTGTGCACCCCTACGCGCACGGCGTCATGGATCAGGTCCTGCCCTACACAGGCGAACACCTCCCACTGGATACCGCCCTGCACGACGCCGACGACTACCTTGAGGCCCTCACCGCCACGATCACCTCGGTCGTGACGCGCTCCGGCGTTCCTCCCGAGTCCATCGTGGGGCTTGGAATCGATTCGACGGCGTGCACGCTCGTCTTCACCGATGCCGACCTGGCACCCCTCAGCCGTGTGGACCGCTTTAAATCGCGTCACCTCGCGTATGTGCGTCTATGGAAACACCATGCGGCACAGCGCTACGCCGATCGCATCAACCAGGTGGCCCGCAGTCGCGAGGGACTCTATCTGCCCTCTTTTGGGGGGTCCGTAAACGCCGAATGGCTCCTGCCAAAGGCCCTGCAGACCATGATCGCGGCCCCTGATGTCTACCAGGCGGCCGAGCGCATCATCGAAGCGCAGGACTGGATCGTCTCCCAGCTTGTCGGACGTGAAGTGCGCGCCGCTTCCGTCGCCGGTTACAAGGCCAGCTATTTGCAAGAACGCGGCGGTTACCCGCCCGCCGACTTCCTCGACGAGGTAGAGCCCGGCTTTTCCTCCGTTCTCACCAAGGTGGGTGAGGAGTTTCTCGCGCCCGGCGAGCGTGCCGGCACGCTCACGCCCGCGTGGGCCGAGCGCCTCGGTCTCACGGCCACGACCGCCGTCGCCGTCGGGAACACCGACGCGCATGTCTCCGTGCTTGGGTGCGGCGTGGTTCGTCCAGGCACGATGGTCGCCGTCATGGGCACCTCCGTGTGTAACCTCCTCGTCACCGAGGACCGGCATGAGCCGCACGGCATCCAGGGCGTCGTACGCGACGGGATCATCCCCGGCATGTGGGGATATGAGGCAGGCCAGGCTGGCGTGGGGGACACGTTCGGGTGGTTTGCCAAGCACCTAGCGGGCGCCGACATCGCTGATCGTGCCCTCATTTCGGGGCGTTCCATCTTTGATGTGATCGAGTCCGACGCCGCCGAGCTCACTCCCGGCGAATGCGGACTGCTGGTCCTCGATTGGCTCTCGGGTAACCGTTCGATCCTTGTGGATTCCAAACTCTCCGGCGCGATCGTCGGCCTCACGCTCGCGACGCGTTCGCACCACATCTATCGCGCCTTGATTGAAGCGGCAGGCTTTGGCCAGCGCATCATCCTGGAGGCCTTCGAGGCGGCGGGTATCGAGGTGGACCGTCTCGTCGTGTGTGGCGGGCTGCCGCACAAGAGCCCGCTGCTCATGCAGACCATGGCCGACATCTTGAACCGCCCGATCGAGGTGTCGAGCTCCACCAATACGCCCGCCGTCGGGGCCGCCCTGCACGGCGCACTCGCCGCCGATGCGCTCGATTCTTTCGAAGCGGGTGCGCGCATCGCTCCCACACACGCCTCCACGTACGTGCCCTCCCCGGACCGGCACGTCGTCTACAACGACGTGTTCGCGCTCTATCGCGAATTGCACGACGACTTCGGTGTCACGAACACCGCCCCCATGTACCGACTCCGCGACCTTCGCGACCAGGCCCAGGCGCGACGCCCGGATTCCCGAGCGTTCCGTAGAAAGGCAGACCATGCGCAAAATCATTAATGCTCCCGAGGATTTCGTTGATGAGGTCATCGACGGCCTCCTCCTCGCCCACCCGGGCCGGCTCGCCCCCGTGGGCGCCGACCGGCGGGCTCTCGTAGGCCCGAACGCGGGCCGTAAGGGCCGGGTGGGGATCGTCACCGGCGGCGGTTCCGGCCACCTGCCACTCTTCCTTGGCTACGTGGGTGAGGGCCTCGCTAGTGGCGTCGCCGTTGGCAACGTTTTTTCATCCCCGTCGCCGGCCCAGATCCATGCGGCCACGCTAGCCTCCGACGGTGGTGCGGGCGTGCTGTACCTGTATGGCAACTACGGCGGGGACATCTACAACTTTGATATCGCGGCGGACCTGTCCGCCGCTGACGGTGTGCGGACCGCCACCGTGCTCGGCGCCGACGACGTCACCTCCGCTCCCAAGGAAAAGGCGGAGACGCGCCGCGGAGTGGCCGGCCTGTTCTTCGCCTACAAGACGGCGGGTGCCGCCGCCGATCGGGGCGATGACCTTGACACGGTCGCCGCCATTGCGCAGCGCACCTGTGACCGGGTACGCACGATGGGCGTTGGCCTCTCGCCGACGATCCTGCCGGCGGCGGGTGAGCCCACGTTCACCCTGGATGAGGGCGAGATGGAGATCGGGATCGGCATCCACGGCGAGCCGGGCGTGCACCGTGGGGCGCTCGAGAGTGCGGACGAGATCACCGACCGTTTCCTCGCCGAGATCCTGCCCGAACTGGATCTGCCCGAGGGCAGCGAGGTCGCCGTCCTTGTCAACGGGCTCGGCGCGACCCCGCTCGAGGAGCTCTACCTGATCTACCGCCACGCCCACGGCGTGCTCGCTGAACGTGGCATCACGATTCGCCAGGTCTACATCGGCGAATACGCGACCAGCCTTGAGATGGCGGGCGCTTCGCTGTCGGTGCTCGCGCTCGATGACGAACTTGCCGAGCTACTCGATGCGCCTGCCCACTCGCCCTTCTACCAGCACGCGGCCGGCGGTCTCGGTGAGGCTGATGACCGTGAGGACGCTCCGGCCACCGGCTCGACCGCGCCTGGCGAGGTGGCCGCCCGCGAGATCGCGACCGTCGCGAACCCCGGGCCCCTGTATCGGGTGGCGCGCGCCGTCCTTGCCAAGCTGCCCTCACATGCCGAGGAGCTGAGGGAGCGCGACGCGGCTCTCGGCGACGGTGACCTCGGCATCACCGTCTCCTCCGGCGCGAAGGCCGCGGAGGGAGCGCTCCAGGATCTGCCTGAGGACGCGGCACCCCGCGAGATTTTCTCCGCTATCGGGGCGGCGTTCGCGGCTGCCAACCCCTCCACGTTCGCGGCCCTGATCGGCGGCGGCCTGCTCGCCGCCGCCCAGAGCCTCGACGAGAGCGACGATATCTCGACGGAGAGCCTCGCGCGTGCCCTTCGTGCCATGACCGACCGGGTGATGGAGCGCGGCGGAGCCGAGGCGGGCGACAAGACCGTCGTCGACAGCCTGCTCGCCCTTGCTGACCAGCTGGGCAGCGAGGCAGCGGACGCTCCCGCACTCGAGGTCGCCGACCGGGCGGTCGAGGCGGCAGGCGGCGTCGTCGAACGGGACGCCGAGCGGGTCTCCCAGCGCGGGCGCGCCGCCTGGGTAGGGGAGCGCTCGGCGGGACACCCTGACCCGGGCCAGGTGGCCTTCCACCGCCTCACCCAGACCATCGCGGAGGTGTTGCGCACCCAGTGACCCGACCGCGAAATCGCGACCAGTACTGATCACCCCACTCCACGAAGGAGACCTCTCATGACTCATCCGAAACGTTCCTCTATTTTCCGAACCCTCGCCGCTTTTGCGGCCAGTGCCGCCCTACTTGCCGGCTGCGGGTCCACCGACTCCGATTCCGGATCCGATGCCGCGGGCGGTGCCGATGCCGGAGAGGACACCGCCGGCGCGATGGTGACCGTGCCCAAGCTCACGGGCATCGCCTGGTTTAACCGTATGGAAGAAGGCGTGAACGAATACGCCGACGACAGCGGCAACAACGCCTACTATCAGGGGTCCTCTGAGGCCGATGCGGCCGCGCAGGTCAAGGTTCTGGAGGACCTCATTGCCTCGGAAGTGGGCGCGCTGTGCGTCACTCCCTTCCAGCCGGACGCCGTCGAGCAGACGCTGAAGAAGGCGCAGGACGCCGGCATCGTCGTCGTCACGCACGAGGCCCCGACCATCAAGAACGCGGACTACGACGTGGAGGCGTTCCACAACGCCGACTACGGCGTCAACCTCATGGACCTGCTCGCCAAGGAGATGGGCGAGGAAGGCGAGTACGCCCTCATGGTGGGCTCCCTGTCCTCGACTACCCACATGGAGTGGGTCGAGGCCGCCAAGAAGCACCAGGAGGAGAAGTACCCGAACATGACGCAGGTCGGCGACATCATCGAGACCAGCGATGACTCGCAGAAGGCCTACGAGAAGATGCAGGAGCTGCTGTCCGCCTACCCGAACCTCAAGGGTGTGCAGGGCTCGGCGTCGACCGACGTCGTGGGTGTTGGCCAGGCCGTGGAAGAAGCGGGCCTGCAGGACACGATCGCCGTGGTCGGTACCTCGACCCCGAAGGATACGAAGGCGCTGCTGGAAAGCGGTGCGATCGACGTGATCCAGTTCTGGGATCCGGGTAAGGCCGCATATGCCCAGAACGTGATTGCGAAGCTCCTGATGGACGGCGAGACCCTCGAGGATGGGATGGATCTCGGCGTTGAGGGCTACGGCTCCATCACGATCGAAGACAAGATCATCTACGGCGACAACGCCTGGATTAACGTGACGAAGGACAACGCGGACGACTATGACTTCTAGCAGTCAGCGTCCCGAGCCTCCCGCTCGAGATGGGGTGGCCGCCGGCTCCGGCGGCCACCCCGGCGCGGGGGAGCCGGTCGTGGAGGTGCGCGGCGTGAGTAAGGCGTTCGGCAGCGTTCAGGCGCTCGCGGACGTGGACCTTACGGTACGGCGCGGCACCGTGCACGCCCTCGTCGGTGAGAACGGCTCGGGCAAATCCACCCTCACCAAGGTTATTGCCGGCGCGCACCAACCCGATGCGGGCACCGTGAGTCTCGAGGGGGTCGAGGTTTCCGACCTCAGCCCCCGGGTTGCCCTGAATCACGGGGTGCGTGTCATCTTCCAGGACCTCGCGCTCTTCCCCAACATGACGGTGGCCGAAAACATTGGCTTCGACGGTTCGGGCAAGGCGCTTGGCCGCGTGCCGCACGCGGAGGATCGCGAGCGTGCGAAAAAGGCTCTGGCGACCCTGGGCCTCGAGATCGCTCCTACGACCGTGCTACGCGACTTGTCGACCGCCGAACGGCAGTTGGTCGCGATCGCCCGCGCGGTTTCCTCCGATGGACGCATCATCCTGATGGACGAGCCTACGGCGGCCCTCACCCAGTCGGAGATCGACTCCTTCCTTGCGACCGTTCGGCGGCTCGCCGAGACGGGCCTCAGCTTCGTGTTCATTTCGCACAAGCTACGTGAGGTCGTCGCGATTGCCGACGATGTCACCGTGATCCGCGACGGGACGATCGTTGCCTCAGGGCCCGCCGAGGACTATGACCAGGAGCGCATCTCCTACCTCATGACCGGCCAGGCTGTGTTGAACGAGCGCCGTGAGGCCCCCGATGACCCGGAAGTCGCCCCGGTCCTCCAATGCACCGACCTCGGACTCGGGGAAGTGTTCTCAGACGTGAGCCTCGAGCTCTATCCCGGGCGCGTGCTCGGCCTGTCAGGTCTCGTAGGCTGCGGAAAGATCGAGATTGGGCTCGCCCTCGCGGGCCTCATCGGTCACGACCGCGGCACTATCGAGTTCGACGGCGCCACCGTGAAGAACACGCGCTCGTACACGGCGATTCAGTACGTGCCGGATGACCGCCTCACCGAGGGCCTATTCCTCGACTGGGCGATTGCAGACAACATGGCTGCCACCTCCCTCGAGCAGGCGCGCGGCAAGGCGGGCCTACTCACGATTCGCGGTATCCGCGAGCTCGGAGTGCGCTGGCGCGAGAGGCTGCGCATCAAGGCGCCAAGCGTTGACGTACCGGCCTCCGCTCTCTCCGGTGGCAACCAGCAGCGCGTTCTCCTGGCGCGAGCGCTCGCCCCGCACCCCTCTGTCGTGATCCTCAACAACCCGACGGTCGGCGTCGACGTCGGCTCACGCGCCGAGATTCACGACCTCGTCCGGGAGATGGCCGACGCCAACACGGCTGTTCTCCTCATCTCGGATGAGCCCGCCGAACTCATGAGCGTGTGCGACGACGTCGCCTTCGTGGTCGAGGGCACCATCGTGCACCGCGCGAGCGCGGCGAGCCTCACAGAGGACGACATCATCGACATCAACGGTAGGGGGGCTCTCGTATGAGCGCGTCTCTCAAACACCTGCTCGCAAGCCGCGAAGCGTTGCTCGCCATCGTCATCGTGCTGACGGCGATCGTCTTCGCGGTGGCGTCACCGACATTCCTGTCGGCCGCCCACCTATTCGGGGTGGTACGCGCCTCCGTCGTGATCGGCATCATGGCGCTCGGCGTCATGACGGTACTGCTCACGAACGGTATCGACATCTCGGTCTCCGCAACAGCGGTCTCCGCGATGTACATCACCACCGTGACCCTTCGGGCCCTCGACTATCAGGGCACGTTCCTCGTGGCCGTCATTATGGCGATGGTGATCGGCGGGCTTCTTGGCGCGATCAACGGCGTACTCGTCTCACTGCTGCGCCTGCCATCCCTCATCGTCACGATCGGCACGCTCACGATGTACCGCGGCGCGCTCCTTGCGTTCGTGGGCACCGAACGGATCCACGACCTGCCGGCCCGTATGTCGGAGTTTTCGATGGTCTCGCTGATCTCTACGCACTCGGCCGGTCGCGACGTGCAGTTGCACATCTCCGCCGTCATCTTGCTGGGCCTTGCGATCGTGCTCGCCCTTGCCCTGCGCTACGTGTGGTGGGGCCGGTCGATCTACGCAATCGGTGACAACGAGGAGGCCGCCCGCCGGGTGGGTGTGAACGCCGACGCCGTGCGGACCACCGCATTCGTGATCTCCGGTGCGCTCGCGGGCCTGGCGGGAATCCTGTACGCCGCGATGAACCGCGCCGCGGATCCCTCCACGTTTGTCGGAACCGAGATGACGGTGCTCGCCGCCGTCGTGCTCGGTGGCACCTCGGTCATGGGTGGGCGCGGCACGGTGCTCGGCACTCTGCTCGGTGTCCTCCTCATCTCCGTGGTTGGCTCCTCACTCGTGCTCGTGGGCATCCCGGCAGCCTGGCAGAGCCTGTTCATCGGCCTGTTCCTGCTGCTTGGCGTCTGCGTGCCGGCCATTCGGGAGAGATCGATTCAACGCAGTCGCGGATTGGTGGTGTTCGAGTAATGGATGCACGTTTTGGCTCGCGTGCCCACGTGGTCACGCTCATCGGGCTCGTCGTCGTCCTCGCCGTCGTGCTCTCGATCCTCGTGCCGGATACGTTCCCGACGATCCGCAACCTGCAGTCGATGCTCAACCAGATTGCGCCGCTCGGCGTGCTCGCGATCTGTATCGGGCTGACCTTCCTGATTGGCGGGATCGACCTGTCGATCGTGGCGGTCGCGAACGGTGCGGCGGTCACCGCCGCCCTCGTGAGCGGCGCGCTTGGGCATAGCGGGAGCGCGACCGCAATCGGGCTGCTCGCCGGGCTCGGCGTGGGGCTGCTTGCCGGTCTCGTAAACGGATTCCTCGTCTCCTCCCTTCGGGTCCATCCCATCCCGATCACGCTCGGCACCATGAGCGTGTACATCGGCATCACGACGGGTATTACGAACGGTGCGACCGTCTTTGGGTCCGGGAAGCTCTCCTGGTTCCCGACGACGACGATCGCCCTGCTCCCGCTCCCCTTCATCCTGTTCCTGCTCCTGGTGGTCGGCTTTGCGACCCTCACGACCCGCACGAAGCTGGGATTCCGCATGTACGCGGTGGGGGAGTCGACCAAGGTGGCGCGCTTCGCGCGCATGCCGGTGGAGCGGGTGCAGATCGTGGTGTACGCCTGCTCGGGTGTCTTGGCTGCACTCGCGGGGCTCATGATGATGGCCTCGACGAACGCCGCGAACGTGAGCTTCGGCTCCTCCTACCTGATGCAGGCGATCCTCGTGGCCGTGATCGCGGGCATCGACCCGTATGGTGGCACCGGCCGGATCGCCATGATCGCCGTCGGTGCGCTCGCCATGCAGGAGCTGCAGACCGGCATCAACATGCTCCTCGGTGGGTGGAGCGGCGCCTCGTTTGCCGCGAACTTCATCTGGGGCCTGATCCTCATCTTCATCCTGGGCCTGTCCCGCTTCCTTGGTCTTCGCGAGATTGCGAAACGCCAGGGCAAGGCGGAAGCGGCCCTGGAAGAGAGCGAGGAACCGGATGGCACACCCGGCGGTGATCGGGCCACAGTCGAGGCGTGAGGCCCGTCACGCTAGCCCGCACCATCCTCCCGCTGCCGTGTGTGTTCTCCTTCGGGCAGCGGCACGCCCGGCCGATGTGCTCCCGCAGCACACCGGCCGGGCGTGGTGGTGTCACCACCCGGAGCGAGGCGGGATCAACGGATCGCTCGCACACATCGCGTCCGGTTCGGTCTCCGACGTGGGGTGCCCGGGCCGCGTCTCCAGGTGAGTGGCCCACAGGTATTCCACGAGCGTGAGTGCGGCACCGGCGGCAAGCCTGGCATGGCGTTCGGATAGACCCCGATAGGAGACCGACTTTCCGTGGCCGATTCCATGGCTGTTGCGCAACTCGGCCAAATACCGGGCGACGCTGGCCAGATTGCCGAGCAGCCCCCTGATCACCTTGGCGGCCGGCGCCGCCGTGTCCACATCGCGCGGGTTGATCGATAACGCCTGTTGGGTCTTATCCACCAGCTTGTTCAGGCCATCGGTTATGGAGTAGGACACGTCGTGGTGTTCGAGGATGGTCTTGCAGCACGACTCGATGAGTTCCTTGGCGATCCCGATGGACGCGGTCGGGTGCGTGGGGGCCTTCTCCCAGAGCAGCACCCGTTGTTCATCGAGATATTGGCTGGTGAAGCCTCGGGACCTCAGGCGTTCCCCAATGCCGCCGTCGGTCAGGGAGACCTTGAGCGTGTGGAGCTGCCGATAGCAGGAATCGGCCTGCTCGATCACCTCGTCGTCGACCAGGGCACGTCGCGTGCGCTCCCACTCATCCATCAGGGCCTTCAACAGGGCGAAGGACTGGCTGCGTGGCGCGTGTTTGAGATACGCCTCGAGTGATTTGCCCTTCGAGAGGCGGTACTTCTTAAGGAGATCCATTCCGGTGAATTCCCTCGTGAATTCACTGAACTCTCGGTTGCTGAAATCAAGGACATACCCGTCCTCGTTGAGCAGTTCGATGAAGCCACGGTATTCAGAAAACCTGAGAGGTGTGTCGCCGGCCATGAGGATATTGTCCTCCCCAGATCGGTGGTTGCTCTAGCGATTGTCGTGGTGGAGTGCGCACGCGAGGGGCGACGACGCATCACCGGCCCGGTGCAAAGCGCCCGTCGCGGCCCATCGGCCGCACCCCAGGGCATCACTGTTGTGCGTGCCGCTCTCCGGTGCGTACGTACACCCCTTTGGTCGGGCATCCGCCTTCGCTTTTCACGTGCGATCCAACTTTTCAGACGATAATGAAAGGAGATATGCAGCGGCCTCGGTCCGTGAGAGGTCGAAAGGAGCGCGGGGATATGTGCGCAGCGCGTGACAGTCGCACTGCCGTGGATAAGGCGATGGCCTTGCTCAGGGCGTTTGGTGACGAGGGTTCGGTCGGTGTGGGAGTCTCGGAGCTCGCCAGACGATGCGACCTCTCCAAATCGACGGCCTTCCGCCTGCTCGGCATCCTCGCCCGCAACGGCGCCGTCGAGCGTGCTGGCAGCTCCTACCGTCTCGGCCCGATGCTCTTCGAGCTCGCCGAACCCGAGCCAAGCCCCCACATCGACCTGCTCAATGAGACCCTCACCCCCTATCTTGCGAAGCTGTTCGAGGTGACGCGGCAGACCGTCCATCTGGCGGTGCTCTCCGGCCATGAGGTGTTTTACCTCAATAAGCTGCACGCGCAGTTCAAGGTCAGCTCACCCTCGCGTATCGGCGGCCGCGTGCCCGCCTACTGCACGGCCGTCGGCAAGATGATGCTCGCCTACGACCACGACGCCACAGAGCAGATCCTGCGTGGGGATCTCGAGCACTGGACGCCCCATACCATTACCGATCCCGACAAGCTGCGTGCGGAACTCGAGACGATCCGCGAGACCAATATCGCCTACGACCGCCAAGAGATCATGATGGGTTTGAACTGCATCGCGGCCCCCGTCATGAGTCCGGCACGCCTTCCCGTGGCCTCCTTCTCCGTGTCTGGACGAGTGGGCGTCATGGAACCGGAGCGCTATGAGCAGCTTCTGCGCAAGGTCTGCTTCGAGGCGGGTAAAGCGATTGCTGCGCGGCATCGCCGCCGCAACCGGCCCTAATGGGGACGGCTCCCGGGGCCGGCCTGCGCCTCATGCCCGGGCCCGGTAACCCCACCGGTCTTACCATTGCCGAGGCCGAGCTCGTCGAGCGCTTCTCACGCGCCGCCGGCCCGGGAGGTCAGGGCGTGAATACCACCGACTCACGCGTGCAGCTGTCCTTCGACGTGCGCACCTCGGCATCCCTCAGCTCGGCGCAACGCGCCCGTATCCTGCGCAATCTCGCTCACCGCCTCGACGACAACGGTGTCTTCACCGTCTCCGCCGCCACCGAGCGCAGCCAACTGCGCAACCGTGCGGCCGCCCGGGAGCGCATGGCCGAGGTGCTGCGCACCGCCCTCATGCCTCCGCCCCCGAAGCGCCGTGCCACGCGGCCAACTCGCGGCTCGGTCGAGCGTCGCCTCGCGGCCAAGCGCCGGCGCGCCATGATTAAACGACACCGCGCGCGCCCGAGGCGTGAGGAGTGAACAACGCCGCGCCTGCTCGACAGTCGGCGCCACTCAGCCGCGGCCGTCGGTGTGACGGGCTCCAGCCGAAGCCGTGGGGGAGGGCTCCCCTCCGGAGGTGAGCTCCGCCAGGTACATGGCGGTGAGGATCAGGCCGCCGCCCACCAGGAGACGCCAGGTCACCGACTCACCCCCAAACGCGACAGCGAAGGCGGCCGCGAACACGGGCTCCGTCGTCATAATGATCGCCGCGCGCGCCGCCCCCATGCGGGCCTGCGCCCACGTCTGTAGGAGCAGGGCGAGGATGCCCGCGGCCAGCACCATGTAGAGCGTCGAGGCCCAGGCGCCGGCAGAAGCGGGCAGAGTGATACCGCCCGGGAGCGCTCCGGTCAGACACACTGCGGCGATCGAGATCATCTGGATTGAGGTAAGCGTCACGGCGTCGGCGCCCGCCGCCCAGCGCCCAAGCAGCACGATGTGCAGGGCGTACAGGGCCGCGCCGAGCAGCGTGAGGGACTCACCAGCCCCGAGTGCGAAGCCGCGCAGGGAAAGCACCGCGAGTCCGGCGGTGGACAGGCCCACGGCCAGCCACGTGGCGGCGCGCACCCTGATGCGGAAGAGTGCCCACAACACCAGTGGCGTGAGCACCACGTACATGCCCGTGATGAAGCCTGAGACCGAGGCATCGGTGGACTCGAGGCCCCATGTCTGCGCGATCTGTCCGCCGGCGTAGACGAGGCCGAGGGCGAGCCCGCGCCGCCACAGAGCCGGTCCGGCCGCGCGCAGGCGACGCCAGAAGACGAGTGCCATGAGGCCGGCCGCGATGGTAAAACGCACGCCCAAGAAGTCGAGTGGAGGGACGGAGACGAGGAGGTCCTTAATGAGGACAAAGGTCGAGCCCCACACGGCCGTAACGACGACGAGCGCGGCGGGGGCAGCAAGGGAGGATCGGGCGGGGGCGTGCACTTCTCCATTGTGCCGCGATGGGGCACCGGACGTGCTCCGCGCCCGCGCGAGGCCGGTCGAACAGGGACGCAGGGACCTGGGATGGCGGAAGCGCCGAACTCCGCTCGAATGCTGCATACAGTCCACGATGAGAATCAATTTCGCCTATCCGAAATTTCTCAGTATGGTAGTCCCGAAGGTATGGCTCACCTCAGCGAATTAAGGGGAACTGAATGCACACCTCCCGCAGCAGAACTGGCAAGATCCGGCACGCGCTTGTCGTCTCGCTCTCGGCGCTCGCGCTCTCGTTCGGGGCGGGTTGCGCCGTCGACGAAGGTGGTTCACAGAACACCGGATCCGGCACTGGTGAGGACGGCAAACACACCGGCGATGGCAACATCTCTGTGTTTGCGACCACCGGCTACCTCGGCGACGCCGTCATGAATATCGCTCCGGAGGCCGACGTCACCGTCATGGTTCAACCCGGCGGCGATCCGCACACATATCAGCCCTCCACCAAGGACGTGGAGAAGATGCGCGATGCCGACCTCGTATTCTGGAATGGCCTATACCTCGAGGCCATGATGGAAGATCAGCTCGAGTCCCTCGGCGATAAGCAACTGGCCGTGGGTGAGTTCGTGGATAAGTCCATGCTCCTCGACTGGCCCGAGCAGGATCACGAAGGCAACGACCTCTATGATCCACACATCTGGAACTCGCCAGATATCTGGCTCGACGTCGTCGATCAGGTGGCGGAGAAGATCGCCGACTTTGACCCGGACAATGCTGACGCCTACAAGGAAAACGCCGAGGCCTACAAGGAGAAAGTGGAAGGCCTGAAGGACTACGCCGAAGAGGCCATCGCCAAGATTCCCGAGGACTCACGAATCCTCATCACCGGGCACGATGCATTCCAGTACTACGGCGCGACCTTCGGTCTCGAGATTCACGCGACCGATTTCGTGACCTCCGAGTCGCAGATGTCCGCCCAGGAACTCGACGAGCTGGCGTCGATGATTGCGGATAACAAGGTTCCCACGATCTTCCAAGACAACCTGAAGAACCCGCAGGCGATCAAGTCTCTGAAGGAGGCCGTCCAGTCGAAGGGATGGGACGTGGTCGTCTCCGACCAGGAACTGTTCGCCGATTCCCTCGGTGACCACTCCCCGGTCGACACCTACGTAGGGGTGTTTGAGCACAACACCGACGCCATTTTGGAGGGGCTGACCGGTAACGCCGAATAGACCCGCCCAGGATCGCGCGAGCGCCCGGGGCCGTCCCTACCGCGGAAGGGTCCGGGCGCTCGGCCATGTTTTGAAAATGGTCGCGAGCCCGGGATACAGTATTTCGGTAGTCCGAAAACGAATCTCCTGCAATCCTGCGGCTCCCCATCCCGGGGTCGGAGTTCTGCGGAGAGGAAAGCCCTGATGACCGCCGTTCAACCTGCTCTCCAGCTCTCCGACATGGCCGTGGCCTACCACGATGTCCTGGCCCTGTCCCACGTTGACCTTGCCGTAAAGCCGGGCACCATCATGGGTGTCGTGGGGCCGAACGGTGCCGGCAAATCCACCCTCATCAAGGGGTCCTTGGGGCTTGTTCCGCCCCTGCACGGCGACGTGCGCTTTTTCGGGGAGCGGCTAGATGACGTCCGCGAGCGGGTCGGCTATCTGCCCCAGCACTCGTCCGTGGACTGGGATTTTCCCGCCACCGTCTCCGACGTGGCGCTCATGGGCACCTTCTCTGCGAAGCGCTGGTGGGCACGCACTACCGCCGCAGATCGCGACGCCGCCGCCCGTGCCCTTGACCAGGTTGGTCTCACGGAGCTGGCCCACCGCCAGATCGGCGAGCTGTCCGGCGGACAACGCCAGCGGGCTTTCCTTGCCCGCGTCCTCGCCCACAAGGCGGACCTCTACTTCATGGATGAGCCCTTCGCGGGTGTCGATATCGCCAGTCAGGAGACCATCACCCGGGTGCTACACGAGCTGCGCGCCGAGGGCGCCACAATCGTGGTCGTGCACCACGACCTCGCGTCGATCCCGAACCTGTGTGACGAGGTGGCGCTGATCGACGGGACGGTCGTTGCCTCCGGCCCACTCGAAGAGGTCTTCACCCGGGATCTCATCGACCGCACCTACGGCCTCGCCCAGGTTGATCTCTAATGCTCTCCATCGTCGATTTTCTGACCGTCCACACCTTCCGCACCATGCTGATCGGGTGCACCCTCATCGGCGCACTCGCGGGTTCGATGGGGGCATTCATCTACCTGCGAAAGCGCACGCTCATGTCGGACGTGATCGGCCACTCAGCGACGACGGGAGTCATGCTCGCCTTCCTTGTGGGAGCCGGTATTCTCGGCATTGACGGTCGCTCCCTATGGATCCTCGTCGTGGGTTCCGTCCTCGTGGGGACGCTCGCCTCCGTGTGCGCCGATGCGATCGCCCACTCCACGCGCGTCGGTATCGACGCCGCGATGGCGATCATGCTGGCCCTCTTCTTTGGCACCGGAATGGTCCTACTTCGCATCATCGAGCGGTCCTCCATCGTGGGGCGCGGTGGCTTGAAGGACTACTTCTTCGGCAACGCCTCGCTCCTCACCATCGGTGACGTCCAGACGATTGCCGTGCTGACTGTCGTGGTCGGAGGGGTTGCGGCGATTGCCTCGAAACCCCTGGCCGCGCACGTCTTCGACCCGATCACCGCGGAGGTCGCAGGCTTCCGCTCCCGGATCATTTCGCCGCTGCTGCTGGTCCTCGTGTCCGTCGCCGTCGTCGTCGGCGTGAAGTCGGTGGGGCTCATCCTCATGGTTGCGCTCGCCGCAATTCCGCCCGCCGCTGCCCGTCAGTGGACAAAACACCTGCGCACCATGGTGGCACTCTCCGCGGGCATCGGCGCCGTTGGGGCCGTGCTCGGTAGTTATCTGTCGGTCGCGATCGGCAAGATCCCGACGGGCCCGGTGATCGTTCTCGTCCTGACGGCGATCTTCGCGATCTCCCTACTGTTCGCACCGGGCCGGTCCGTGCTCGTGCGGCGGCACGGGCGTCGCCGTACTCGCCGCACACTCATGGAGGCTGTCTCATGACGTTCGCCCTGTCGGTCTTCCTACTCGGCCTCACCACCGCTGTCACCACGGCGGTACCCGGCGTGTTCCTGGTGCTTCGCGGCCAGTCCATGCTGGTTGATGCCATGAGCCACGCCGCTCTGCCCGGCATCGTGCTGGCCGCTTTGGTGCTGGGCTCCATCAACTCGCCCTGGCTGATCGTTGGGGCCGGTCTCGCGGCGATGGTCGTCGTGTTCGCCGCTCAATACTTGCGCTCCACCGGACTCGTCACCGGGGATGCCGATCAGGCACTCATCTTTCCGGCCCTTTTCTCCATCGGCGTCATCCTCATCTCCACGCGCTTCGCGAAGGTGCACCTGCACGAGGATTCCGTGCTTGTGGGCGATCTCAACTTTTCTGCCTTTGACCACCTCATCTTGTTCGGGCGCGATTTCGGGCCGAGCTACATGTGGCTCATGCTCGCCGTGCTCGCCGTAAACATCGCCTTCGTCACGATCTTCTACCGCCCGCTGGTGCTCTCCACATTTGATGAGCCCTATGCGCGCAGCCGCGGAGTCGCCACTCGGGCCCTCAACTACGCGCTTATGGCACTCGTCTCCATCAACGTGGTGGCGGCGTTCAACGCCGCGGGAGCGGTCCTCGTCGTTGCCCTCATGATCGCGCCCCCTGCGACGGCCCTGCTGGTCGTGCGCACCGTTCCGCAGATGTTTGCGGCGACGCTCGGGTTTGCGGTTCTCGCCGCTACCGGCGGATTCTGGCTGGCGTACGTGTTCGACGCCGCGACCTCCGCCACGATGGCGGCGGTGGAAGGTGTCGTATTCCTCATCGTGTGGGGGCTGTGGGCAGCGCGCCGGCGACGCCGCACTGCGGTGGTGCCCACTCGCCTCACCGACCGCGCTGAGCAGCTCGAGTCTGAGCCCGCGGCAGTCTAGTCGCGCCGTGTGCTGAGCGGCTCGGTTGGGTCGGCGCCGATCTCTTTGAGGAGCGCGTCCAGTTGCTCGGCGAGAGCCGGGTGCGTCACGACCGTGAGGTCCTCATTCTCGCGCCCCCCGCCCGGACCCCACACGAGCGCCCCGGCTTCGCGCGCGATCAGCGCACCCGCGGCATGGTCGTAGGGATGCAGGCCCCGCTCGAAGTAGGCGTCCACGCGGCCCGCGGCGACGCCGACGAGATCCAGGCTCGCCGCCCCAAACCGGCGAATGTCCCGACATCGATCAATGATTGCGAGCACCTGCTCGGCCTGCGTGACACGCACCTGTGGGTCGTAGGCAAAGCCCGTCGCGATGAGTGAGGTGGCGAGTGCCCGCTCCCCTTCAAGGCGCAACGGGCGGTGGTCGGTCAACTCGTAGGTGAGCGCGCGTGCCGCTTCTTCGGGAGTGGCCTCCTCCCCCCGATCCGTGACGGTGAGGCGCGCGAGGCTCGCGCCGCGCCCGGTGGCGGCCCGCCATACTTCACCCAGGCGGGGATTGACGACGACGCCGGCGACCGGCCGCCACGTTTCGGGATACGCCTCCTGCTCGCCGTGGGCGACGACGGCGACGCTGACGGCCCACGCTGGCAGGTCATAGGCGTAGTTCACGGTCCCGTCGATCGGGTCCACTACCCACGTGTAACCACTCGTCGAGGTGGCGGTACCGGACTCCTCGCCATAGAAGCCGTCTGCGGAACGCTCCTCGGTGAGGAGGTCGCGGATGAACGCCTCGGTGGCGCGATCGGCTTCGGTCACGATGTCCGTCGGCGTGGATTTCGCGGCGGCGATCCGCACGCCTCGATCACGGGTCATGGCCGCGAGGTGTGCCGCGCGGACGGCGATGTCGGTGGCGATATCGAGGAGGTCCGGTGGGCAGTCGTGAGTCCCGCCGGGAAGTGGGCTCTGGGTAGTCATACCTCGAGCCTACGAGTTTTGCGGGGAGTGGGCATACGGCTGCCGGGCTTCGGGCACGCGCTTCGATAACCCGGCCGGGTAGCGGTGCGCGTCAATCCGAAGTATCGGACACCGGCGATGGCTGACAGGCTTCCTCCCGGCCTACTATCCTGAATGAGGCAAGCCTAACCTCACCTAAGGAGTGGCGTGTGATGGAAAGAGGGAAACGCGGCTTTCAGGGCGCCATGCTCAACGTCCTCGGTGCCGTGGACTACACCGCGACGGTCCTCGAGTCCCGCACCATTGCCCCCCATCTGGTGCGCGTGCGCGTCCACTGTCCCGGACTATTGTCCGAACTCGACTACGAACCGACGGCCTGGTTGCGCTGCTGGTTTCCCGATCCTGCCGGCACCGATCGCCAGTTCCAACGCGCATACACGATCGTGGACCCGGACATCTCAGCCGAGGAATTCAGTCTGGAATTCGTGCTACACGAGCCCGCGGGCCCCGCCAGCATCTGGGCACGCGGGGCCCAGCCGGGGGACAGCATCGCGCTCACGCCGTTCTCCTCGGGTCGCCGATTTCACCCGCCCGCTGAGGAGGTGCCGGGATATCTCCTGATCGGCGATTCGGCCTCCCTGCCGGCGATCAACTCCCTCATCGAGAGCTTGCCGCCCGATCCGGCGGTCGAGCTCGTGATGGAACAGCACTGTCCCGAGGACCGTGATCTCCCGATCGCTCAACACCCGCACCTGTCCGTGACGTGGGTGCCACGCCGAGGGGTGGCGTCCCTTGCTGAAGCACTACCTGCCACCCCGTCCGTAGGGGGCACCTGGTACGGCTGGTACGTGTGGGCCACTCCCGAGTCCGCTTCGCTCAAACTCGTACGGGCCCGCCTTACGGAGCTCGGCTTTGAGAAGCGATTCAGCCACATCCTCGCGTACTGGATCGAAGGTCGAGCCATGGGGACTACCCGTGAGGCCAAAGAGGTCGCCACGCAGGTGAAGAAGGCCTCCAAGGCGGGCCAGCTCACCGTCGCTCCCGAGGTCGACGAGGCATGTGCTCGCGATGCCACCATAGCCCCGCCCGCCTCTGCCGAAGACGAAGCGGACGCGAGCGAGTCTTCGGCACCGCCGAGCCTGTTCGCTCCGGTGCGCCGGGCCATGATCGTCACCGGAGTGCTCCAGGGTCTCGCCACCCTCATCCAGCTTGCTCCCTACGTGATCCTGGCCCTTGCCGCCGGGCGCCTCCTCGATGGGGCGGACCTCACCGACCTCGCCCCCTATGCCTGGGCATTCGCCTACGCCTTCGGGATCGGTGCCACACTCGCGGCCGCGGTCGTGTTCTATGCGCACCTCGTCGATTCCCGTTTCTCCTACCAGCTGCGTTCCGACGTGCTTGATAAGCTCACACGTCTGCCGCTCGGGTGGTTCGTGGAGCGCGGTCCGGCGCGGGTGCGCAAGACCGTCGTTGAGGATACGGGCGCCCTCCACTACCTCGTCACGCACGCCATACCCGAGGGGGTTTCCGCCGTCGTCGCTCCGATTGCCGTCCTGCTCACGCTGCTGTGGGTGAGCTGGCCGCTTACCCTCATGCTCCTGATTCCCGTGCTCGGCGCCGTCTTCATCCTCTACCACATGATGATCGAAGCATCGGAGCAGATTCGTGAAGCCCAGACGTGGGAGGAGCGCATGGGGACCTATGCCGAGGAATTCCTCACGGCCCAACCCATTGTGAGGATCTTCGGTGGACATTCCGAGACGTCGTTTGGGCGCCACCTGCGCGAGTACGTGACCTTCCTACACGACTGGGAGCGCCCCTTTACCGCCCGCAAGATTGCGATGAACCTTATCGTTCGTCCCCAGGTCCTCACCTGGTATTTGCTGGTGATCGGTACTGTCTTCGGCGCAGCCGGCTTCACTTCACTTGGTGAACTCCTCGTCTTCCTCACCCTCGGTACCGCCTTCGGATCCCAGCTCCTCGGCATCGGCTACGGGTTTCAATCGTTGCGTATCGGCCTGAATGCGAGCGCCAACCTTGCCGCGCTGTTACGGGGGCCCGAACTTGCGACGCACGCACCCGACAACGTCGGGGCATCGTCGTTAGGCGCGGGCCGGGTCCAGGAGGCCGGTACACCGAGCGGGCCGCCCACCCCCGGCGGCGCGCACGTGCAGTTCAACGGCGTCCGTTTTGGCTACCGCGTGCACCTTCCGGTCCTGGAGAACATCACCGTCGATCTGCCACCCGGCACCGTCACCGCACTTGTCGGCGCCTCGGGGAGCGGGAAATCCACGATGGCGAGCCTGCTCGCGCGCTTCTACGACGTCGATGCCGGGTCTATCACGTTGGACGGCACCGACCTGCGCGATCTCACCCAAGAGGAGCTCTACACCCGGGTCGGATTCGTCTTCCAGGACACCCAGCTCGTGGGCGCAACGGTCCGAGAGAACATCGCCCTGGCACGACCTGACGCGAGCCTCGAAGAGGTGCGCGCCGCGGCCCGAGCCGCCCACATCGACGACCGGATCATGGAACTGCCCCTTGGCTATGACACCCCGCTCGGCGTTCAGGCCGAGCTCTCGGGAGGAGAACGCCAGCGCGTCGCGATCGCGCGGATGCTGCTCGCCGATCCGCCCGTCATCGTTCTCGATGAGGCCACCTCCGCGGCGGACCCGATCAGTGAGCATCTCGTCTACGAGGGGCTGACCCGCCTGATTGAGGGGCGGACCGTCCTGGTGATCGCCCACCGCCTCTCCACCATCACGGGAGCCGACCAGATCGTGGTACTCGACGGCGGGGCGGTCGCGGAACGCGGCACTCACGAGGAGCTAGTGGCGAGGAGCGGCCGCTATGCCGAGCTGTGGCACACGTTCGTAGCCGACGGGGATTCCCGTGAGGTGGCCCCCCTCGCGAGAACCGAAGGAGACGCCCGATGATCCGCACCATCCTCGAACTGCTCCCACCCTCGGAGCGTTCCCTCGCGCGGCGCTACGCGGCACTCTCGCTGGGGTCCGCGATCGTACAGGCCGGCGGATACGTGATTCTTCTGCCGCTCCTCATCGCTCTGGTCGAGGCATCCCCCGGTGGGGGGCAGTGGGGAAGAGTCGGTATGTGGCTTGCCGCCATGACCGTCATGATCGCACTATCCGTGATGATCGAGGCGCGGCTCGCAAACGTCGCCATGGACGGAGGGTTTATCCTTCTTGATCAGACCCAAGAGCGCATCAGCCACGCACTCTTGCGTCGATCGCTCACCTGGTTCACTGACGAGCACCGTAAGGACGTGCGTGCCACGCTGGGAACCTCTGGGCCCGAGGTTGCCACGCTCGTGATGAACCTGGCCACCCCTCTCGTCAGCGCCCTCACCTTTCCGCTTGCGCTCGCCCTGGGGCTCGCACCGTTCGCTCCGCGTTTCGCCTTTGTCTGCCTTGTCGCCTCTCCGCTGGCGGTCGCAAGCATGTGGCTCGCCACGCGTACCTCACGCGCGTACGACGCCGCCGAGGCCCGCACGAGCGCCGATCTCAATGAGTCCGTTCTCGAGTTTGCACGCACCCAGGAAGTGCTGCGGGCGTGCCGGCGGGCCACGGGCGAAAACTCGCGGGTGCGTGAACGGCTGGAGAAGCACCGCGGCGCGAGTATTCGACTGATCTGGTGGCAGATCCCCTCCCAGATGATCATGTCCACGGTGATGCAGCTCGTGCTCGTGGCCCTCGTCCTCGCCGCCATCTGGGAGTACCGCGCGGGTACGGGGACGGGCCTGCTCGACCTGTCGAGCCCCGCGGCGCTCGTCGGGATGCTCCTCATTGGCGTCACCTTCGTGGAGCCGTTCCGCACCCTCATCATCCTCACCCCAGCGATCAACCACGCCGCCATGACGATGGGGACGGTGGCCGAGCTCATCGAGGTACCCGAGACTGCGGCCCCGACGACGACGCTCACCCGGCCCGTCACCACCGGGGGAGCAGGCGAGTCGCCAAGCGATGGATCGTTCGAGCTTCGAGAAGTCTCCTTCACCTACCCCAACGCACACGTGCCGGCGCTCGCGAACGTGAGTCTGTCGATCCCCCTCGGTTCCTCGCTCGTGATCGTTGGCGGATCCGGATGTGGCAAATCCACGCTCCTGGCCGTCCTGGCTGGCCTGCTTGATCCCACGTCGGGACAGCTGGAGCGCTGTACCGCGGCCGGCTGTCAGCCGTGGGGAATGACGCAGCGAGCGGCCGACGCTGCGATGGTGTTCCAGGACCCGTTCCTCTTCCAGGCTTCGGTGGGCGATAACCTGCGGATCGCGCGGCGGACCCTGACCGATGAGGAGGCGCTAGCGGCGCTCAAGGCGGCAGCCGTCGATGACGTGGTGTCCGCATTGCCGCGCGGCCTGGATACGGAGGTGGGCAGTGCAGGCGGGGCCCTTTCGGGCGGTGAACGTCAGCGCATTACCATCGCTCGCGCCCTGGTGAAGGACGCTCCGTTGCTCTTGCTCGATGAGGCCACGTCGGCGCTCGACCCCGTGCGTGGACGGGCGATCATGCGCACCTTCCTCGCCCCGACCCCGCGGCAGGCGCGGATCGCGGTGACCCACACCGTGGCATTTGCCGACCTCGCCGAGCGCGTCATTGTCATGGATGGTGGCAGCATCGTCGCCGATGGAGCACCAGCCGATCTACGCGAGTCGTCTGCGGTGTTTGCACAGCTGTGGGAATCCCAGCGGCGCGCGAGCACAGGCGACCAGCGGTAGCCCTTGCGCCCCTCGCTAAGGGTCCACGCGGCGGGGAGACGAGCACGTCGTTTCCGGCGTGATGCTCGATACTGCGAGTGGTAGGGCATCGATGAGCCAGGAATCAACCTCAGGTACTGGCGCAATCTGCGGTACGTCGAGTACGCGAGCCGGGCGTCCCGGTTTATTCTGGTGTCTCGGGCGCGGCACGAGTCGCGACCTCCCGTCCAGCGCCGCTCATGTCGCGGCGCCCACGACCCTCGAGGGAGACCCGAATGAGCTCTACGCCGGCAGCACCCACACCGAATACTTCGACCGTCCCCCGCGCTGAAAGCCTGAATCCCGACTCGCGGCGTTATCGCTGGAAGGCCGTCTGGGCTTCCCTGGTTGGATACGCCATGGACGGGTTTGACTTCCTGATCCTCGGTTTCGCGATCGTCGCAATTTCCGCGCCCCTTGCCGACGGTGGGCTGGACCTCACAAGAACAGAGGCCGGCTCACTCGCCACCTACACGCTCCTGGGAGCCGTGTTGGGTGGCTTCGTTTTTGGTGCGCTCGCCGACACCTATGGGCGCGTGCGCGTCCTCATGTGGTCCATCGTGATCTTCGCGGTCTTCACCGCCGCCACCGGACTTGCCCAGAACTATTGGCAGATCGCGATCTTCCGCTTCTTTGCGGGCGTCGGGATCGGCGCGGAGTACGGGATCGGGATGACGCTCGCCGCCGAGGCCTGGCCGGCGAAATTGCGCGCAAAGGCCACGAGCTTCGTGGCGATTGGCTGGCAACTCGGGGTCCTCGCCGCGACCTTCGTCTCCGCCGCTGTCGTCTTTCACTGGGGCTGGCGGGTCCTGTTCTTTATCGGCGTACTGCCCGCCCTCGTCGCCGTCGTCGTGCGCCACAGTGTGGAAGAGCCTGAAGCCTTCCGGGAACGTGCCGCAGACGGGGTTGGCACCTCCCTGAAAGAGCGCTTCCCGATTCACGAGTTGTTCCGCGACTCCCGCACCACCAAGACGACGATCGGTATGACGGTGCTCACGAGCGTGCAGAACTTTGGATATTACGGCCTCATGATCTGGATGCCGTCATTCCTCTCGCAGACGCACGGCCTCTCGCTCGCGCGCTCCGCCATCTGGACCGGTGTGACCGTGCTCGGCATGATGATCGGGATTGCGCTGTTCGGCTTCGTTGCCGACCACTATGGTCGCAAGCCCGCCTTCCTCGGTTTTCAGGTCGGCGCCGTCGCGATGGTCGTGATCTACTCCCAGCTCACCACCTCCACCGCGCTGCTGATCGGCGGCTTCTTCCTCGGCATGTGTGTCAACGGCATGATGGGGGGCTACGGGGCAGTGACCGCTGAGTCTTACCCGACGCACTCGCGGGCAACGGCGCAAAACGTTCTGTTCAATGTGGGCCGCGGAGTGGGCGGGTTCGCCCCGCTCGTTGTCGGTGGGATCGCTGCCGCCTACTCCTTCCAGACGGCAGTGGGCCTGCTCGCGATCATCTATGTCCTGGACATCATCGCGACGATCTGGCTGATCCCCGAGACCCGACACGTCGAGATTGCCTGAGACCCACGAGGTGGAGCCCGCTTCGTTATCGCGACAGTGGCGAGAACCGGTGAGACGATGGGCTCTATGCCCAGTCTTTCCGAACTCTTTGACCGGATCGTCCAGCGCGATCCCGAACACGAGGACGCCCACGAGCTGACGCCGACGGCGCGCGAGCATATTCGCCATAACTCCGCGATCTTCATGGGGGCGAAAGGCCTGCAGAATATCGCCGACCAGGGCGCGAAGGCTTCGACCGTGCTCCCGTGGGCGATGGCCGCGACCGGTGCGCCCACGTGGATGCTCGGTCTGCTCGTGCCAATCCGTGAGTCGGGTTCGATGTTGCCGCAGGCAGCCCTGCAGCCCTGGGTGCTGCGCAAGCCACGCCGTGCCCGCGTGTGGGTGAGCGGCGCGATCGGTGAGGCCCTTGGCGCCACCGTCATCGCACTGTCGGTTGCTTTCCTTGACGGTGCGCTTGCGGGGGCGCTCATCCTCGCGGGACTCGCCTTCCTCGCGCTGTCCCGCTCCCTGACGTCGATTGCTTCGAAGGATATCCAGGGACGGATCATGCCGAAGGGCATGCGCGGGCGGGCGACGGGCGTCTCCACCATGATCTCCGGGGTCGTTGCCGTCACGGTGGGTCTCGCGATCCGTGTGTTTGCCGGCGCGGACGTCTCTCGCGTCGCCCTCGCCCTCATCATCGGTGGCGCCGCCGTGTCCTGGGCGCTTGCCGCGGCCCTGTTCTCGCGCCTGCGCGAGGGCGATGAGCAAGCGCAGAATTCGGCGGACACGGACTTCCACTGGGTGCGTGACTCGCTCGCTCTCCTGAAGGATGACGCCCCCTTCCGTCGGTTCGTCATCGTGCGCTCACTACTGCTCGTCTCGGCGCTCGCCCCACCGTTCGTGGTGGCGCTGTCCGCCGAACGCAGCGGTGCCGGCATGAACTCGATTGCGACCTTCATCATCGCTTCGGGTGTGGCCGCCCTCCTCGGCGGCCGCGTGTCCGGCGTCATCTCCGACCGATCCTCGCGCAACACAATGGTGTTCGGCGCAGCCCTGGCTTCGGCACTCGTTGTGCTCTTCGTGGGGTCGGCCTTCATCGAGCCGCTCATCACGGCCTGGTGGTGGGGCCCGCTCGTCTTCTTCCTGCTCACCCTCGTACACACGGGTGTGCGGGTGGGCCGCAAAACCTACGTCGTCGATATGGCCGAGGGAGACCAACGTACCCATTACGTGGCGGTGGCGAACACGACCCTCGGCGTCGTCCTGCTCGGGGTCGGGGGCATCTCCGCGGTCCTCGCCGAGTTTGGCCACCTGGTCGCACTCGTCTTCCTCGCGCTGCTCGGCCTGCTCGGCGTCCTCGTCGGGCGCACTCTGCCCGAGGTGAGCGTCGAGCGGGAGTGACCCTCAGCTGCGACGCGCGCGTGACGGGAAGACGCGGCGGATAGCTTCGGGGCCCTAGGTGAGCCCGGCCATGCCCCGGTGGCGCTCGACGAAGTCGGTGAGCTGAGCGGCAGAACTGGGTCCCGTCCGGGTGACGGGCGCGCCGTCGACAAAGGCGACGACGCTCGGGACCGAGCTGATCTGCAGGGCTGCGGCGGCCTTCGGACAGGCGTCGACATCGACGGCAACGAAGCGGAGATCCTCGAGGTGCTTGAGCTGAGTCGCGACCCGCTCGAAGACGGGGGAGAACCGACGGCAGGGGCCGCACCAGGTAGCCCAGAAGTCGACGATGACGACGCGCCGGCTGGAACGCAGCTCATCGAAGGTGTCGTCGCTTGCCTCGATCGTCGTGAGGGGCTTGTCCACGCCGAGGAGTTTTGCGATCAGGCGCACGGCGGTCTCCTTTTCGGGGTGGGCCGGTCCTAGGCCTCGGGCTCGTCGGGCACGGACGCGCCGTGGCCCGCCTCCCGAAGCGCGGCCCGGATCCGGCGGGCCGCCTCGTCCTGGTCGGCGGCGTCCTGCGAGCCGGTCTTATTCGAGGCGTCAAAGTCCTGCGGACCCCGCGCCGGGAAGAGGTGCAGATGTGTGTGGGGAACCTCGAAGCCTTCGATCACGACGCCGGTGCGCGGGGCGTCGAACGTCTCGGGCAGCACTTTCCCGATCAGATGGCCGACGTGGAAGAGGCGTGCGGCGAGGTCGTCGGGCAGGTCGGTCCACCGGTCGATTTCCTCACGCGGGACGACGAGCACGTGCCCGTCGGTCTGTGGAAAGGCGTCGAGGAAGGCGACGACGCGCTCGTCCGCCCAGACGAACCGCCCGGGAATCTCGCCGTTGATGATGCGGGTAAAGATCGAAGCCATACTCCGAGCCTAGCGTGGTCGATAGGCGGACGGCAGCGGCCCACCACCGCGACCCCCACGACGGGCAGGTGTGGCGCGAGGCGAGACCCCGTGAACGGGGACCGCCTTCGATTAGTCGTTCAGACGCATCCAGGTGGTACCGCGCACCCGCCAGGTGGTGGTGGCCGCGCGTGCCGCCATGAAGACGCCTGCGAAGCCGACCCACAGCCACAGCAGTCCGCTTTCGCCCTCGGGCGCGACGTACCAAATGACGGCGAGGGCGGGAAGGTAGGCAAGGAGGTTCACCAGCCCCGCCCAGGCGAGGTAGACGCCGTCGCCGGCGCCGATGAGGATGCCGTCCAGCACGAAGACCCACCCGGCGAGCGGCATGAGGATCCCGATTGTCACGAGCCCGGACGTGGCGGCGGTGCGCAGCGCGGGATCGGGTGTGAACAGGGGGGTGATCCAGGGGGAGCCGACCACAAGGATCAGTCCGATGACGACGCCGGCGAGCACACCCCAGGTGAGTGTGATGCGCAAGAGTGCACTCACCGCGCGCGGATTGCCGCGCCCGAGAGCCTGCCCGACGAGGGCCTGTGCGGCGATCGCGAGCGCATCGAGCGCAAACGCCGTGAGACCCCAGACGGCGTTGACGACCTGGTAGCCAGCGAGCACTACGGAACCCAGGGCGGTCGCCGTCGCGACGGTCGCGAGGATCGCGACCCGCAGGGAGGCGGTTCGCACGAACAGAGGCAGGCCTGCGCGGGTGGAACGCCACAGGCCGTCGGCACGCGGGCGGACGCTCACCCCCGCACGGCGCGCCTTCACGACGACGACGGCACCGAGGGTGAGGCCCATCGCACTCTGGACGATCGCGGTGCCCGCCCCCGAACCCGCGACCCCGAGACCGAAGCCGTAGATAAGCGCCGCATTCGCTCCGATGTTCGCGACGGCGCCGGCGCTCGCGACGATGAGGGGAGTACGGGTGTCGAGGAGCCCGCGCAACACACCGGTCGCCGCCAGGACGAGGAGCATCCCCGGCAGGCCGGGTGCTGAGGCCCGCAGGTAGGCGAGCGCGTGCGGGATCACGGCAGCCCCGGGGTGGAAGAGTGCAACGAGCACTGGCGCCCCTACTCCGATGAGGAGCGCGAGCAATGCTCCGATCAGGAGGGCCAGCCACATGCCATCGATCCCGTCGCGCACGGCGCCGCGGGTGTCGCCGGCGCCGGCCTTGCGGGCGGTCGCCGCCGTGGAGGCATAGGCCAGGAAGACACACAGACCTACGACCGTGGTCAAGAGTGTGGACGCGAGGGAGAGGCCGGCGAGTTCGGGTGTGCCGAGATGACCGACCATTGCCGAGTCGGCAAGCACGAAGATCGGTTCGGCAACGAGCGCGCCGAGTGCGGGCACGGCGAGAGCGAGGATCTGGCGATGGACCGAGGGCTGCGAAGGTTGAACCTCTCGTTGAGGGTTAAGCTCGCTCATCACTGCTCCGAAATGTTCGCCATGCGCGGCGGGTTGTCCACATGGTTGGGGGAGGGGGCACGGCGATTCTACGGCGCAATTCGGGACACGCACGACTGCGCCCACGTCCCGCTATGCACAGGGTTGTCCACCGGTTGGGGACATTCGCGGCGCGTCGTCCCCAGGTTTTCCCCAGCTTTCAGGCGTTTATCCACCGAACTCGAAGGTTATCCACAGGCTGGCGGGGAGGGGGCGTTGTTCTCGGGCGCACGGCGGGAGGAGTGTGACGGAAAGATTAGGCGGGCCCACCTGTCCCGCCTAAAGTGAAGACCATGAGCCAAGAACCGCCCGAGTCCGGCGCGTACGCGGACTACTCACCCGGCGGGTTCGACCGCACTCCTCCCCAGGACCTGGCGGCAGAGCAGTCGACCCTCGGGGGCATGCTGCTGTCGAAGGACGCGATCGCCGATATTGTCACGGAGCTGCGCTCCACCGACTTCTACAAGCCCGCGCACGAGGCAATCTTCGATGCGATTACCGATCTGTACTCGCGCGGTCAGCCCGCCGATGCCGTGACGGTCGCGGACCAGCTCGCGAAGAGCGGGGACCTCGCCCGCGTGGGTGGGGCGCCGTACTTGCACACGCTGCTCGCATCCGTCCCCACGGCCTCCAACGCCGTGTTCTATGCACAGATCGTGCGGGAGAAGGCAGTGCTGCGTCGGCTCGTGGATGCGGGTACCCGGATTGCGCAGCTCGGATACTCCACCGACGGCGGGGACCTGGACGCGATTGTGAACTCCGCCCAGGGCGAGATCTACGCGGTGGGAGAAAACCGCAACACTACCGACTACGTGCCGCTGCGCCAGATTCTCGATGACGTCACCGTCGAGATCCAGGCGGCGGCGAAACACGACGGCGAGATGCTCGGTGTGCCTACGGGCTTCAAGGACTTGGATCACCTCACCAACGGCCTGCATCCGGGCCAGATGATCATCATCGCCGCCCGCCCGGGCCTGGGGAAGTCGACCCTCGCGATGGATATCTGCCGGTCGGCCTCGATCCGCATGGGCCTCACGTCCGTGATCTTCTCGTTGGAGATGAGTCGTACCGAGATGGCGATGCGCCTGCTGTCCGCCGAGTCGGGTATTCGCCTGCAGGAGCTACGCAAGGGCCGCTTCCTCTCGGACGAGGACTGGCAGCATTTGGCCACGACGATGTCGCGTCTGTCCGAGGCGCCTTTGTACATCGACGACTCCCCGAACATGTCGCTCATGGAGATCCGCTCCAAGTGCCGGCGCCTGAAGCAGCAGCACGACCTGCGGCTCGTCGTCGTCGACTACCTGCAGCTCATGAGCTCGGGTAAGAAAGTGGAGTCCCGCCAGCAGGAAGTTTCCGAATTTTCGCGGGCGCTCAAGCTCTTGGCCAAGGAGATCGAGGTGCCGGTGATCGCCGTCGCCCAGCTGAACCGCGGGCCTGAACAGCGGACGGATAAAAAGCCGATGATGAGTGACCTGCGTGAATCCGGTTCACTCGAGCAGGATGCGGATGTCGTGATCCTCCTGCACCGCGAGGACGCCTATGTGGAGGACTCGCCGCGGGCGGGCGAGGCGGACATCATCGTCGCGAAGCACCGCAATGGGCCCACGGACACGATCACCGTGGCCTTCCAAGGCGATAAGTCCCGTTTCGCCGAGATGGGGTTCTAGCGCGGCCGGCGAACAGTCATTCAGCCCGCCGGCCGCGGGAACGCGCTGGGGCTTAGTCCTCGACGCCAAGCGCCACGTCGGTGGACTTCACCCACAGGCTCACACGCTTGCCGGCCTCGAGGCCGAGGTCCTCGGCGGATTCGCGCGTGATGGAGGAGGTCAGCACGTGACCGCCCTCGATCTCGACCTTCACGACGGCCATCGCTTCGCCGGTTGTCACCGAACGGACGGTGCCGGTGATCTGGTTGCGCAGGGACATCTTCATAGGGTTCTCCTTCAGCATGATGACTGGCCCCCCAGATGGGGGGCCGACACGACTGTAGACGAGACGCACGGGCACCGCAGGCGCGGTGGGATAAGACACGTGGAGCCCCCTGCGAATGGCGTGCAGGGGGCTCCACACTCACGTGGGCCGAGGCGGCGCGCTCGCCACCCGGGCCGGGGCCGGTCTAGGCCGGTGGGGGCGGGGCGGGAAGGCCGCCGTTCTCGCCGTCGTTGCCGTCGTGGGAGTCACCGGTGGGCTCTGGCGGGGTCGGCATCGGGGGTGGGGTGCCCTGGCCGGCCTCGGCCTGCGGGGCGGAGCCGGGATCCCGGTGTTCGGCGTTGGCTTGGGGTGCGGCGCCGGAGTACGGCGGCGCACCCTGTTGGGGCGCCTCGTACTGTGCACCGGGCTCCATACCGGCCTCGTTCGGTATCTGCTCCTGATAGGGCGCGGTGGCGCTCGCGACGGGGGCGTCGCCGGCCTCCTGCGTCGCCTGCGCCTTCTTCGCGTCGGCGAGCAGCCCCATGATGACGGGGATGCCGTAGCGCGCGATGAGGTCTACGGCGGCGCCGACGAGGATGAAGATGACGACGGCGAGGAACGACAGGCGCAGCTTCATCGGGGGGATCGAGGATCCGAAGAAGCTGGTGATCTGCGAGCCCCCATCAATCTTCAGGGAGTACTGGGTCAGGAGGAACGTCACCAGGCCGACGACGCCGAACGTGCCGGCGAAGACTCCGGTACGGATGAGGGGGGCCGAGCCGATCTCCTTGCGGATCCGCCAGCTGACGAAGATCAGGAGCGCCACGGAGGCGATGATGATTAGGGCGATCAGCCAGCCGTCGAACGCCGAGTAGATCGACTGCGAGACGCTCATCCCGGAGTACTCCGAGACCGCCGCGGTGATCGGCGCTCCGAACACCAGGGCGGGGCCCATCAACACGTAGATTCCGGCGAGGAGGATCATGATGGTGAGGGCACCGATGAAGTTGACGTCGGTGTAGCCGAAGCTAAACGAGAGTCCCGAGACCACGAGCTGCAGGAAGGTCGCTACGGACAGGATGGCGCCGGTGCCGAGCATCATCCACACGAGGTAGGGCAGTGCCTGCCGGGCGCGGAGCAGCCACAGGCCGAGGCCCGCGGCGCGGGTGGTGCGGCGCAGCTGGTAGTAGCCGTAGACCACGACGGCGAGGACCGCCGTCACGAAGATTGGTAGCGCGAAGTTTGAACGGATTCGCAAGCCGAAGTCGGTGCTGAACGCCAGCGAGACGAGGCCGGTGACCAGGTGCAGGAGGTAGATCGCCACGAACATGGCGATGGCTCCCGCGGTGACCCCCTTCAGGTTCGAGAATGGCTGGGACTTGCGGAGCTTGGCGAGGACCACGTAGGCGAGGATGCCGACGATGATCGTCCCGGTGAGCATGGTGGCCGAGAGGGCCGCGCGGCCAGGTTCATCCCCGACACTGCCGCTGACGTGTAGGCCGCCGCCAAAGGCTGTTCCCGTGAAGGTGAACAGCGTGGAGACGAGCGGGAGCTCCTTCATGGGTGCGGAGGACGCCACCATGATGAGGTAGCTCAGGATCGCGAGGACAAAAGACCCGACCCAGGTGAGGGCGCCGGTGATGAGGCCCTGGCGGATTTCCGCCATGTGCTGGGTGACCACCTCGGGCGTCTCAATGGAGGGGGTGCCCTCCGAGGGCTGGCCATAGGGCTGAGGTGGCTGGCCCTGCCCCGGTTGGGGCTGCTCGCCGCCGCCGGGCTGCGGTTGCTGTGGAGTCGTCATGGTTCACTCTCGGTTGATGGGGCTGGTGTGCTTACTGCTTAGGCTAGACCGGAAGCACTAAACTGCGCTACGCCTACCACCAGGGCTCTGGCGGTAGGCGTAGCGTGCGGTCGTGGGCGGGTTAGCCCTCGACGGCGAAGGGCTTGCGGCTGCCCAGCTCGGAGTCGAGCTCGAGGAGCCCCGGACCGTCGTCGTCGATCATTTCGATTCGCCCGATGATCTCGGAGACCGTCGCTTCCTCTTCCACCTGCTCGGCCACGAAGGTGTGCAGGAGCGGGAAGGAGTCGATGTCGTCGAGCTCGCGGGCGAGGCGGTACAGATTACGGATCGACTCGGAGACGCGACGCTCGTGATCGAGGGAGGCCTGGAACGCCTCTACGGGAGAGGCCACCTTCACCTCACCAATCTCGATGGTGTGAATCGTGGGATGGCCCCCGCGGTCGAGCACGTGGTTGATGAACTTGTTCGCGTGCGTGATCTCTTCTTCGGCCTGGATTCGCATCCAGGAGGCCATGCCCGGTAGGTCGAGGGCATCGAGTTCAATGCCGAGCTGGCGGTAGACGGTCTCGGCCGTGAGCTCGAGGGTGATCTGGTCGTTATAGGCAGCAACGAGTTTTTCGGGAATCTCCATAGTTCCAGCCTAGAGAGAATCAGGGCTCCACGATAGTACTGGGCGCCGCCAATGGTGAGGAGCCGGACACGTTTTCGCTCTGCCGTGCACAATATGTGGCGTATCCGCACTCTGGGGTGCGTGACGGCACCACGGCCACCCGCCCGCGCGGCGGCTATCGTGTCCCTCCTGATCTCGCTGACAGAAGGCCGTGCCTCCCGTGTCCGCCCCGCGTTCGACCGCATCCGAACTCCACCGCGCCGCTACGCTGCTGACAGAGAGGAGTATCGGATGACTACGCTCACCTTCCCCGAGGATTTCCGCTTCGGTGCCGCGACCTCGGCCTACCAGATCGAGGGTGCCGTCGCTGAGGACGGGCGGGGGCCTTCTATTTGGGATCAGATGTGCGCCGAGCCGGGTCGGATCCTTGGCGGCTCCGATGGCACGCGAGCGTGCGACCACTACCACCGCATGCCCGAAGACGTTGCCCTCATGTCTTCTCTCAACCTGCAGACCTACCGCTTCTCGACGTCCTGGGCGCGGATCTGTCCCGACGGCGCCACGGTGAACCCGCGCGGGCTCGACTTCTACTCCCGCCTCGTCGATGCGCTCAACGATGCGGGCATCGAACCGTGGGTGACCCTCTACCACTGGGACCTGCCTCAAGCACTCGGCGAGCGAGGCGGTTGGCTCGCCCGCGACACCGCCTCTCGGTTTGCCGACTACGCGAACACCGTGGCCCGTCATCTCGCCGACCGCGTCGAGGTCATTACCACCCTGAACGAGCCCTGGTGTTCCGCCTTCCTCGGCTACGCGAGCGGCGAACACGCCCCCGGGCGGCGCCACCCCCGTGAAGCCGTCACCGCACTGCACCACCTCCTGCTTGCCCACGGGCGTGGCGTGGAGGCCATCCGGGCGGAGGGTTCACGACTCCGCACCGGCATCACCACGAACCACCTTGTTGCACACCCGGCTGATCCAGACAACGACGGCGACCTCGACGCGGCCCGGCGGATCGACGGCGCTTTCAACCGGGTCGTCCTTGACCCGCTCTTCGTCGGGCGCTACCCCGCCGATGTCCTCGAGGATATGTCCGAGGCGGGGCTCGGCCGCGCCGTTCGTGAGGGCGATTTCGACCTCATCAGTGCCCCCATCGACGTGCTCGGCGTGAACTTCTATCACGGCACCGCATTCGCGGCTCCCGAACCCGGTGCGGTCCCCACGACGCGCCCCGGCCCGGCCGGACAACCCCTCGCCTCGCCCTACGTGGGATCGGAGACGGTGCGCGAGGTGTCGCGCGCCCTACCGCGCACCGCGATGGGCTGGGAGATTGATGCCCGCGACCTCACCGCACTGCTCGTGCGCCTGCACCGTGACTACACGGGCCCGGCGGGTATCCCCATCGTCGTGACCGAAAACGGGGCGGCCTTCGACGACGTGCCGGACGAGTCGGGCGTCGTCGACGACCGCGCCGACCGGTGTGCCTATCTGCGCGAGCACATCGCCGCCACCCACGCGGCCCGAGAAGCGGGCGTCGACGTGCGCGGGTATCTAGCATGGTCACTGCTCGACAATTTCGAGTGGGCGCTTGGCTACACACAACGGTTCGGGATCGTGCGCGTGAACTACGAGACCCAGGAACGGATTCCGAAGGCGAGCGCGCGCTTCTTCGCCGAGGTCGCCCGCACGCACCGCCTCCAGGTGGACTCAACCGAGGCCGGACGGTCCTTCGGATAGTCGCCACCGAAGTCGGCACATCACGTCGAGCGCGAGAGCACCCAAGGAGGAATGGGATGGACACTCTGGAGTACCGAGTCCACGGCCATCGGGTCCTGGAACACACCCTTACCGTGCCGCTGCGCCGGCGCCCGCAGGGCGCGAGTACAGACCGGGCCGCGCACGGCCTGCCCGAGACGATCGAGGTGTTTGCCCGCGAGATCGTCGCGCCCGGCGGAGAGAACCACCCCCACCTCGTCTTCTTCCAGGGGGGACCCGGCTCGGGGGCGCTACGCCAGGGTGACCCGCGCGAGGGGTGGATCGGTAAGGCGCTCGAACGCTACCGGGTGGTGCTCCTCGACCAGCGTGGCACGGGCCGCTCGAGCCCCATCGATCGGGTGAGCCTGAAGAGCTTCGAGACCGACGAGCAGCGCGCCGCCTACCTCACGCACTTCAGGGCCGATGCGATCGTCGCCGACGCCGAGGACCTGCGCGCGGCGCTCGGCGCCCGCACCTGGTACGGCCTCGGCCAGTCCTATGGCGGCTTCTGTCTCACGACCTACCTCTCGCAGGCTCCCGAGGCGCTCGCAGGCGTCTACATCACCGGCGGCCTACCGACCCTGGACGCCAGCGCCGAGGACATCTATCGGCGTACGTACGCACAAACCGAGCGACGCAACGCCGCCTACTTCGAGCGCTTCCCCGACCGCGAGCTCGTGCGGGATCTCATCACGCACCTGCGCACCCACGAGGAGCACCTTCCGACGGGCGAGCGTTTGACCGACCGTCGCTTCCGCCAGGTCGGTCTCGCCCTCGGCTCGGCCAGCGGCTTCGATTCTTTGCACTTCCTCCTGGAAGCCCCCTTCACCCGCGTGCGTGGGCAGCTGCGCCTGACCGATGCATTCCTCGCCCGGATCGGCGACGCCGTCAGCCTCGCGCGCACGCCGCTCTACGCACTCATGCACGAGACGATTTATGCGGGGACGACGACGGCGCTGGCGGGAGCGGCCACCGCCTGGGCGGCCGATCGGGTGCGGGCTGAATTTGAGACAATGGCCGAAGACGCCCCAGCCGAGGTTGCTCTCCTTACCGGCGAGCACATGTACCCCTTCCAGTTCGAGGAAGACCCGGCCCTTGTTCCGCTGCGGGGCACCGCCGAGATCCTCGCCCACAAGAGCGATTGGCCGACCCTGTACGACCCCGCTGCGCTCGCCAGCTGCGCGGTCCCGGTCACGGCAGCGGTCTACGCCGAGGACATGTACGTGCCCCTCGACCTCTCGCTGCGCACCGGTGAGGTCATGAGGGCGCGCACGTGGGTGACGAATGAGTACCAGCACGACGGGCTGCGCTCCTCCGGCGGCCGAGTTTTCGAGCGCCTCGTCGAGTTGGCGGACGACTAGTCCAGGTTCGCGCGCCCGGTGGGACGGTACGCTCGAGCCCAAGAGTTATCGACGCGAAGGGCAGGAGGCCACGTGGATCCTCAACGGGGGTTGGGCGCCGGGCGCCGGCGGTCCGTCGTGGGCCACGTCCTCCTCGCCGTCGCCATGGTGTGCCTGCTGCTCGCGGGTATGGCCATGCGCCCGGGTGCCAGCGGGGGAGCGCCACGCCCGAACGGTGGCGCGCCCACCCCGCAGGAAGACGTTTCCTCGAGCGGACAGGTAACCGACGTAGAGACGAGCACCCGCGAGGGTGAGCCCCTCCCATCCGACTCCGCACGCGCCGGGGCCGCTCCGGCGTCCCCGGCGGGCGCCATACCCGGTGCCGAGACGTCTGCGGGGGAGGACAGCCCGGAGGCTCCTTCGGAAGACGAGCTCGGTGAAACCCGTACCACGGGAGGCCTCACGGCCCCAGTCCCGGCGTCCGCGTCGGGCTCGCTCGTCGTCGTCTCGAGGGAACGGGCCGCACTGGCGAAAGGTGCGCCTCTCACCTACCGAGTCGAGGTGGAGGAGGGCCTGCCCATCGATGGTGAGGCGTTCGCCGCGGCTGTGCATTCGGTCGTGAACGATCAGCGTGGCTGGCCGCGCGCCTTCACTCAGGTGTCCGACGGCGGAATGATCCAGGTGGTGCTCGCCTCCCCCGACCTCGTCGACCGGCTGTGCGCCCCGTTGAAGACGCGGGGGAGGCTCTCCTGCCAGCGGGGCAGTCGCGCCGTCATCAACGCGGTGCGCTGGCAGGAGGGAGCGGAACCGTTTCTCCAGGCCGGCGGCACGCGGGCCGACTATCGGCGCTACCTGTTAAATCACGAGATCGGCCACCTGCTCTCCGAGGTGCACGTGCCCTGCTCCGGGCCGGGAGAGCCAGCGCCCGTCATGATGCAGCAGACGCTTTCGGTGGGCGAGTGTGAACCGAACCCGTGGCCGCGACCCGACCGCGCGAGGGTCTACCGCGGGGACTGAGCGGACCCTACGCGGCATCAATCCGCGGGGTGCCTCGCCCACGTACCGGGCAGGCCCAGGCCGTGGATCCAGTCCATGTAGCGCGCCATCTCAACGAGATGACGATGGGCCGGGGTGCCCTCCGGTACTTCGGATAGGACTTGCTCGGCGAGCGTGAGCTGGCAGGAAAAATACTCCTGCTTGGCCTGTAGGAGGCTGAGCCACAGGTCCTCGGCAATCGTGAAATAGTGGGTGCGGTCCCCGGGCTTACGGATTCGTCGGATGATGCCGCGCGCCATGAGTTGACGCGTGTGGGTGGAGACCGAACCGCGCGAAACCTGGAGCGCGTCGACGAGTTCGAGCGCGGAGACAGCCCCCGAATTATCGAGCATGAGATAACCGGCGATAAGCCCGTCGATACGGCTCCCGCCATCATCAATCCACGCCTTAGCAAACGTCGTGGCGAAGTTCAGTCGTAGCTCGCTGGGTAGTGGAGCGATGGTGACTCCGTAGGGCGCACTCACGTATCCTCCCGGGATGGCAGCCGGTTGAGGGGGCATTCGCATGACCCCGCCCTTGAGAATACAGGCCAACGCATGTCGGATACCTGCACCTTCGGGTGGGAAGTTTGCCATTGTGTGCCACGATGGGGTGAAGCGACGGCGGCCGGAGGGGCCGCAGTGAACCACAAGGGAAGGCACATGTCAGAGAAGCTGAAGCTGGTTGAGGCGGTCCAAGCGATCAACTGGAACCGTCTCCAAGACGAGAAGGATCAGGAAGTCTGGGACCGCCTGACGGGTAACTTCTGGCTGCCTGAAAAGGTGCCGTTGTCCAACGATATCCAGTCCTGGGCGACCCTCACCGAGGACGAGAAGACCATGACGACCCGGGTTTTCACGGGCCTCACCCTGCTCGACACCGTGCAGGGCACGGTCGGGGCCGTCTCCCTCATTCCGGATGCGATCACCCCGCACGAGGAAGCCGTCTACACGAACATCGCGTTCATGGAGTCGGTACACGCGAAGTCCTACTCCTCGATCTTCTCGACCCTCATCTCCACCGCCGAGATCGATGAGGCGTTCCGCTGGAGTGAGGAGAACCCGAACCTGCAAAAGAAGGCCGAGATCATCCTGAGCTACTACCGCGGCGACGACCCGGAAAAGCGCAAGGTCGCCTCGGTCATGCTCGAGTCGTTCCTCTTCTACTCGGGCTTCTACGCGCCGATGTACTGGTCCGCGCACGCGAAGCTCACAAACACGGCGGACCTCATCCGCCTCATCATCCGCGACGAGGCCGTGCACGGCTACTACATCGGCTACAAGTACCAAAAGGCTCTGGAGGAGGCCTCGGCGGAGCGACGCCAGGAGCTGAAGGACTACACGTTCGAGCTTCTCTACGAGCTCTATGACAACGAAGAGCAGTACACGGAGGATCTCTACGACCCGCTCGGCCTCACCGAGGACGTCAAGATGTTCCTGCGCTACAACGCGAACAAGGCGCTCATGAACCTCGGCTACGAGGGGCTCTTCCCGAGCGACCAGACCGCCGTGAACCCGGCAATCCTCGCGGCGCTCTCGCCGAGCGCCGACGAGAACCACGACTTCTTCTCCGGCTCCGGCTCCTCCTACGTGATGGGCAAGGCCGAAGAGACCGAAGACGAAGACTGGGACTTCTAAGGCGGGCGCCCGACCCGGTCCCGCCCGTGCTCGGAGTGAGGCCGTGAGCCACCTGATGAAGGTCGTGCTCACGGCCTCTTCTGCGCTGCTGATCCTCGCGCTCGGCTCGGCGAGCCCCACCTACCCGCCGGCGCAGCCCCTCTTCCAGGAGGGGGTCTGCGAACCGGCCGGCCGTAGCGCGGGCGCTGTGGCCGGCCCGATCGACGCCCCCCATGGCCTCGGCGTCGCCGTCCTCGAGATTGCGGCGGGCGAGGAGCCGAGCGGGTGCGCCCCGAGCTGGCGCCACCACGCGGGGCAGGTGTCGGCCGCCGCGCCGAGGCGGGCCCGCATGGCCGCGTTCGGCGCGGATGCGTTGCGTGACCTCCTCACCCTCACGCCGCTCCTTCCGGGTGAGGACCCGCCCGCGCGCGTGGCTCTCGCCGGTTGGCAGCCCCGGTGGCGCTACGTGTGGCCCCGCGACAGCGCGCACGTGGCCGCCGCGCTCGCGAGCAGCGGTGACATCGGACGCGCCACCGAGGTCTATCGCTTCCTTGCGAGCGTGCAGCGCCACGATGGCACCTTCGCAGCGCGCATCGATGTGAACCGAGAGCCACCAGATGACCGGGGCGACCAGGCAGAGGCCGTCGGCTGGTACGTCTGGGGATTCGCCCATCTGCTCGACTCCGTCCCGGAGGGCGAGGCAACGGCGCAGGCCCTGTGGTCCGAGTTTGCCCCCTCGCTGCACCGCGCCGGCGCGGCCCTGCTCGCGATGACCGAATCGGGCCTGCCGCCGCCGTCCTCGGACTATTGGGAACGCGAGGAGGACGACCTCACGCTCGCAACGGCGGCCCTCACACTCTCCGGTCTCACGGCGCTCGCGGACCTCACCGAGAGCGGTCTGCCGCTCACGGCCGCCGACCGCGACCTGGCCGCCGCCGCACGCGAGCGGGCGAAAGCCCTGCGCTCTCACATCGAGTATTATTTCGGCCCGGACTATGGGCGCTACGGGGCGAGGAGCGCGCCCGATGCGGCCCTCGCCTTCCTGTTGCCGCCCTATCAGAGTGAGGCGCTTACCGGTGCGGAGGACGCCTGGTGGGCCTCCCTATCGCGCCAGCAGATCGCGCACACGCGGGGCTATTCACCGGGCGCTACCTGGCGACGCGACGGCGTGGTGTGGACCCCCGAAACGACGGCGCACGCGCTCGTCGCCGCTCACCTCGCCATCCGGCACGCGGGTACGCCGGCCGGCCAGCGGGCGCGCGGTTTCGCCCTCGACACGCTCGCGTGGGTGGAGGCCCACACGACGGCGGTGGGCGCAATCCCCGAGAAGGTCGCCCCGGGAGGGACGCCCTCCGCAGTCGCCCCCCTCGCGTGGTCGGCCGCGAACGCGGTGCTGGCGCTGCACGCGCTGGATCTGCCGCCCCAGGCGCCTGGCACGGCCCCTTGATCGGGGTGCGGCCGCGGGGAGAAGATCACCCCATGACGACACGTGCGTTCTATCGCGACCTGGGTGCTGGCCGGTTCGAATCCACCGAGTTGGCGAGTGGCGCTTGGGATCCCTCGGTCCAACACATGGCCGCGGCGTGCGGCCTCATGACCCGCGAACTCGAGCGGCACGCCGAGGAAGAGGGCGGGCCTGCCGGCAAGAGATTCGCGCGCCTGTCCTTTGACATCCTGGGGGCCATCCCGGCGGGCCGCTTCCAGGTCACGGTTGAGACGACCCGCCCGGGCCGCACCATCGAACTCATTGAGGCGAGCATGGTGCACGAGGGGCGGGCCGTGTTGCACGTCCGTGCCTGGCGACTCATGACCTCGGACACCACACCGCTCGCCGGCATCGAAGACGAGGCGATCCCGCAGCCCGCTGAATGTGAGGCCTACCCCGAGATGGATCGCTGGCCCGGAGAGTATATGAGCGCCGCCAGCTACCGTCTCTCGGCGCGCTCGAGACCGGGCCGCGGCGTCGTGTGGATGACCACCGACGTCGACGTCGTTGCGGGCGAAGAGCCGAGCCCGCTCGCGAAGGCGCTCTCGATGGCGGACACCACGAACGGGGTGATGCCGCGCGGCAATAAGGACGAGTGGCTCTTTCCGAACGTCGATTTCACCGTGCACCTCTACCGCCTGCCGGAAGGGGAATGGATCGGCTTTGACGTGCGCCAGTCGATCGGCACTGACGGCATCGGCGTCACCTCGACGGTGCTGCACGACCGGCGCGGCCCTTACGGGCGGGCCGAACAGATTCTCACGGTGCGTGACCGCCGAGACAAGGAGGTCTGAGCCCAGGGTGGCGCCCAAGGTGGACGTTCACCTTCAGGGACCCTAGATCCAGGGTCCAGCGCTGACCCGCATGTCGAAAGGCGGGGGTTCACCTGCCTCCAGCGGCCCGCCCGCCCGCAGAGCGGATCCGTCTGAGAGACTGAGGCTATGACGACTTCACCTTCTACGCCCCGTGTCCTTGTGGTGTGCACCGGCAACATTTGCCGTTCGGCGATGGCCGACGTGGTACTCCACGCCCGGGCCGCCGAGCGCGGCCTCGACCTCGCCATTGACTCGGCGGGTGTGAGTAACGAGGAAGAGGGTAACCCGATCGACCCGCGCGCACGCCGCGTCCTCAGCGAAGCGGGCTACGCCGTACCCGAGCATCGCGCCCGCCAAGTCGAGGCCACGGAGCTCGCTGAGACCACGCTCGTACTCGCCATGACGACGCGCCACCTCACCGCGCTGCGCCACCTCGCCGCACGCGCCGGTGTGGGGGAAGACAACCTGCACATGTGGCGCGAATACGATCCCGACCTACCCGAAGGCACGCCGGTGGGAAGCGCCCTCGACGTCCCGGACCCGTGGTACGGCGGGCATACCGACTTCGTGGACACCTTGGAGGTAGTCGAGCGCTGCGCCGATCGGGTACTCGACGCGCTCACTTCGACGAACTGACGCGGTAGCGTCCGGCCCGGGCCCGATACCGGGGACGCTGACCGGTGCGCACCGCCACCGGGTGCCTAGGGAATTGCCGAACCGGCCTCGAGAGCCTGCGTGAGCTCGTCAAAAAATGCGTCCGAGGACTGCATCGCCACGTTGATGGCCAGGCTCAACTGGGCGTCGGTCATTCCTGCCCAACAGGGGGTATTCATATCGGTTTGGACGAGGAATCCTTCCTCGACCGGAACTAGGTAGCACGTGGGGAAGAATTTGGTCCGATGCCAGGTTTCGATGGATTGGCGGATCTGTTCAGCGACCTCGGCTGGCGCAGGTGTTCTCAACCACGAGTAGACGTAGAGGGTCGCGGACTCCCCCTCCCGCACCTGCACCCGCGTGATGACCCGGTTTTGGAGGATGACGATGTCTTCGTTGTGTTCCTCCCACGCCATGCCGAGGTAGCGCACGAACTCGCGCACTCGATCCCGGGTGAGGGGCGCGACGACATGTTTTCCAGTGATCATCTCCAACTGATCGGGCGGGGAGCCGGGGACTTCGGAGCCCGTGGGCGGTATCAGGGCCGGATCGAACGGGTCGAAGGGTTGGCTTTTGCGCTCCTCGGGCTCCTCGTCGCCACTGCGGCGGGATGTAAAGGGCCAGCTCATGTGGTGCCTCCCAGCGGCGGTGGGTCTGCGGGGTGCCGCCTGAACTCTGCGAAGAAGTCCAGGAGCGTCCCGATTGCACAGCGGACATGGACCGTCAGTTGCTCATCGGTCACGCCCGCCGAGAGATCGACGGAGTAGTCGGCGCACACCCGCACACCGCCCTCGTCGGTGATCGAATAAAACCCGCGCGGCCAGGAGTGCTCCAGATGCCAGTGTTCGATCCTGTCCCGAATGGCGTGCAACTCCGAGACGGGGGCCGTCCAGCTTGATTCCGACTGGAAACTGAGGATCTGCCCGTTTTCCCCAGCGCAGTGAATGGTGGTGAATGCCCCGTGCCAATAAAACCCCGGGGTGCTCGTGTGATCGACGAACCAGTAGATCGACATCGGCTGCAGTGCTTGGACGATGCGTTGCGCGCTGAGGGCGGGCGGCATCCCCGCTGGTCGATGCGGCTCGGGCTGAGGTGGACCCGGGCGGGGCGCACCGGAAGGCCACTCGGCGTTTCGCCCTGGCTCGGACGGCGGCGTCATCGCGATGTCCCTCCCTCACACGACGGGGTTCTAGCCTATCAACCTGCTGAGGTGCCGCTCACACCCTGGAGTGGAAGCGATTCGACCCCGACCACACGCACGGTGGCGCCTCAGAGCGCGTCGAGCGAATCCATGAGGTCTTTGAGCCCGTCGACAGCCGCGTCGGCCACGGTGATCATGCGCTCGAAGTGGAACGACAGCTGCTCGTCACTGATGCCCGCCCGCCAGGACGAATCCAGTCGGACGCGAACCGAAAACGTGGCGGGTCCCGGCACGATGATGACCGTCCCGAAGGGTTCGGTGCGGTGCCAGGTCTCGGCGTAGTCGTAGGCTTCCGGCAGGCGTGCCGCGGGCCCGATGTCACGCTCGCCCGCCAGGAAGTGAAGGCTCGCGTGGCGCCCTTCGCGCACCGTCAGGATCATTTCGAGATCCTCTTCCTCGAAGATCAGGCTGAACCGGCCCGTGGGTTCCTCGACCCAGTCGAGCTCCCGCGCTCTCAACAGCGTGAGGAGCCGCTCGCGCGTCAGCGGGCGCACCAGGTGATCTGGGTCGTGGCCTCCACCGCTCGGGAGGTTCGTGTCTACCGGCGTATCGCTCATTGTCCCGCCTCCCCGATCCGGCAGGCCGCCTCGAGGGCCGTGAAGAAGGCGCGCAGCGCCTCGACACCCGAGAGGAGCGCGGACAACAGTTGGCCGTCGCCGAGGCCCATGGTGGCGTCGATGCTCACGTCCGCGTGCAGGCGTAGCGAACCGTCCTCGAGGATCGAGTAGTGGCCCCGCGGCCAGGGCTGGACGCGATGCCACTCGCGAATTGTCCCGCGCGCGACGTCGAGCGCGGTGAGCGGGTAGGTGCGCGTGGAGCGGGAGGCCAGGAATAGGACGCAGCTCTTGTGACCGAGCAGATGGATTGAGGTGATCGCCCCGTCCCAATACATGCCGAGCTCGAGGTTGCGGTCGGTGAAAAAGTAGAGGTCGGTCTCGTGCAGCACATCCACGACGCGCTCCAGCGTGACCGCCGTCGTGAGAGCCTCGTCATCGGGCCGCGAGTGGTCGGGTCGGAGCGGAGTCACCGGCGGACCTAGGTGGCGCTCACGGGCGGACGGTCGGACCACGGGAACGCGATCCAGCGTTCCGTCTGCTTCCAGGCGTAATGGGGAATGACCACGGAGCGAGGCTTGTGATAGATCACCGCCGAGCGCGTTTCGACGCCCTCGAACTCCTCAAACATCTCGATCACCTTCGCCAGCGTACGGCCGGAGTCCGCGACGTCGTCCACCACGAGGATGCGCTTATTCGGCAGCGTTGAGGTGTCCATCATCGGGTCGAGCAGGCGCGGTTCGGCGAGCGTTTGCGCCACATCCGTATAGAACTCGACGTTCATCGTGCCGAGCGCCTTCACGCCGAGCGCGTAGGACACGGCCCCTGCGGGAAGGAGGCCGCCCCGGGCGACGGCGACGACGACGTCGGGCCGCCAGCCGTCGTCGACAATCGCCTGGGCGAGATCTCGGGCACTGCGACCGAAGTCGTCCCAGGTGAGGATTTCCCGCTCGAGGTTCTCGTGGCCGGTAGCGCCGTCGTCGAAAGCTGTCATACCCCGATCTTACGGCCCCGGCCCCGGCTGTACCTGGGACTGGTGGCTGGCCCACAATGACAGGGTGACTCGATTTCTCACGCTGCTCCCCGGACTCGCGCTTGCGGCGCTCGCGACCGCTCTCGCGTTCGCCCTCAATGCCCTGGCCCCCCTCCTCTCCGTGCTCCTCGTCGCGATCATCCTGGGTGTGATCGCGCGCAACACGGGACTGATCCGCGAGGCCGCGGAGCCGGGCCTCGCCCTCACCGGACGGACCATCTTGCGGGCCGGTGTCGTGCTGCTCGGGTTGCGACTGTCGATCCCCGAAGTTCTGGACCTGGGGTGGGGCGTGATCGTTGTCATTGTGCTCACCGTCGTGGTCACCTACCTGGTGACGATGGCGTGCGCCAGGGCGCTGAAGCTCGGTCACTCCACCGCGGTCCTGACCGCGACGGGCACCGCGATCTGTGGGGCGGCAGCCGTCGCCGCCATGACCGCGGTCCTACCCGAGGACGAGGAGGATCCCACGCAGGACGCCGCGGCGACAGCCGTCGCCGCCGTCACGCTGTTCGGTACGATCGGGCTCCTCGCGATCCCGGCACTCGCCGGCGCCATCGGTCTCGGAGCGGAAGCGGCTGGGGTGTGGATTGGGGCAGCGATCCACGAGGTCGGACAGGTGGTGGCCGGCGCCGGCATCGGGGCGCAGCACTACGCCGACGCCGCCGGCACGCTCACCGATACGGCGCTCGTGACCAAACTTGGTCGGGTCGTCCTGCTCGCTCCGTTGGTCGCGATCATCGGGGCGCTCGAAGCGAATCGTCGGCGTCGACGGCTGGAGGCACGGCTCGCCCGAGAGGAGGTCGACGCCGCCCTCGCCGGGCGCCCCGTCGATCACACCCCCGTCGCCGCCACCGGCTCGATCGTGCCGGCGTTTGTGCTCGGTTTCCTCGCCATGGTGATCCTGCGCTCACTCCTCCCGGTGCCGACCGGCCTCCTGGAGGGGGCCGACCTCGTCGCGACCCTCCTACTGACCGCCGCCATGTTCGCGATGGGTGCGGGAGTGCGGGTGCGCAGGCTCGTGGACACGGGCGGGCGGGCCCTCGCGCTCGGAGCGATTGCTGCGGTGGCCTCTGCCGCGCTCTCGCTTGGCGCGATCCTCCTGCTGGTGTGACGTGAGGAAGACCCCGCGCAATCTCTTCCACGACCCGTTATGAAAGTCCTAGTCCCGCGCGCGACACCCGTCCTAGGCTAGGAGCCGTGATCACTGTTGCTTCACCTCGCGAACCAGCGCCGGAAACGCGAGTCGCACTAGTTCCCGAGACCGTGAGGGCGCTCACGCGTGCTGGTCATCGGGTCCTAGTGGAGGAAGGAGCCGGTCTTGCTGCCGGCCATCCCGACAACGAATACGTCGACGCGGGCGCCGACGTCGTTTCCGGCATCGACCTTTCAACCGTGGACATCCTCGCCCACGTCACGCCCCTGCCCCCACCGTCGATCGCGCGCCTGCGCCGCGGTGCTGTCACCATCGGCCTTATGGCCCCGTTCACCGACGAACGGATGGCCGCCCTCACCGACGCCGGTGTCACCGCCCTCGCCTTCGAGAAAGTGCCGCGCACCTCGCGCGCCCAGGCCGTAGACGTTCTCTCCTCGCAGGCGCTGTGCGCGGGCTATCGCTGCGTTCTCGAAGCGGCTATCCGCCTGCCGCGGTTCTTCCCGCTCGCGATGACGGCGGCCGGTACCGTGCCCCCCGCCAAGGTGGTGGTCCTCGGGATCGGCGTCGCTGGCCTGCAGGCCATCGCCACCGCCAAACGCCTCGGGGCGACCGTCGCCGCAAACGACATCCGGCCCTCCTCCGCGGAGGAGGCACGCTCCGTCGGGGCGACGTTCATCGACGTTGGCCTCGATACCTCCGAGGGGGCTGGCACCGGCGGGTATGCACGCAGTCTCGGCGAGGACAGCGCCGCCCGCCAACAGGCGGCGCTCGCCCCGCACATCGCGGAAGCCGACGTGCTCATCACGACGGCGGGTGTGCCGGGCAAATCCGCTCCCCGGCTCGCCACCACCGAGATGGTGGCGGCGATGAAACCGGGCTCCGTCGTCGTCGATATGCTCGCCGCCTCGGGCGGTAACGTCGAGGGTTCGCGCCCCGGTGAAGACGTGCGCGTCCCGTCCTCGCGGGGCGGGGGCGAGATCACGATCGTGGGCCTCACCGTGCCACCGGCCGACCTGCCGACCGACGCGTCGCGCCTGTACGCGAAGAATGTCGCCACCATGATCGGTTTCCTCTCGACCGATGACGGTCTGGCGGTCGACCTGGACGACGACATCCTCGCGGGTGCCGCCATTACCCACGACGGGCACAACCGCCTGACCGACCCCGCTGCGGCCCAGCCGCCGACAGAGGCGGCCACGAGTGCCGAACAGACGAACCCCCCGGCCGAGGCCCCGGCCCCCGAGACCGACTCTGGAAACCCCGCATGATCATCACGATTCTCACGATTTTCGTCCTTGCCGCGTTCGTCGGTGTGGAGGTCGTCTCGAAGGTGTCCTCCACGCTGCACACGCCGCTCATGAGCGGCGCAAACGCGATCCACGGGATCATCCTCGTGGGCGCGATCATGGTGACCGCGAACGCCACGAACTGGGTGCTCGCCACCCTCGGGTTCATCGCCGTCCTTCTTGCGACCGTGAACCTGGTCGGCGGCTTCGTCATCACGGACCGGATGCTCGAGATGTTCTCCGCCAAGAAGGCACCGAAGCCCGCAGCTGAGGAGGCGGCCCGATGAACGTCATCGCCCCCGATATTGCAGCGCTCGGCTACCTTGTGGCCGCCATCTGCTTCATCCTCGCCCTCAAGGGCCTGTCAGCGCCGCGCACAGCCCGCGTCGGCAACCTGGTGGGTGCCGCGGGCGCACTCCTTGCCGTCGTCATCGCGTTCTTGTCCACCGACTTCGTGGGCCCGAACCTCATCGTCGTCCTGGTCGCGCTCGGGTTGGGCGTCTTGATCGCCGTGCCCTGGGCCCGCATCGTGAAGATGACCGATCTGCCTCAGCTCGTCGCCATCTTCAACGGCGTGGGCGGCGGCGCGGCCGCGACCGTCGGAATCATGGAACTCACCGAATGGGGTGGTGCGAGCACCCACCTCGCAACCCCCGCGACCGCGTTCGCCGTTCTCATCGGTGCGGTCTCCTTCTCGGGCTCCATGCTGACGTTCGCGAAGCTCCAGGAACTCATGACGGCCCGTCCCATCGTCGTGCCGGCCGCACCCGCGGTGATGGGCGGCACGATGCTTGCGAGCCTCATCCTCGCCATCGTCACCGCCGTGACCGGCAACGTGTGGGCGGGAGTCGCGCTCCTTGTCACGGGGCTCGCCTCCGGCGTGTTGCTCGTGCTGCCGGTCGGTGGCGCCGACGTCCCGATCGTCATCTCGCTGCTGAACGCCTTCACGGGCCTCGCCGTTGCCGCCTCCGGATTCGCGATGCCGAATACGCTCCTGCTGGTGGCCGGGACGCTCGTGGGTGCCTCCGGTTCCATTCTCACGATGGCGATGGCGAACGCCATGGGCCGCTCCGTTGCGGGCATCCTCTTCGGTGCCCTGAAGGGCGGATCCACCGCGGGCTCCACGCAGGCCTCCGACCGGCCCGTGCGCCGCGCTCAGGCCGACGATGTCGCCATCGCCCTTGCGTACGCCTCGCGCGTCGTCGTGGTGCCGGGCTACGGGCTCGCCGTCGCGCAGGCCCAGCACACGTGCGCGGAACTCGTGACCGAACTTCGCGAGCGCGGCGTCGATGCCGTCTACGGTATCCACCCCGTGGCCGGCCGTATGCCGGGTCACATGAACGTGCTGCTCGCTGAGGCGAACGTGCCCTATGAGCTGCTCATCGAGGCGGAGGACGTGAACGCCTCCATGCCGTCGACCGACGTGGTCCTCGTGGTGGGAGCGAATGATGTGGTCAATCCCGCGGCGCGTTCCGACACCTCGGCACCGATTTACGGCATGCCCATCATCAACGCCGACCAGGCGGGGCAGGTCTTCTTCTTGAAGCGTTCCATGCGCCCCGGCTTTGCCGGGATCGAAAACGAGCTGCTCTTCGCTGAGCGCACCCAGCTTCTGTTCGGTGATGCGAAGGAGTCCCTCGGCGCCGTCGTCGCCGCACTCAAGGAGGTCTAGGCCGCGTGGCAGGGGGAGTCCGAAAGGTGGAAAGCCCCGACAGTATGGGCATTTCCCGGCTACGGTCGATTCGGGCCACCGGAGGCGTGGCCACAGAAAGGATTCATTCACGATGACTCGCATTCGTCGCGCGATGCTCGCTTTGATGGGGGCGTCCGCATTGCTGCTCGGAGCCTGCTCGTCTCCTAGTGACGCACCTTCGAGCACCCCGTCGAACGACTCGGACACTCAGGACAGTTCCGAAGTTTCAGGCACCGTGACCGTGTTCGCGGCCGCGTCGTTGCACAAGGCCTTTACCGATATCGCCGAAGAGCTCATGTCCGAGTATCCGGACCTCGAGGTCACCTTCTCCTTCGAAGGTTCATCCACCCTGGTCGACCAGATGGCCGAGGGGGCACCGGCCGATGTGTTCGCCGCCGCCGATGAGAAGAACATGAACCGGGCCAGCGAGGAGAACCTGGTCGGCGATGCTCAGGAGTTCGCGACGAATGTCCTCACGTTGATCACGCCGTCCGGTAACCCGGCCGGTATCACGGGCCTCGATGACTCCCTCGACGGCGCCCGCCTCGTCGTGTGCGCCCCGGGTGTGCCCTGCGGTAACGCGACCGCGGAGCTCACCGAAAAGCTCGGCGTCACCCTGACTCCCGTCTCCGAGGAGCAGAAGGTGACCGACGTGCGCGGCAAGGTCGAGGCGGGCGAGGCCGACGCCGGTCTCGTCTACACGACCGACGCCAAATCCGCCGGCGATGCCGTCGAGATCATTGAGGTGCCGGGCGCCGACCAGGTCGTCAACCACTACCCGATCGCGCTCACGGTACGTGGTGCCGACAACCCTGGCGCCCAGGCGTTTATCGACGCCGTGCTCTCCGCCTCCGGCCAGGAGATCCTCGCCGGCTACGGCTTTGGGCCCGGCGCGGACGCCTCCTAACCTCTCGCGTCTGCGGGCGGAGCGCCTGAAGGGCGGTCCGCCCGCTCGCCCCGGCGGCACGCCGCCGGGGCGAGGCCGTGCGATAACCTGCCATCATGCCTGAGAACCTGCGCCGTGGGACGGTGCCGATCTGGCTCTATGCCGTGGCATTCCTCGGCTTGCTCGCCCTCACGATCCCGCTGCTGGGCCTCGCATCCCGCGTGCCGTTTACTCGCATCCCCGAGCTCATGACCGCCTCGGACGCCCGCGCCGCGCTGTGGCTGTCCCTGCGTACCTGTCTCGCCTCGACCCTCCTCGCCGTTCTCCTCGGCGTCCCGACCGCCGTCCTCCTGTCCCGCCCATGGCCGGGCGTGCGCATTGCGCGCGTCATCGTGCTGCTGCCGATGGCGTTACCACCCGTCGTCGCCGGCCTCGCCCTCCTGCAGACCTTCGGGCGGCGCGGCCTGATCGGCGCGCACCTCGATGCGCTCGGCATCCAGATCGGCTTTACGACGACGGCCGTGATTATGGCGCAAACCTTCGTGTCGATGCCCTTCCTCATCGTGGCGCTGCAATCCGCCCTCCAGGTGCGCGAACGCGGCCACGAGGCGATTGCGGCCACGCTCGGTGCGGGACCTTCGCGCATCCTGACGCGCGTGACCCTGCCGCTGGTCGCCCCGGCTATCGCGCAGGGAACAGCTCTCGCTCTGGCCCGCTCGCTCGGCGAGTTTGGCGCGACCCTCACCTTCGCAGGGTCACTCACGGGCGTGACGCGCACCATGCCGCTTGAGATCTACCTTCAGCGCGAGAATGACCCTGAGATCGCGCTCGCCCTGGCCGCCGTACTGATCCTCGTGGCGTTCTGCGTCGTCGCGATCACGGCCTGGCAGCAGCACACCAGCGCTTCGCCGCGTGTCCGCGCCGAGCACGCTCCGGCGGATACGACCGAGACCGACAGCGCACGCCGGGAAGCCGATGAGCCTCGCGCGAGCCACCAGGAGTCCACGCTCGTGGGGCACGAGCCAGGCGTCAGTGCCGGTGGCGCGCCCATCACGGCGCACCTCGTGAACCGGGAGCGCGGCGTCGACGTCGACCTCACCGCCGAGGCGGGAGATGTCCTCGCCCTCGTCGGGCGCAACGGGTCCGGCAAATCGACCTGCGTGCAGATGCTGGCCGGCCTCCTGGAGACGAGCGATTCACAGGTGCGCATCGGTGAGCGGGTCCTCGATGACGGGACGCGGCATGTACCCGCGCGCAGCCGGGGAGTTGCCCTGCTCGCCCAACGGCCCCTCCTCCTGCCGCACCTCTCCGTGCTGGACAACGTGGCCTTCGGCCTGCGTTCGCGCGGCCAGGGGCGCGCCGAAGCGCGTGAGCGAGCCCGCACCGAGCTGGCCGCCGTCGGGTGTTCTCACCTCGCGAACCGCCGCCCCCATCAGCTCTCGGGCGGCCAGGCCGCCCGTGTCTCCCTCGCTCGGGCACTCGCCACCGACCCGCGCGTGATCCTGCTCGACGAGCCGATGGCCGCGCTCGACGTGGATGCCGCAGCCGACGTGCGCACGCTGCTCTCGCAGCGCTTTCGCGCGAGCCGGCCCACCGTCGTGCTGGTCACGCACACGCTGCTCGACGTGGCCACCCTCGCCTCTCGCGTCCTCGTCCTGCAGGATGGGGTGCCTGTCGAAGAGGGCAGTGCCGACGAGATCCTTACGCGGCCTCGTACGGAGTTTTCCGCCGCGCTCGCGGGCATGAATATCCTGCTCGGTCGGGCCACCCGAGATGAGGCCGACACCAGCCTCGTCACCGTGTGCGGGGAGGGGCTCTCCCTCGCCGGTATGGCCGATGGGGTGGATGAGGGCGCGGACGCCGTGGCCCTGTTCGGGCCCTCCGCCGTCGCCCTCTACCCCATGACGAAGGCCCCGGAGGGTTCACCGCGCAACGTCCTTGACGTGAGCGTCACCGGTATCGAGCAGTCGGGTCGGCTCGCCCGCGTGAGTCTCGCCGCTGGGCAGACCACCCTCCAGGCGGACATTACCCTCGGTTCGGTGCGCTCCCTCTCCATCGCCGTCGGCACCCCGCTGAAGGCGGTCGTGAAGGCCGCCGAGGTCTCGGTTGTGGCCCGGGCGGGCGGCCGCGCATGATCCTCGCGAGCACGGCGCTGGCGTCCCTCGTGTCAGCGCTCGTGCTCGTCGTGCCGATCGAGGTGGTGCTCGCTGCCGCCGCGCCCGTCTCCGACGTCCCCCTGTGGCTCTTGGCGTTGATCGCCGCACTCACCCACGTGCTCGGAAAGCTCGTCCACTACGCGATCGGTGCCGGCGCCCTGCGGGGCGCATGGTTCGCACGCCAGCGCGCCGAGCCGAACGCCGAATGGCACGAGCGCTACGCACGGGCCCGCGCCTGGTGCGAATCTCACGGCTGGGGGCCATTCGCCCTCATGATGGTCTCGGCCGCAACGTCCCTGCCGCCCTACGCCCCCATGCCCTTCCTGGCGCCGGCAGCCGGCATGCGCTGGCCGTCGTTTGCGCTCGCCTCCCTGCTCGGACGCTCGATCCGCTTCTACGCCGTGGTGGCCCTCACCGGGTGGCTACCCCACTGGCTCATCGGTCTCTGACGCGCCCCGCGGGACACCGCCCACCCGCATGAGCGCACACCGGTAGGCTAGGCACAACCGGCGGTAGGCGCCGGGCCCGCAGCGTCGCGGAGGGAGAGCGCATGAAGGCGATCGTCGTCGGCACCGCCGATCAGCGCACTTCACTGCCGGTCGGCACCTTCCCCATCAGTGATGGGCACGCCACCCCCACCCCGATCCACGGCATTCACCATTCGGTGGGTGGCGCTGCGATGGCCGTCGCCCGCGTCCTCGCGGCGTCGGGAGACGACGTCGCCCTCGCGGTACCTCTCGGAGAAGACTACGCCGCCGCGGTGATCGACACCGAGGCCTACCGCTTCGATATGTCCACGCACCTGTGTCGCCGCGAACTGCGCCACACGCCACGCTCCGTCGACCTGCATGACGAGGACGGGCACCGGCACGTTTACCTCGACCTCGCTCACGCCCATAGCCTCCCGATTGATATGCGGAGCCTCGATACGGACGCCCAACGCGCCGACGTCGTCGTGATCACCTCCCTCGACCAGGCCCCCACGCTGCCCGCGGCCCTCGCGGTGCGGGGGCTGCGCTGCGCCGTCGACCTGCAAGCTTTCAATCCATTCGACGCCCTGCATGTGCCCACTGCCCACCGTGGTACCCACCCGGCGGACGCTCTCCTCGCCACACGTGAGACGATCCGGGGTGCACTGTCGGCTGAGATCCTCGCGTTTCGTGCCGATGCCGTGCGGGCCCGCGAACGGCAGGCCCTCGCCGCGCTCGCCTCCCGGGCGCGCAGCCGACTGGTCATCCTGTGGTGCGGTACGGACGGCGTGCTCCTCCTCGAGCGCGGCTCCTGCGGGTGGCCCGCCGAGGCCGTGCACGTGCCAGGTTGCCCCGAGCTGGACGCCCCCCACGGCGGTGATACCTTCCTGGCGGCCTTTCTGCACCGTGTGATCGCGCGTGAGCTGGCACCCGAGGAGGCGGCCCGTGGTGCGCTGGCAGCGACCGCGCGTGTGCTCCGCGTCGATCACGATCTCGATCGGACCCGCCTCGCACGCCTCCTTGAGGACGAGCGGAGTGTCCGCGATCAGGGCGAGGTCCCGCTTTCGCCCGTGCCTGCTCCCGCGGGTAGCACCCTCGCCGAGGGGGCGCCCCGCGAGCGAGACGGGACGGCCTAGGCCGCCCCGCGGTCTTGGCGGCGGTCCGGCGCGAGCCGCGCACCACGGCGCAGCAGCCAAATGAAGAAGCCCACGGCCGCCACCACGAGCACGAGGGCGATGATCGGCGCGAAGATCGCCATGAGGGAGAGCGCGACCGATGTGACATCCTCTCCAAGGGAGAGCACCGGGGCCGCGAGACCCGCGCTCGACACGTTCGCAACGGGCCGGGCCGTCGACTTCATGAGGTGCACGATGAGTGCCACCACGGCACCCACGGCGAACAGCACCCAGCGGCCGCCACTGAACGCCGTCGCCGAGTCGGTCGCGACCTGCGGGTCACTGCCGAGCGCGGACGCGAAGACGATCCCGCCGGAAGCGGGGCGCACGAGCGACTGGATGGTGTCGTTGATCGAGTCCACCGCGGGCACCTTGTCGGCGATGAACTCAACGAGGGCGAGGACCCCCACAATCGTGAGCAGCCAAGTGTCGGTGAGCCACGACCACTCAGGGGGCAGCGTGACTGCGTCGGTGAAGCGGGCGAGCAGACCGAGGGCAAGCATCGGCACGTAGGCGTTCAGGCCCGCGGCGCTGCCGAGCCCGAAGGCTGAGACGAGGTCCACCGCCGGCCTAGCGTTCGGCTTGGGCGAGCTGCTGGTCGATCGCGGCGCGGAACGCCTCGAGCGGCTGGGCACCGGACAGCACCACGTCATTAATGATGAACGCAGGGGTGCCCCGTACGCCGATCGTCGTCATCGTCTCGTGGGTGTCCTTCTGGATGGCGTTCGCGATCTTGGAGTCATCGAGGGCCGCCCGGAATGCGTCGAGATCCTTCACGCCGATCTCCTTCGCGATCTCGACGAACTCGTCGGCCGAATAGTCGGGGTGTCCCCGGCCGGAGTGCTTCGCAAACACGGCGTCGTGAAACTCCCAAAATTTGCCTTGCGCGCCAGCCGCGCGCGCCGCCACCGCCGTGTTGAGGCCCTCGGGGAACATCGCGAGGTCGTGCCATTCGAAGAGCACCTGGCCGTTATCGATATAGTCCTGCAGCTCCGGTTCCGTCTGGGTGGCGAACTGGGCACAGAACGGGCAGGAGAAGTCTGAGTATTCGACGACGACGACGGGCGCGTTGACGTCCCCCTTCGCGTACGGGTCGCCCTCCAGTCGGCGCGGCTGCGCCCGCAGGAGCTCGAGCGCCTCCTCGCGGGTCAGCTCACCGTCGCCCGCCTCCTGGCCGCCCGACTCGGTCGGCGGTGGGGTCGCGCCGCCCTGCTCGGGGGCGGCCGCACTCGGAGAGGCGGCCGGTGCCGACTGTGCGGAACCGCCGGCCTTGGTGGCTGTCCAGCGTCCGACCATGAAGACGAGTGCCATGAGCAAGATGGCACACAGGACGGCGAGGACGATCACGAGGGGTGAGCGGGCCGGTGCGGGTGCGGCGGCGCCGTCGGCCGAATGCGGGGAACGGGGTGAGGACTTCATGAGGCTCCGACTCGAGGTGCAGGGATGGCAAGCTGGCACGATCCTACTCACTGTCGCGCCGCTCGGACCAGGAACGTACCTTTCTCGCACCCTGCGTGAGTCGAGGTGCTGAGTATCGACGAGTGTCGAGTCCTCCGCGATGAGGGGGCCCCTCATCCGGGATCAGGGGCTGACGCGGGGACCCCTCCATCTTGGCGACGATGCCCGAGGTAGCGACACCTGTCAGGATGGGCCCATGACTACCAGTACTGATCTGCGCGCGGGAGACACCCCCGCTATCGCCACCGATCACCTCACAAAAATCTACGGGAGCGGCCCGGCGGCTGTCACGGCCGTCGACAATGTCTCCGTCACGATCGACGCGGGTGAGTTCACCTCGATCATGGGGCCGTCCGGATCGGGTAAATCCACCCTGCTGCACTGTGTGGCGGGTCTCGACTCCGTGACGAGTGGCCGCGTGCTTGTTGCAGGTCAGGATATTACCGCCATGAATGACGCCCAGTTGTCCACCTTCCGGCGTGATCGGATCGGCTTCGTATTCCAGGCGTTCAACCTGCTCCCCACGATGACGGCCCGCCAGAACATTCTGTTGCCGACCCGGATGGCACGGACGAGCGTCGACACCGAGTGGTTTGATCGCCTCACCTCACACCTGGGACTGACCGAGCGGCTCGACCACCGCCCCTTCGAGTTGAGTGGAGGCCAGCAGCAGCGCGTTGCGGTGGCGCGAGCCCTGCTCACTCGGCCGGCCGTCCTCATCGCCGACGAGCCCACCGGTAACCTCGACTCAGCGGCCTCCACAGAGGTCCTCTCTCTGCTACGCACCGCTGTCGATGAGCTCGGTCAGGCGGTCGTCATGGTGACACACGATCCTGACGCGGCGGCAGTGGGTGATCGCGTCATCACGATGGAGGACGGCGCCATTACGGGTGAGGAGCGCCGGTGAACGACGTCCTGCGCGCCCAGCTGCGATCCAAACCCGGACGGATGCTCGCGACGGCAATCGCCGTCGTCGTCGCCGTGGCATTCGTCGTCGTCACGCTCTCCCTCGGCAGTGCGTTGACGGCGACACTGAAGTCGGCCTTCGCTGAGGTCTTCAAAAATGCCGACCTGCAAGTCACCTGTTCTGAGGAATCTGTGGATCATGCCGACCGTTCGGTCTCCGAGGACCCGGGGGAGGAGGATACGCCCTGCGACCACGTGCTCGCGAACATCCGGGCTCTCGATGATGTCGCCCACGCTGCCCCGCTCGTGATGGGAAGCGTCCATCTGCAATCGGAGGACGCCCAAACGGGGCTCCAGACCTTCGACGCCATCGATCCCGAACTCACCTGGCAAGAGCTCACCGAGGGGCGCTGGCCAGAGGCAGACAACGAGATCGCACTCGACGTGAACTCCGCGGAGCTGCTCGGAGTGGGACTTTCTGACCAGGTACAGGCCCGCCTTTTCGGGCTGTCGGAAGCGGGCGAGAAGGTCACCATTGTCGGCCTGTATGACGCCGGTGATTTTGCTTTGCCGACCGCCGTCACACCGCCGGGAGCGCAAGACTGGAAGATGCTCGCCGGCACCCAGCAAATGCAGATCCTCGTGCGCAGCGACACGGTGAGCCCGGCTGAGCTCAAGAACACGATGCTCGATCCTGCGATCACGCAGCACATTGGCGGCGACGTCACGCTGACCCCCCTCACGGTCAGTGAAGCTGTTGACGAGACCATTGAGCAGTTCGGTGGCGACACCGGAATCCTTACGGCAGCAGCGACGGTCTTCTCTCTTATCGCCGTCGTCGTGGCGGGGATCGTCATCACCCTCACCTTCCAGGTGCTCGTCATTCAGCGCACCCGCGAACTCGCACTCCTGCGCTGTATCGGCGCCTCGATTCGGCAGATTCGCCGTCTCGTGATCGTCGAAGCGCTCATCGTCGGCATGATATCCTCGCTCATCGGGGCCCTCCTCGGTGGCGCCACTGTGCGTTACGCCTTCCCGCTTCTTTCCCTGAAGCCCGAGTGGTCCACGGCATTCACGCCGATGATTGCCGCCTTCTTTGTCGGCGTGATCCTCACGGTGATCTGCGCGATCTCGCCGTCTCGCCGCGCAACGCGCGTGCCACCGCTGGCGGCTCTGCGCCCCGTCGACCTGGCGAGTGCCCGTTCTCAGCGCGGGATTATCCGTGCGGTGATCGGACTGCTCATCGCTGGCGCCGGTGGCGCGATGCTCGGCATCGGCCTCTCCGATGGTCGGCTCACTATCGCGATGCCCGGCGGGATCATCCTGTTCGTGGGAGCCGTAATCCTCATGACGTTCATCGTGCCGCCCCTTGTGCGGCTCTTCACCGCGGCGTGGACGCGTGTCAGTGCGCCGAGCGAACTCGCCGCTGCGAACGTGCTGCGTAATCCCGGCAGGACGGCTGCGACCGCCGTCGCACTCGTCGTCGGGATCGGGCTCGTGACGACCGTCGTCGTCGGAAAGGAGTCCGTTGAGAAGGGGTTAATCGGCGAGCTCGACGAGCGCCGCCCGGTGGACGTCGTCGTGACGGCTCCCGCCTTCACCGATGACGAAATCGAGGAGATTCGCACGATGCCCGGCGTGTCCGAGGCGCGGGCGGTCTCGTCGACGGAGTACGTGATCGGCGCGAGTGCCGACGAATTGAACGCGATGCGCGCCTCCGAGGGGATGCGTGAACTCGACGGCGCTGAGCAACCGGGTGGTGCGCACCAGGGTGACGGCGCGGCGGAGGATATCGCTCTGTCGGGAGGCCGCCTCATCGCGATCACGCCCGACGCGGCGGCCCTTGCTCGAATCGAGCTCGATGTGCCCGAGCCGGGGACACTATTCGTGAGCGACCCCGGGGTCATAGGTGTGAAGGACGGCGAGCCCGTCGACCTCGCCGTGCGCACCGAGGATGGCAGCTACGTGGACCACACCTTCACGGTGCGCACCCAGCGTGGCGCGGACGACCTCGATGCCTGGGTTAATCCGGTGGATCTCGACGGGACAGGCGCGCAGCTCGACACGATTTATGTGCGTCTCTCGGACAGCGTCGATTCTCAGGGTCTGAACCGCCTCGGGGTCAAGATTGAGGGGATCGCAGACGGCGCCCAGGTCAGTGGGGGTGCGGTAGAGCGCCTTACCTTCATGGAGATCCTCGACGTCATGATGTACGTCATTCTCGGCCTACTCGGCGCGGCCATCGTGATCTCCGTGATTGGCGTTTCGAATACGCTTGCACTTTCGGTTGCCGAACGTACCCAGGAGTCGGGACTGCTGCGTGCCCTCGGGCTGCGGCGGGGCCAGATGCGTCTCATGCTCGCCTTCGAGGCACTCTTTATCGCGGTGGCCGCGGTGATCCTCGGGCTTGCGTTGGGGATCTTCGAAGCGTGGGCCGGAGTCCGCGCCCTCGCGAACGACCTCGAGTTGGACCTGCATCTGACGATTCCTGTGGGCTGGCTCGTGACGATCGTGGCGGTCGCCTTCGGTGCGGCGCTGCTCGCCTCGCTGTTGCCTGCCCGCGCGGCGGCACGCACCTCCCCGATGGAGGCGATGACCGCCGAATAGCACGGAGTCGCGCGGGTCCGCCCATCAGAGTGCGGGCCCGAGCGAGGGAGGTGGTCGGCTAGTTCATGGCCGCGAGCAGGTGGGTGATAACCGCGCGGGAACGGTCCGCTACCTGCTCGACCGCCATGTGGAAGGAGTCGGCGGCTGAGGCGTCGCACAGATCCGAGATGCCACGCACTGAGAGGAACGGGACGCCGGCGAGGTGACAGGCCTGCGCGATCGGCGCCGACTCCATATCGGTGGCCAGCGCCTCGGGGAACGCCGCACGTACCTCGGCCACGAGGTGAGCGGCAATAAAGGAATCCCCGGAGAGGATCTCGCCCACGCGCACGGTGCCGGGCGCGCCCTCGACCTCGGCGAGCGGGGACGCCGCGGCCTCGTAGCGTTCCGGCATCCCGGGGATCTGCCCGAGCGCGTAGCCGAAGGCGGTGGCGTCCGCACTGTGGTAGCGGTAGTGGGAGCCGACGACGACGTCGCCTACGGCCACCTCGGCGCCCAGCCCCCCGGCGCTGCCCGCCGATATCACGAGGTCGGGGGAGTACTCCCCGATGAGGCGGGTCGTGCAGGCGGCGGCGTTCACGCTTCCGATTCCGCACACGGCGAGGCGCGCAGTGTGGCCCGCAAGGGACACGTCCGCGGTCTCGACCTGTCGCCAGGAGCCGAGGGGGAAGGCGGCGGGGCCGGCGGTGCCCTCGGGGAGGAAGGCACGTGCCTCCTCCACCATGGCCGTGATGATGAGAACGCGGGGATAAGCGCAGGGAGTCATGCCTCTACTGTAGGGACTGTAGGGCGGCGTGCAGCTAGCGGGCACGGTCCATTCGTGGCACCATACGTGAGGCGCCGGTCACGTTCGGCGTTGCCACCCGTCGTCATCCGCGGTGGCCCAATCCACCGAAGGGGATGTGATGTCCGGGAGTAATCGGCAGATATCCGACCCGGTGAGCGCCGAAGTGGAGCGCCATCTCATAAGCCGCGGGGAGCGCACCGACCGCGTGGGCCTTGGCCGGGACTTTTCCGTGATGCCGGGGCCCGCCGAGGTGAGTGAGCGCCCGGGTCCGGACACCCTCTACGCGGGCGCCACTCCCGCAGACGACGCGCCCCGCCCCCTCTCGGTCACGGATCTGTTCTCCATCGGGGTGGGCCCCTCCTCCTCACACACAGTCGGTCCCATGAAGGCCGGTCGCGCCTTCGCCCGCACCTGCGTGGACTCCGGCCTTCTCCCTCGCGCCTCGGGTCTGCACGTCGACCTGTTCGGTTCCCTCGGCGCGACCGGACGCGGGCACGGCACCGACCGCGCCGTCGTGTGGGGCCTTGGGGGGTTCACTCCCGAGGACGTCCCCATGGATGTCGTCCGCCACCTCGTGGACCGGGTGCGCGAGGCCGGAACCCTGGCGCTCGGCGGTGAAGTAGAGGTGCCGTTTGATCCCGACACCGACGTGCGGCTGCGGCCCGACGTCGTGCGCGACTATCACGTGAATGCCGTGACGTTCACCCTGCTGGGCGCAGCCGATACGGGGAGCGACGTCCTGGTGGAGCGCACCTACTACTCGGTGGGCGGAGGCTTCGTCGTCGAAGAGATCCCCACCGAGGAGCAGAGCGCTGACCAGCGGGCCGACCACCTCACACATGTGCGCTCACTGCCACCAGAAGGCGATCATGACGACGTCGCCACCACGCCCGCGCCCTACCCGTTCTCGAGTGCCGCCAGCCTGCTCGAGATCACGGAGCGCACCGGTCTGCGGATCTCTGAGGTGGTGCGCGCAAACGAGGAATCTGCTCGCCCGCGAGTCGAGGTCGACAAACACCTGGACGCGATCTGGGACGCGATGAACGAGTGCATTCACGCCGGGTGCACGACCGACGGCGTCCTCCCCGGCGGGTTGGGCGTGCCGCGCCGGGCCGCCCCCCTCTACCGGGAGCTGCGCGCCGGCACGACTCCGGGGCCGTTCGCCTATCAGGGGGACCCGCTCGGCGCCGTCGACTGGGTGAACCTGTACGCGCTCGCCGTAAACGAGGAGAATGCGGCGGGGCACCGTGTGGTCACGGCCCCGACAAACGGGGCCGCAGGCATCGTGCCCGCCGTCATCAAGTATTACGTCACGTTCGTGCCGGAAGCCGACGAGGCGGGCGTCCGCCGCTTTCTGCTGGCCGCGACGGCGATCGGTTCGCTCATCAAGACGAACGCGTCGATTGCCGGCGCGGAGGTCGGTTGCCAGGGCGAGGTCGGCTCCGCGTCCGCCATGGCCGCTGGTGGGCTCGCTGAAGCGATGGGCGGAAGTGCCCTGCAGGTAGAAAACGCCGCCGAGATTGCGATGGAACATAACCTCGGGCTCACGTGCGACCCGGTTGGCGGCCTGGTGCAGATTCCGTGCATCGAACGCAACGCGATCGGCGCCATGAAGGCCATCAATGCGGCGCGTATGGCGCTGTGGGGCGATGGGCGCCACACCGTCAGCCTCGATACGGTGATTCTCACGATGAAGCAGACCGGGGAGGACATGCTCAGCAAGTACAAGGAGACCTCCCGTGGCGGTCTCGCCGTGAACGTCGTCGAATGTTAGCCGCGCGTGCCGGGGTGGCGTTTGGGAAGATCGGGCTATGAAGACGACCCGCCACCCGTGGAGCCCTCGCCGCTGGGCCGCCGCCCCCGCACTCGCCCTCAGCCTCATTCTGTCCAGCTGTACCGGGGGATCCACCCCGGAGCAGGCGCCGGAGCAGACGCCGACATCGAATGTCCCCGCGCCCGAGGGGAGCACGCCTGACGGCGATGGCGACGGTGAGCCCGCCCCGATCCAGACCGGCGGGGACGCACCACTCGATCACTACCTGGAGGGCCTCACCTTCCGCGGAGAGGAGCTCGTGATCTTGCCGGCAAGCGATATCGCGGCCAATGCGGAGCGTGGCCTCGCCGAACTGCGGGAGGCCTCCCGCATCGAGCCGGAGATCTGCCGCACGTTGCTCCTCGAGGGAATGGAGCGCCGGGACTACGCGACGGCCCAGGTCTCCACGGCTGGCGTTCCGACACAGGGAGTGTTCGTCACGCTCGCCGATGACGGGGTCAGCGCATGGGACCGCGACGCCTTCACCCAGATGCGCGAGCAGTGCGAAACATTCACCATCACTGCCGATGGGGTGAGCGCGACGCGCACGGCCGAGGATCTTCAGGTGAGTCTCGATGCCGATGACGTGATCGCTCAGCGGATTGTCACCGTGGTGGACGGCCAGGAGGTCGCCACGATCCAGGTCGAGGCGCTGCGGGGCGGCTTCGTCGTCTCCGCGATGCTGGCTGACGGCGCGGGCGAGGCGCAAGAGCTCGCCGATCTTCTCGCCGACCTCGTGGACCGGCTGCCCTAAGTCCGGTCGTCGCGCGGTCGTTATCCACAGTATCCACAGGTCCGGGTCGGGTCTTTCTCCACATGATCCACAGGGTGCCTCGGGCTCGCACCCAACCGGAACGTCGATACGGTGCGCGCCGGCAAAGAGCGCGATTGCGGGGTCTCCCACGTTCGTGTCGGGGGTAGGTGAGACATTGGCACCACGCCCGTTGAACGCGGGGGTGTGGGCGTCCACAGCAGGGGGCGTCTCATCCACAGGAAGGAGTGCACAATTCTGAATAAATATTCAGCGATGAATAGTGGGACCACAAGATGTAGTGGTCGCGCGAAGAGACAAACGCAAGGTATAGTGGCGCAGGTCAGCCACGGACCCCGGGGTGAATCGAATAACATCGGTGTGAACCCCGCCGCGATCCGGCGCCCGATACCACCTCATTCAGTATGAAGGAGCCCGCTCCCATGAGCATCACCGTGTTTAGCAAGCCGAACTGCGTGCAGTGCAACGCCACGTACCGCGCGCTGCAGAAGAACGGCTTGGACTACACCGTTGTCGACATCACTGAGGATGCGGAGGCCCTGCAGAACGTGAAGGCGCTTGGCTACGTTCAGGCCCCGGTTGTCTTCGCCAACGGCGAGCATTGGTCGGGCTTCCGTCCGGATCGCATCAAGGCTCTGGCGGCCCAGGTCGCCGAGAGCGTCACGGCCTAGGACCGTGCCGGTGTAGCCGGAGCTGGGGGCACGTTTCCCCCTCTCCGGTCACACCAGCGCGGCGACGCCAAGGTGTCATCATGAGTCGCATCGTTTATTTCTCCTCGGTCTCGGGCTATACGCATCGGTTCGTTGAACGCCTCGGGCTTCCCGCCTCACGCATCCCCCTGCGTGCGAAGGACCCGCACCTGCGCGTTGACGAAGAATACGTTCTGATTGTTCCCACCTACGGGGGCGGCAACCTCCGCGGCGCCGTCCCGAAGCAAGTCATCCGTTTCCTGAATGACGAGCACAACCGCTCCCTGATCCGCGGCGTGATCGCCTCGGGCAACACCAACTTCGGCTCCGCCTACGCCATCGCGGGAGACATCATTGCCCGCAAGTGCAAGGTGCCGTTCATGTACAAGTACGAGCTCTTGGGCACCGCCGACGACGTCGAGCGGGTCCGCGAAGGATTGGAAGAGTTTTGGCAGAAACGCTCACTGACACCGGCGTAGAGTCCTACGCCAGCGAAGACCTCGACTATCACGCGTTGAATGCGAAGCTGAATCTCTACGACGAGAACGGAAAGATCCAGTTTGACGCAGACCGGCAGGCGGCCCGGCAGTACTTCTTGCAGCATGTCAACCAGAACACGGTCTTCTTTCACTCGCTAGATGAGAAGCTGGAATACCTCGTGGAGGAGGGCTACTACGAGGGGCACGTCCTCGAGCAGTACTCCCGTGAGTTCCTGCACCGCGCCTTCGACCACGCCTACGCAAAGAAGTTCCGCTTCCCTACTTTCCTCGGGGCGTTCAAGTACTACACTTCCTACACGCTGAAGACCTTCGACGGGAAGCGCTACCTGGAGCGTTTCGAGGACCGTGTCGTGATGGTCGCCCTCACCCTCGCAGCCGGCAATGAGGACTTCGCGATCGACATCATCGATGAGATCCTCGCCGGCCGCTTCCAGCCCGCAACACCGACGTTCCTGAACTCCGGTAAGGCGCAGCGGGGGGAGGCCGTCTCCTGCTTCCTGTTGCGTATCGAAGACAACATGGAATCGATCGCCCGCGGCATTAACTCGGCACTGCAGCTGTCCAAGCGAGGCGGCGGCGTCGCTCTGCTCCTGTCGAATCTGCGTGAACACGGCGCCCCGATCAAGAAGATCGAGAACCAGTCCTCCGGTGTCATCCCCGTGATGAAGCTGCTGGAAGACTCCTTCTCCTATGCGAATCAGCTCGGTGCCAGGCAGGGAGCCGGTGCGGTCTACCTACACGCGCACCACCCGGACATCATGTCCTTCCTGGACACCAAGCGGGAAAACGCGGATGAGAAGATTCGCATCAAGACGCTCTCCCTGGGCGTCGTGATCCCAGACGTCACCTTTGAGCTGGCTCGTAAGAACGAGGACATGTACCTGTTCTCTCCCTATGACGTCGAGCGGATCTACGGTAAGCCTTTCGCGGATATCAACGTCACCGACGAGTACTACGCGATGGTCGATAACAAGAACATCCGTAAGAAGAAGATCAACGCCCGTCGGTTCTTCCAAACGATTGCAGAAATCCAGTTTGAGTCCGGCTATCCCTACATCCTCTTTGAGGACACGGTAAACCGATCCAACCCCATCAAGGGCAAGGTCGTCATGTCGAACCTGTGCTCGGAGATCCTCCAGGTCTCGGAACCCTCGGAGTACAACGATGACCTCTCCTACTCCCACGTGGGCAAGGACATCTCCTGCAACCTGGGTTCCCTCAACATCGCGATGGCGATGGATTCGCCCGACTTTGGCAAGACCGTCGGGACGGCGATTCGGGCGCTCACGGCGGTCTCTGATCAGACCTCGATCGACTCGGTGCCCTCGATCGTGCGCGGTAATGATGAATCGCACGCGATCGGCCTCGGTCAGATGAACCTGCATGGCTACCTGGCTCGCGAGCAGATCCACTACGGATCTGAAGAGGGCCTCGACTTCACGAATATGTACTTCTACACGGTCGCCTACTACGCGATCCGTGAGTCGAACCGGATCGCGATCGAGCGCGGCCAGTCCTTCGCTGGCTTCAAGGATTCCACCTACGCGAGTGGCGAATTCTTCGATAAGTACACCGACCAGGTGTGGGAGCCGGCGACCGAGCGCGTGCGCGAGCTCTTCGACCAGGCCGACGTCAACCTGCCCACCCAGGAGGATTGGCGCGAGCTGAAGGCCTCCGTCATGGAGCACGGGCTGTACAACCAGAACCTGCAGGCCGTCCCGCCGACGGGCTCGATCTCCTACATCAACAACTCGACATCCTCGATCCACCCGATCGTCTCGAAGATCGAAATCCGTAAGGAAGGCAAGATCGGTCGCGTCTACTATCCGGCGCCGTTCATGACGAACGACAACCTCGAGTACTACGAGGATGCGTACGATATCGGCCCGGAAAAGATCATCGATACCTACGCGGCGGCCACGCAGCACGTCGACCAGGGGCTCAGCCTCACGCTGTTCTTCAAGGACACGGTCTCGACGCGTGACCTGAACCGTGCGCAGATTTACGCCTGGCGCAAGGGCATCAAGACCCTCTACTACATCCGGCTCCGCCAGCAGGCACTGCAGGGTACGGAGATTGAGGGCTGCGTCTCCTGCATGCTCTAGTGATGCGGATGCCCGTGCCGTGGGCTCGGCCCGTGAACCCGCTTCCACCCATCACGATGGAAGCTGTGCTCACGGGCCTTGCCACGCTTGCCATCCTCCTGCTGGTGTCGATTGCCGTGCGCTATCTTGTGCGCGTGTTCATGACGTGGCGGGGGCGGTCGAAAAGCTCCGCGCGCGTTTTCGGCCGCCTCGCAGGGTGGCTCATGGTGGGGGTTGCGATCATCGCCAGTCTCACGGTGACGTTCCCCTCGATCCGACCCGTCGACGTCGTGGGTGGCGTGGGGGTCATCTCGATCGCCGCGGGTATCGCCTTCCAGACGGTGCTCGGCAACATGTTCGCCGGAATCGTGATCCTCGCGCGGGACCTCTTTCGGGTGGGCGACCAGATTCAGGTCAATGAGCATGCGGGCACGATCCGCAAGCTCGACCTCACCGCGTCGACGCTGCGCACTTTTGACGGGCGGCTGGTCGTGATTCCGAACGGGGTACTGCACTCAGCGATCGTTACGGTGCAGACGGGCTACGCCAATGTGCGTACCGCCGTCGAGATCGATCTCGACATGGCCGCAGACATCGATGAGGCCCGCGACGCCGCGCTCGACGTCATGCACCGCCTCGACTGTGTGCTCGATACCCCCGCCCCCGATGCCCTGGCGAAGTCGGTGGGGGACGAACGCGTCACCCTCGAGCTGCGGTTCTGGTCCGGGGCGCTGCAACTGGAGACGCGCGCCGCGCAGCACGAGGTCATCAAGGAGACCCTGCGCGAATTCACGAAGCGTTCAATCCCGCTGCCGTCGGCCGCCACCACACTTGACGCGACCGCCCGCCTGCGCGCTGCCCTCGCTTCGGTACCGGATTCCGCCGTGGATCCTCGCGGAGAGGACGACTCGGCGAGCGTACGCTAGGCCGCGCAGGGGTCGCCGCCGCACCGATGTGGCGCCGCTGGTGCGTCGTTGGCAATCCCGGGGCCGCGGTCCCTAGGCGAGCCGGCGGGCGTTTCCCCCGGGGCGCGTGACAAGCGTGTGGGCGTGCGCACCCGGTTTCGGGTGGCGGGTGCGATAGTCGGCGAGCCAGCGCTCGGCGAACTCCTCGGCCTCTGTGCTGCGCACCATGGCCCACACGGACCCGCCGAAGCCGGCTCCGAACGCGGATGCGGCCGCCGCCCCCATTCTGCGGGCGCTACGCTGCAGGCTGACTGTCTCGGGCACCTGGTTGCCGAGGCCTTCCTCGCTCCACCGTTGCGACGAGTCCACAATCCGGCCGAACTCGCCCAAGTCCCCTCGCTGCAGAGCCGTCGCGGCGCGCGGGACGAAGCGTTCCGATTCGGCGATGAACTGCTCGAGGCGCCCGCGCAGGTAGGAATCCTCCGAGGCGATGCCACGCAGCGTCGTGGTGGCGCCCTGCCCGGAGCGCACGGCGTCGCGCAGCCACACATCGCGGCGTCCCGTGAGTCGGTTCCATCGCGTCACGAGGTCGGCGGTAGCGAGCGCCGCCCGGTTGTAGAGCTCCTTGGCTGCACCGGTTTTCTCCGCGAGCACGCCGGAGACGGCGACGACGAAGGAGTAGTCCTCAGGGAAGGGTATGACCGCTTCGCGGATGGTCGGACAGAACCCGTATTGCACGAGCGAATCCGGCTCGGCGCACAGCATCGATGTGTGGTCCTCACTCCCGCCAAAGGTCCCGACGCCGCGGTGCCCCGCGAGGTCTTTAAAGCTCATGCCGTTCTCCACGCAGGCGAGGTACATGGCAAGTTCCTCGGGGCTCGTGATCGCAGCGCGGTAGCGCGGGTCGTCGGCAAGGCCGCCAAGGTCAATCAGGACGCGGGCGACCCCGACGATTAGGGCGGAGGAGGACGACATGCCGGAGGCGAGCGGCAGGGTGGAGTCCAGCGAGATGTGGGCGCCGGGGACGGCAGTGCCGAAGTTGGTGACGAGGCGGGAGACGACGGCGGCCGGGTAGCCGGCCCAGTGCCCGTCAGGAACCTGCTGATCGATCGCGAGCGGCAGGGTGACCGTGTCCGCGACGGGCCGCGAGGTGATGCGCACGATCGGGTCCGACAGGCGCCGGGCGTGCAGGGTTATGCCGGCGTCGGCGGCGGCCAGAAGGGAACGGCCTCCGGCGTAGTCGGTGTGCTTTCCAAGGACCTCGATGCGGCCCGGAATGAACCAGCTGGTGGTTTCTCGGGCCGAGTCTGGCCAGGGCGCGAAGCGCCCACCATCGAGCGGGATGCCGGAGGTCACAGGACGACGTCCACGTGGGAGAGGTGCTCGCGCACCGCGGCGATATCGTCGCGACGTGACATGTCGAGACACCCGGCCGCGACCGGCACGACCGTGAAGGTTTCGCCACTGTCAATCGCGTGCGCGACGGCGGAGGCGAGTTCGTATTCGCCGCGAATCGAGGGAGAAATGGCGTCGCAGGCGTCGAAGATCGCGGGCGTGAAGAGCCAGGCATTCATGGAGATGGGGGCCGACTCGCCGAATTGGGCAAGGGTGGCGTGATCGGGCTTCTCGATGATCCGCGCGAGATGGGAGTCCTCGTCCACGTCGAGGATCGCGAAGGCTTGGATGCGTTCCTCAGGGATGTTCGATTCGGCGAGCAGTGCGGTGCGCTCAAACCCAAGGAGTGCCGAGCCGGGCGCCTCGAGCAACGCTGAGAGTGCCTCAACGGGGTAGTAGTTGTCCGAGTTCAGCACGAGGAAGCGGCGCTCGCCTACCGCGTCGCGGGCCGCGGCGACGGCGTCGGCCGTTCCGAGGGGCTTTTCCTGCACAGCGAACCGCACGCGCACGCGGGTGAGGTCGAGGGAGGCGAAGTGTTCGCGGATCATGTCGTGCTCGGGTCCGATGACCAGGCAGACCTCGGTGATGCCCGCGTCGGCGAGGGCGGAAACGAGATAGTCCAGGAAGGGCCGCCCGACATCGATCATGCCTTTCACGCCGGCGTCGGCAGCGGCGGCAGCCTGCCCCTCAAGCTGCGTGGTGTCACTCGCAGCGCGCATGCGGGTGCCCAGGCCGCGGGCAAGAATGACGGCCGTTGTGGGACGGGTATCGAAGTCTTTGGCCATGAAATGATCGTAACCCGTCACGTGACGGGCCGGTGCGGATGCGGCGCGCCGGTAATGTGGCGGCATGAAAGCGAGAGATATCCAGCACCTACGGACCCTCACCAGTCTTGACCTCCTGACGACCGGTGAGGTGATCGCTGCCGTCTCCTCACCCGACCTCGTGAGCGACCAGAACGTCTCGCTACTACGGGCTTTCGCTCCGGGGGCCGAGCCGGCTGGGCGCCTCGTGACCCGCGGCCCGCGCGATACCTCGGTGCGCGTGAGTCCGGATGGGCGCCTCATCGGATTTTTGCGCTCGGCGCCCAGTTCCGCACTTTCTGATGACGTCGAGGCTAGCTACGAGGTCGCCCCGCAGCTGCACCTCATGGATGCCCGCGGCGGTGAGGCATTCACGGTGACCGACCTGCCGCTCGGGGTACGCGATTTCGTGTGGTTGCCCGACTCGACGGGGCTCGTCGTCCAGGCGCCTGTGCCCGAGGCCGAACGCTACCGGGCGGACATCGGCGCGGCGCTCGAACCGCCGCGCCGCCTGCCGGCCACGCACGGGCGCCTGAACGGCCGCGGTTACGTCTACGACCGGCCGGACCACCTCTTCTTCGTGCCCGTGCCAGCGCTACACGAGGACCCCGCCTTCGAGGCCAGCGCCCGCGCTAGCGAGCGCGGCCTCAGCGCGCGCCCCCTTGGCCAGGCCACACGTATGACCGAGGGGCCGGCGGCATTCACCCTTCTCGACATCACCGCTGATGACCGATACGCGCTCGCGCTCTCCCGCCAGCACGAGGGCTGGGAGCAGGACCTGCGTGAGGATCTGTTCGCCGTTCCGCTCAAGGATTTCGGCGACGGCCTCGACGAGCCGACCCGTCTGACGGGGGCGCCGGACCGATCGGGGCCCGCATATGGAATCGAGGACGCGTGCATGAGTGCCGACGGCGCGCTGTGGCTTCTCGCGAGCCCCCTCGGGCAGGACGGCCTCGACTTCGTCGCCGCCCCCTGTTCGGTGTATCGCGTCGGACCCGAGCGGGCCCACGCCCTGCTCGCGGGGCAGGACGCGCCACTCTTTGCATGCGAGGACACCACGCCCTCGCCCCTGACCGATGGGCGAGTCGAGGTGATCGCTCCACTGGTCGCCCACGAGACCCCGGGTGGTTCCGCGGTGATATTCGGCGTGGCCGAACGTGGCGCGGTGCGCTGCGCGGCACTCTCGCCGGACGGCGACCTGACCTTCTACACACCCGGAACCGCGGTCGCGACCGCCTGGAGCGCTCGCGGCGGTCAGCTCGCCGTCGCATTGGCTGACGCCACCTCAGCGGGCGACGTATGGTGCGTCAGGGAGGGCGAAGCCGAGCGCCTATCCGACCTCTCGGTTGGGCTGCGCCGCTCCGGACTCATCCGCCCGATCGAGCGCGTGTATTCGGGCCCCACTTCCGCGCGGGACTGCACCCCCTACCCCGTACACGGATGGGTGCTCCTGCCGGAGCGGGGCGGCCCGCACCCGGTGCTGCTCATGATCCACGGCGGGCCGCATTCCGCCTACACGCCCGCTGTTTTCGACGAGGCGCAGGTCCTCGCCGAGGCCGGCTACGCCGTCGTCATGTGCAATCCGCGCGGCTCTGCGGGCTATGGCAGCGCCCACGGACGCGCGGTGAAGGAGGCGTTGGGGACCGTCGATATGAGTGACGTCCTCGCCTTCCTATCCGGAGCACTCGAGGAGTTCGAGGATCTCGATGCGGCCCGGCTGGGGGTGATGGGCGGCTCGTATGGCGGCTACCTCACGGCCTTCATCATCGGCCACGACCATCGCTTCAGCGCCGCCATTGTGGAGCGCGGCTACCTCGATCCGACGACGTTCGTGGGCCCGTCAGACATCGGCTGGTTCTTCTCTGAGCAGTACGTCGGCACCGACCCTCAGGCCGTCGCGCGGCAATCCCCGATGACGTACCTCGACGAGGTACGCACCCCCGTGCTGGTCGTGCACTCGGAAGAGGATCTGCGCTGTCCGCTGGATCAGGCCCTGCGCTACTACGTGGAGCTCCGTCAGCGCGGGGCGATAGCCGAGGCGCTCATCTTCCCCGGTGAAAACCACGAGCTCTCCCGTTCGGGCAGCCCGCTGCACCGACTCGACCGTTTCGAGGCGATCCTCGAGTGGTGGGCGCGCTACCTTCCGGTGGGCCTCGAGGGGCCCTAGAGGAGCGCCTCGAGGTCCTCGGTGGGGACCCCGCCCGCGTCCTCGAACTCCTGGCGTACGGCAGCCAGCAGGTCGGCGTCCTCGACGAGGTCTGCCGCGGTTCCTGCGAGCGCCCGAGCGGAGGCGGCCAACACCTCGTCCGCGCGCTCCTCGGCGGCGAAGTCGGCAAAGTGGGCCGTGTGCAGGGACACGCCCCCTGGCGCGATCGCGACCATCGGGTGGATCGAGGGGACGCGCACCGACACGTTGCCCATATCGGTGGAGCCCGCGCCGGACACGATCGTCTGCGGGCCCATGATCTCCTGGCCCGCGGCCGAATAGTGGAGGGCGAAGCGTTCGGCCATGATGTCGTTGCTACGCACGGGCAGACACGGCGGCGTGTCATCCCAGCGCACGGTCGCCTCACAGCCGGTTGCGTGCGCGGCCGCGACGATCACGGCTTCCACCCGGTCGGAGAGTTCGGTAAGCCCCGTCGTCGTCGCCGAGCGGACGTACAGGTGCATCTTCGTGCGCTCCGGGATCACGTTCGGTGCGCTCCCGCCTTCCAGGATGACGGCGTGGATGCGGTCGGTGAACAGGAGCTGCTGGCGCAGCATGGAGACGCCGTTGTAGACCTGCACGGCGGCATCGAGTGCGTTCAGCCCCATGAACGGGGAGGCGGAGGCGTGCGTCGATTGTCCGGTGAAGGTGACGTACAGCTCGCGCAGGCCCAGATAGTCCGTCGTCGAGGTGCGAGACACCCCGGCGTAGGGGTGGACCATCATCGCGGCGTCGATGCCCTCGAGGGCACCGTGTTGGACCATGATCTCCTTGCCGGTGCCGTTCTCCTCTGCGGGGGTGCCGAGGAGCACGAGGCGCGCCCCGGCCTTCGCGACCGCGGGCGCGGCCACGAGAAAGGCACCGACCCCAGAGGCGCAAATGACGTTGTGCCCGCAGGCGTGCCCGATGCCCGGGAGGGCATCGTATTCCGCCATGATGGCGATGGTGGGGCCGTCCGCATCCTCATCCCCGGCCTCGCAACGAAGCGCCGTTTCGAGGCCGTGCACGCCGACGGTGGGCTCGTAACCGTGCCGGCGCAGTAGGTCGGCGACGGCTGCCACGGACTCGTATTCCTTGAAACCGAGTTCGGGGTTGTGAAACAGCTGGTGGGAGAGCTCCACGAGGTCGGTGCGCAGCTCGTCAATGCGGGCGTCGAGGGTCTCGCGTGTGGCGGGCGCCGCCCCGTCGTAGCTGTCCTGCCAGGTGATGGGGACGACGTCCTCCGACTGCAGGGCGAGGAACTCCCGGCCCGAGCGGGAGGGCTCGGCCAGGCGTTCCGACTCGACGGTGAACTCACGCATCTGGATGCTCCTTTGCTTCGCGGGCGGCGATGTCGGCGTCGATCAGGTCTGCCTTCCGGTAGAAGAGCACCGACAGGGTCGAAATCAGTGACATGACGAGGAAGAGGGCCGCGACGGGCTCCCACCGGTTGCCCAGCGAGGTGTCGAGCCACTGGGCGAGGGCCGGTACAGACATCGAGATGATGCCGGCGAGCTGGTAGGCCAGGGAAATGCCGGACTGGCGGGTGGCGGCCTGAAACCAGCCCGAGACGTAGGTGCCGATGACCGCGTAGGCGATCGAGGAGGCGACCGTGCCGATGAACTGCCCGGCCCACAGGCCGGCAACGGTGCCGTGTTCGACGAGCCAGAGCATGGGGAAGGCGACCACCATGTGCAGCACGAGACCCACCAGGGTCACGAGCCGGGTCGACCAGCGGTCGGCGGCCCAGGCAGCCAGCGGTACGACGACGATGATCGTGATCGAGACCATCATGCCGGACTGGGAGAGCTGGTGGTCGGTGAAGCCAAGGCGGGAGACGCCGCGCCCGTTCACGTAGGAGCTGATGATGTACAAGCCCGCGATCGTGATGAGGAACGCACCGGTGGCTTGCGCGACCGTGCGCCAGGAGGTGCGCATCAGTTCCACGACGGGGGCCGCGGCCTCCTCCTTCTCGAGCTGTTCCTCGACGGAGGCCTTGAAGATTGGGGATTCTTCGAGCTTGATTCGCAGGTAGATGCCGAGGATGCCGAGCAGACCCGCGAACAGGAAGGGGATGCGCCAGGTCCACTCGAGCATGAGGTGGCTGATCGACGGCATGGTGAGCAGCGTGAACATGCCGGTGGATCCCAGCAAGCCGAGGCCGTTTCCGATCTGAGGGAAGGACCCGTAGATGGCGCGCAGACCCGGCGGGGCGGCCTCCACGGCGTAGAGGGTCGCACCGCCCCATTCGCCACCGACGGCGAGTGATTGGACAGACCGCGCGATGAGCAGCAGCGCGATCGCGATCCACCCCACCTGATGGTAGGAGGGCAACAGCCCGATCGAGACGGTCGCGGCCGTCATCATGACGAGGGAGGCGATGAGCGCGCGTTTACGACCGATCCGGTCCCCGATATGCCCGAAGAGTACGGCGCCAAGCGGGCGTGTAATACCGGCAATCGCAAGCGTCACATACGAGGAGAGGATTCCGGTTCCCGGGTCTAAGTGAGGAAAGAAAATCTGAGGAAAGACCACGGCAGCGGCGAAAATATAGATTCCGTAGTCGTACCACTCAATTGCAGTGCCCAACAAGGTTGCACCCATGATTCGTGCGGGTCGCGCCTGCGTCGTGCTCATCGTAACCTCCGTCGGTTGGAGCGCGTGCACTAAAGATAGTACAAACGTACCAATATGTGAAGGGTGTCTTTAGGTTCAGTTGAAATTGTCTCATTGATGTAAAAGAGAAGGAATAGGGAGGACAATAGCATCATGGAACGTTTTCATGCATTGATTCGCCGCCCCTCTCCGAAACTTGCCGATGGCATCGTGACCCATATCGAACGCAGCGAGGTCGACGCCGATCTCGCCATGCGGCAGTGGGAGAATTACGTCGCCGCCCTGCACTCTGCGGGGTGGACCACCCATGAGGTGGAGAAGATCGATTCGTGCCCCGATGGCGTCTTCGTGGAAGACACCATGGTCGTATACGACGACGTCGCCGTCATCGCCCGCCCCGGCGCTGATGAACGCCGCCCCGAAGTTGAGGCGGCTGAGGCTAAGGTCCGTGAACTCGGCTACCGCATTGAACATATCGAAGCCCCTGGCACCCTGGACGGTGGTGACGTCCTGAAGTTCGCAGGCACCGTCTGGGTGGGCCAGGGAGGCCGCACGAATGAGGAGGGCCTTCGCCAACTCGCCGCGTACCTGGAACCGCTCGGTGCGAAGGTTATCGGCGTGCCACTCACGAAGGTGTTGCACCTGAAGTCCGCCGTGACGGCCCTGCCCGACGGCACCGTCGTCGGCTATGAGCCCCTGGTTGACGACCCCGACGTGTGGGAGAACTTCCTCGCCGTTCCGGAAGAGTCGGGCAGCCACGTGGTACTCCTCGGTGACGACACGATTCTCATGGCCGCCGATGCCCCGAAGAGTGCCGAGCTCTTCCGGGAGCGCGGCTACCGCGTGATCGAGGTCGACATCTCGGAGTTCATCAAGCTTGAGGGGTGCGTGACCTGTCTGTCGGTACGGCTGCGGGGGATGCCCGAAAGCTAGCGCCCTCCAGCGTTGGCGGCCGCCCGTTGCGGCCGCTTTTCCGCCCAGGCCGCGCAGCGCGCGCCTGGGCGGAGCTGTGCGTCCGGCCGGTGGTCAGCGCGCTCTAGTGTTCGCCGGCGGTCCGCTCCACGGGCACGTATTCGGGGCGGTGCCCCCACGCGAAGGCGCCGTCGGGCAGGTGGTCATCGGGCAGGGCTCGGGTGAGGTCGCGAACGGTACGGCGTAACCGTTCAGGACTCTCGACCTGGGTGCTGACGCGGGCCTGCTCCACGATCCGCTGCACGGCACTCTCGGACTCTGGTCGGCGCCGTTGGGGGTCCTCCTGCGCCTCGATCGCCCACAGGAGACGTCGAATTTCGACAAGATGGCGGGCCAACCGCTGTTCCTGCTCGTCCGCTCCGGACACGACCTGGGCGGCTCGCAGGTAGCCGTAGTCGATGGCGAGAGCGATGAGTCCCGGCTCGACCGTCATGGCGTCGTGGATCTCGGTTTGCGGGTCGATCATGATGCCACCCTGGGCCCGGGCGCGCGCCCGTTCCTGATAGGCCAGCTCCTCGGGGGCGAGGGAGATGCCCGCCCGCATCATGGTCGAGACGATTGTCGAGCGCGCAAAGCTCGGGTCGTGCTGCACTCCGGCGGGGGCGGAGGAGATCACGTAGCAGCGGTCGACGGGCAGATGCTCAAAGACGATATCTGCCGGCAGATTCATCCGAACCCCACCGTCGACGTAGTGCTCGTCGCCCAGACGCACGGGTGGGAAGATCCCCGGGATCGCACACGAGGCAGCAATCGCGTCGGTGAGATCGACGTCGACTCCGAGCGGGACGTCATCGCGGTCGCGCAAACGACCCTGCCCGTCGACGTAGCGAAGCTCGCCGCTTTCGAGGGAGACGACGGAAAAGCGGGACCGCACTCCCGAATGGGCGACGAGGTCCGGGTCGAAGATCTCCTCGACAATCCGGTCCACGACCGGCCCGGGCGTGAAGACGGAGGAGGAGCGCAGCGCACCCTTGGCAATTGAATCAAACCCTGAGCCGGGGCCCGCGAGGTTCCACAGGCCCGAGATCGTGGAGAAGGTCTGCGGCATCCCCGGAAGTGTCACGGTGAGCGGCTCGGCGGCGGGTTCCTTCGACCAGGGCCAGGTGAAGGAGGGGATCTCGATGGTGCGTGGGGTGCGCGAGGTGGCGTCCCCTCGTAACAGCTGCTGCCAGACCGGGGCTTGGTCTTGCAGGAGAGAGAACCAGGGGCGTTCGCGGAAGATCGCGGAGTTATCCCGCATGTCACGCCAGGCGCGAGTGAGCTCGGCGATGGCGCGGTGTTGTCCCGCGTTATCGGCACGTTGGGCGATGACGCCCCCGAGGATGGCGCCGGCCGAGGTGCCCGCGACGGTATCGAATGCGAGGCGCTCCTCGCCGAGGAGCCGTTCGAGGGCGCCGAGCTGGAAGGAGGCGCGCGCCCCGCCCCCGGCCAGCACGATGCCGACGCGCTCTCTCGGGGGCTGGGCCGGACGCGCAAGACGCCGACTCGCCGCTATGAGTCGGTCCCACGCTGAGGTCATGGGCTCCATCATACGTGTGCGGTGTCACCCGGTGGGGCGGTGGCGGAGTCCGTTTGTGGTTTGAACTTTGCGCAGCGTGAGAATCTGGACGTTGAGATCTGCAAAGGCCCAGCATCTGGCGGTTCCTCCCGCCAGATGCTGGGCCGCGAACCGCTAGACGGCGTGGGCGTCGTCTTGCTTGCCGACCTTCGAGAGGCGGACGGCCTCGTCAAACTCGGCCTGGATGCCGTCGTCGTGGGTGTAGGTCGCCTTGGAGACCAGCACCGCGACGAGGAGCGCGAAGAGGAAGCCGGGCAGGATTTCGTACAGGTCGAAGATGGAGCCCGGACCGCCGCTGAGGAAGCGCCCCCAGATTCCGACGGTGAGCGAGCCGACGATCATACCTGCGAGAGCACCGTAGTTGGTGAGGCGACGCCAGTACAGGGCCAGCAGGATGATCGGGCCGAAGGAAGCTCCGAAGCCGGCCCACGCGAAGCCGACGAGGTCGAGGATCGTGGAGTCGGGGTTCCATGCGAGCAGGGCCGCGAGGACTGCCACCACGAGAACGGCCACGCGCCCGTAGAGCACCATCCGCTTCTCGGTCAGGGTACGCCCCGACTTCGAGAACACCTTGTAGATGTCTTCCACCAGGGCGGAGGAGGTGACGAGGAGCTGCGAGGAGATGGTGGACATGATCGCCGCGAGCACGGCCGCGAGCAGGAAGCCGGAGATGACCGGGTGGAAGAGCACCTTGCCCATGGCAATGAAGACGGTCTCGGGGTCGGCCAACTCCCGACCGGCGCCCGAGAAGTAACCGAGGCCGACGACAGCGACGAGCGCAGTGCCCACCACGGAGAAGATCATCCAGCCGATGCCGATGCGGCGACCCGCCTTCGCGTCGTGTGCGGTGCGCAGCGCCATGAACCGCACGATGATGTGTGGCTGGCCGAAGTAGCCCAGGCCCCAGGCCAGATTCGAGATGACGGCGAGGGCGGTGGTTCCCGCGAGGACGGAATAGATCGCCGGATTCGCGGCGTGTGCGGTGCGGAAGAGGTCTCCGGCACCGCCGTCAAACTCGATGATCGCGACGATCGGGATCATGACGAGGGCGGTCACCATCATGCACGCCTGGACGAGGTCGGTCCACGAGACGGCAAGGAAACCACCAATCAGCGTGTAGAGCACGACGATGCCGGCGACGAGGACCATACCGAGGTGGTATTCCATCCCGAAGGAGGAATCGAAGAACTTGCCGCCCGCAACCATGCCGGAAGAGACGTAGAAGGTGAAAAAGATGAAGATGATGATGCCGGAGACGATCCGCAGCAGGTGCGTGGTGTCGCGTAGGCGGTTGTCCAGGAAGGAGGGGACCGTAATCGAGTTCGAAGACACCTCGGTATAGGTACGCAGACGGGGCGCGACGAACACCCAGTTGAGGTAGGCGCCAATGGTGAGCCCCACGGCAATCCAGAACTCGACCAGGCCTGTCGCGTAGATCGCGCCGGGTAGGCCCATGAGTAGCCAGCCGGACATGTCCGAAGCACCCGCGGACAGCGCAGCGACGGCGGGGGGCAGGTTACGCCCCGCGAGCATGTAGTCGTCTAGATCATCGGTGCGCTGGTAAGCCCACAGGCCGATCATGATCATCGCGACGAAGTAGATGATCAGGGCTATGGCTTGCGCCGTACTCTCGTTCATGATGTGCCTTGCGTAATCGCGGATAGGCAGTCGGCCTGCCGCCCACGGCCTGGTGGTGCCGCGGCGGGGCGGCGTGTGGGGGCACGCCGATACCGTCTCGCCCAACCTCGGGTGGATATTAGGGCTGAGCGTAGCCGCTAATGTGCGCTGTGTCGCCTAGAGGTTTCAGTCTCGAGACGCGGGTGGGCGCGTCCGCGCATGGCGGGCCAGCCCTCTGGCTGGGGGCATCAAGCGATCCGACCGGATTGTTCACGAGGGTCACTGTGGTGGCGGTGCGTTGGCAGGGGGGACGAGGCACAATCGGTGCATGACTGCCTCGCGTCCGTTGCTCTCAATCCTGGATCTCGCCCCACGTTCCGAAGGCATGAGTCCGGCCGATGCGCTGGAAGCCTCGCTCCGCCTCGCGGTGCGCGCCGACGAGCTCGGCTACGCCCGCTACTGGATGGCCGAGCACCATTCCTCGGAGACCTTTATGTCGTCGGCCACCTCCCTGTTGCTCGCCCGCCTGGCCGAGCACACCGCCCGGATCCGACTCGGCTCGGGCGGCGTGATGCTTCCGAACCATGCGCCGCTCATGGTGGCCGAGTACTACGGCACGCTCGCCACGATCTACGGGGACCGTTTCGACCTGGGACTCGGGCGCGCGCCCGGGACGGATCCGCAGACTGCCCGGGCGCTGCGCCGCGGAGCGGCTGACCTGCCCGACTTTGCAGCCGATGTCGCCGACCTCGCCCGCTACCTGGGCCACCTGGGTGAGCCTGGGGCGCGGGATTTAGGCGATGAACGTCGCTCCCTCTCGCTCCTGGACCGCAACTACGTCCCCACCGGCGCGGTGCGTGCCCTGCCCGGGGAGGGCACACGCGTGCCCCTGTGGATGCTGGGGTCCTCCCTCGGCGGCGCCAGCGTCGCGGCAGCACTCGGCCTGCCGTTCTCTTTCGCCTCCCATTTCGCCCCCGCCCAACTCGAGGAGGCGCTCGCGCACTACCGCGCTCACTTCAACGCCGATGCGCCCACGGCACAGATCGACCGGCCCCGTGTCATGGCGGGTGTGACCGTGCTGGTGGCGCCGACCCAGGACGAGGCCGCCTACCTGTTCACGACCTCGCAGCGCCTGCAGGCCGGACTGCGTTCGGGACGGCCCGCGCCGCTGCAACCGCCCGTGCACGACCTGTCCGATGTGCTCGACGAGCGTACCTACCGTCTCGTGAGTCGACCGGGCGGCGTCACGGCGGTGGGGGCGCCCGACAAGGTTGCCGAGACCCTGGCCAACTTTGCGGCCCGTTACGACCTCGACGAGATCATTACCGCGAGCTACGTCTACGACCCGGCGCTCCGCGTACGTTCCTACGAACTGCTCGCCGACGCCTGGGGCCTGGGATGGTGACACCCGCCTCTGACAGTGACGACCGGGGTGGTGGGCCCACCACCGAGGTGCGCCGCCGCCCCCCGCAGGGCGAATCCTCACCGCCGACCTGGGGTGCGGATCTGCGTGCGGTACGTGGGGAGGACCTCGCGGTGCATCCCGTCGAGGTGGCACCGCGTCTGCTCGGCGCGGTCCTCATGGTCGACGACGTCGCGATTCGTCTCACCGAGGTTGAGGCCTACTGCGGTCCTGGTGACCCCGGCTCGCACGCCTACCGTCGGCTCACCCCCCGCACCCGCGTGATGGCGGGCCCGGTCGGCTCGCTCTACGTCTACTTCTCCTACGGGATGCACCACGCCGTGAATATCGTCGCCCACGAGGCAGGGGAGGTCGGGGCGGTTCTCCTGCGAGCGGGCGAGGTCGTGGCGGGCGTGACACGGGCCGAGGGACGCAGGCGCGAGATCCGTCGCGCACGCGGTCAGTCGGTCGCACCACTGCCGCACGCCCACCTGGCGCGCGGCCCCGGAAACCTTGCCGCAGCGCTCGGGCTCACGAGGGCTGATAGCGGGGCTCGCCTCGACTCACTCACTCCCGGCACTAACCACTCGAGCCGGCTCTACCACCTCCTCGTGCCGACCACCCCGGTGGGCAGTGTTCGCGAGACGGGGCGCACGGGCGTCTCGGGCCCGGGTGGGGACCCGGAGAATTACCCGTGGCGCTTCGCGCTGCGCGGGGAGGCGAGCGTCTCGGCCTATCGGAGGGCCTGAAGGTCTCGCGGATCGGCGTTGTCGGCGGAAGCCTCCATCGGGGCGGCGGGCTCGTCGTCCTCCGTGGTGCGGGGCCGCGTGGCGGGCAGCGCGAGAGACATGACGACACCGAGTCCGAGTACGCCCGCGCCGAGCCCGAACGTCGTGCGGGAGGCGTCGATCAGCGCCGTGCGTGCGAGGTCCGCCGCGGCCGGATCGTGTTGGTCCAGCGCGGGGATTGCGGCACCCACCGAGTCGTGCACGATGTCGGTGATCTGCTCGACCGCCGGTTCTGGGTAGTCGGCCGCTCTAAGCGCGGCCTCGGTGTGGGTCGCGAGCTGGCCGATCATGAGGCCACCGAGGAGCGCAATGCCCAGAGCTGAGCCGAGCTGTCGGATCGTCGTCTGCAGGCCCGATGCCTCCCCGGAGGCCGATACGGGGACGTCCTCCATGGTCGTGTCGGTGAGCTGTGCGTTCGCGAGTCCGATTCCCATTCCATAGGCCGCGAGCACGAGGGCGGAAGCGCCGCTGCCGAGCGGGGTGGCGACGGCGAGCACGGCGACGGCGAGTGCCTCGGCGATCAGTCCCACACGGATTACTGTGCGCTTACCCCAGGCGCGTACCAGATGCGGCACGAGGCCGGAGGCGAGGAACGTCCCCGCCGCGAGAGCCATCATGAGCCATCCGGTCGCGAGCGGATCGTAGCCGAGCGCTCCCTGCAGGAGGAGCGGCAGCACGAAGATCAAGCCAAATTCCCCGAGGGAGACCAGGAAGGCCGTGGCCACACCGAGGGTGAAGGTGCGCACCCGGAACAGGCCGAGGTGGACGAGCACGTCCGCGCCTTGGCGTTCCCGATGCCGTTCCCACGCCAGGAAGCCGGCCAGTGCGACGAGACCGAGGGCGAGGGTGGGCAGGATTGGGGAGAGTGCGCCGGACGGGCGGCGCCACCACCCGTAGGTGGAGGACTCGATCAGAGCAAAGACGATCGCACCGAGCGCTACGGAGGCGAGCACGACCCCGAGGATGTCGAAGGAACGCAGGCCCGGCTGAACACGCTCACCACGCGTGTTCGGTGTGTAGTAAATGAGCCCTGCGAGCGCAATCAATCCGAAGGGAATATTGAGCCAGAAGGCCCACCGCCAGCTCACGTCGGTGGCGAGCCAGCCGCCCACGAGCGGCCCAACGGCCGCCATCCCGCCGATCATCGAGCCGTAGACGGCGAACGCAATGGAGCGATCTCGGCCCCGGAAGAGCGCGTTGATCGTGGAGAGTGTCGCCGGCATGACGCAGGCGGCACCGAGGCCCTGTACCGTGCGGGCAGCAATCAGCCAGGCGGCGCTCGTGGATGCGCCCGCCGCGAGTGAGGCGAGGAGGAAAACGATGAGGCCTCCGCTCGCGAGCGTGCGGCGCCCGAAGAGATCGCCGGCCCGCCCAGCCGTGATGATGAACGCAGCGAAGACGAGAGAGTAGACGGCATTCACCCACTGGGCCGCCGACGGTGTGAGCGAGAGTTCGCGGATGACGACGGGGAGCGCGACGTTCGCGATCGTGGCATCCATGATGACGAGCGCGACGGCGAGGGCGATCGAGCCGAGCGCGAGCCACCGCGCGCGACCGGTCAACGGCGTCGGCGCGCTCGTCGTGGGACGAGAAGTATGCACCGGATCCTCGATTCCTAGAAAGTTATTGACAGGGTGACGATAACATCTCGACACGGTGTCGAAAACCCACGGAAGGTCGATGTGACGAGCCTCCTATCCGGAGCCGGCGTCCTCTTTCCCCTGGTGGGGGTCTATCCAGGTGATACGGTCCGTCCCGACGAGGGGGAACGCCGTCGCGATGGCCTGTCCGTAGTTGTGCCGCCCCGCGGCACTCCCGACGTAGGCGGCCGACGGGATGCCGGCGTGCTCGCCCTGAGACGCTATACACCCTCCGAACGCTTTTCGTCATAGAATCGTGAGAGAAATCGTGTCGGAGGAGAGTGACCGATGCCGAAGATTGAAGCATCAACCGTGATGGAACACCGCGCCATGCGCGAACAGCAGGTGCTGCAGTCCGCCGCAGATCTTCTCGTGCAGGGGGGCCCGAAGAACCTCACTCCGGCTGCGGTCGCGAAGCGCGCCAAGATTTCTCGAACTGCGGTCTACCACTACTACCCCTCCAGCGCCGACCTCCTGATCGGGGCCCTTGACCACCTCATGGCGAGCGCGGTCCACGATCTTGAGGACGCCATCGAGAATGCAGGCCCCGGCCCGATGGACAAGATCGAAGCCTACGTGCGCACCTCGCTGCGGTCGGCCGCCACCGGCTACTGCGCGGGCATTGCGGAGCCCACCGTGATTCCGGCGAGTCACCGCGGTCGCCTGCAGCACTGGCACGACCGTCTCCTCGCCCCGCTGCGTGATATCGCTCAGGACTGCAAGGCCCCCGACGCCACACTTGCGGCTCAGCTCGTGCAGGGCATGATCGATGCGGCCGCCCGCGCCGTCGCCGACGGCGCGGATCTCGACGAGGTCACCGCCACGACGCTCGTGTTGCTCCACGCCGCGCTCGGTCGCCCCCACGGCGGCGTCACGGTGCCGACACACTCGGACAGCACTCGCGAACTCGGTATCGAAGAGCCCGCGAGCTAACGGAGCCTTCCCGGCGCCGAGCAAGCAGCCGCGCACGAGGGCGCCAGCGATGCCTCTCACGCGGCGCGAACGCGCTCTATCTCACCCGCCCGAGGGGACGCAGGTCTCGGGGTGGGCCACACATCCTGGGTCACAATGGAGACGTCACCAAGTAAAGGAGCGACTGCTCGTGCCCACCCTGCCCGAATTGCTCGAGACGCACCTGCCGGCACTTGACCTCAGTGCCGAGGACGTGCGCGAGGCCCGCACCGGACGCACCCGCCCCATCGTCGTCCTCGATGACCATCCCTCCGGGACCCAGTCGGTCAGCGCGGTGCCTGTCGTCACCGCGTGGTCCACCGAGGACCTGCAGTGGGTACTCGCCACCGGTGCTCCTGCCGTGTACGTCGAGACGGCCACGCGCGCCCTCGCCGCTGCCGACACGGAAGACCGGGATTTTGACGTCACGCGGGCGGCCCTTGCCGCAGCCGCCGAGCTTGGGATCGATGTCGACATCGCCCTGCGCTCCGACTCGACGCTACGCGGGCACTACCCCCTTGAGACCGACGTCGTCGCGAACTGTCTCGAAGCCGACGCGAACCATCACGTCGACGGCCTCATTATCTGTCCAGCCTTTCCCGACGCCGGGCGCGTCACCATCGACTCGGTCCACTACGTGAAGGGGGAACGCGAGGTCTACCATCCCGTGCACACCACGGAGTTCGCCGCCGACCCGGCCTTCGCCTTCGAGACCTCCTTCATCCCCGAGTGGATCGAGGATCGCACGGGCGGCCGTACTTCCGCGGACGAGGTGGTGCGCATCACTCTCGCGGACCTGCGCACGGGCCCCGACGCCGTTTCCAACCTCCTGATGCAGGCGCGCCGCAATGTGCCGATCGTCGTCGACGCCGTCGAAGAGAGCGACCTGCGCTGTCTGGCCATCGCCCTCTACCGCGCCGAGGCGCGCGGACGGCGCTTCCTGTTCCGTGTGGCGCCCCAGTTTATCCGCGCCTACATCGGCCAGGACATCGATCACCCCCTCTCCGGTTCCGACGTGGAGGCGCTGCGTGAGGGCGGGCGCGCCGAGGGAGCGAAACACGGACTCGTCGTCGTCGGTAAGCCGACCGGTCGCACCGAACGCCAACTGCACGTGCTGCGCCGCCGGCTCGGGCTACGCGAGGTGGAGATCTCGATCCCCGCGCTCGTCGACCACCGCCGGGCCATGCACATCGATGAGGTGGTCTCGCGCGCCGTGCAGGGCCTCGACGACGAACACGTGGTGCTGCGGCTGTCCCGTGAGGGCTCCACCGGTGACGCTGACTATCTGCTCGACCGGCGAGTGTCCCAGGCACTCTTGCAGATCATTCGCAAGATCATCGACGCCGTGCCGCTGCGGTTTGTGGTGTCGCGCGGCGGCGCTATCGCCACCACGGTGGGCCGCGGCATCGGGATGCGGCGCGGCTGGGTGCGTGGCTCACTGCTGCCGGGCGCCGTCTCTCTCTGGCAGGCCGAGACGGGGCCGTGTGCGGGCGTCCCCTGTGCCGTGTACGCCGGCTCGATTGGCGACGACGACGCCCTCGCCGACGTCGTCGATATCTGCGCGAACAACCCGATCACGCCCCGCCACCGCCACCTCGCACCCGAGGTGCTCTCCCAGCCGAGTGACGTCACCGCCGTGGCCGTCATCGGGCTCGGCGCGACGGGCCTGCCGATCGCTGCCCGACTCGCTGAGCGCTTCTCCGTCCTCGGCTACGACATCGATGAGGAGCGGCGCGAACTCGCGTGGCGCAACAGTGTCACCGGCGCACTCTCGGCGGTAGAGGCGGCCCAAAGCGCCGACCTCATCATGGTGAACGTGCGAGACGCGACTCAGGTGAACCAGGTCCTGTTTGGAGACCCGGGCGACGCGGATGGCGGGATCGCCCCGGTACTGAAGCCCGGATCAATCGTCGTGCTGTGCACCACCGTCGGGATCGAGGAAGCGCGTGCAGTCTCCGAGCGCCTCGCAAAACGCGAGGTACACCTCGTGGACGCGCCCGTCTCCGGCGGACCCGACCGGGCACGCCGCGGCGAACTGCTGATCGCTGCGGGGGGAGCCAAGGACGCTCTCGCCGCCGCCGAACCGATCCTCACGCAGATCGCGCAGCGGGTCGTGCACGTCGGCTCCATGGTGGGCGACGGCCAGGCGATGAAGATCGCGAACCAGCTGCTGTCGGCCGTCCAGATTCTTGGGACCGCCGAGGCGCTTTCCCTGGCGGGTGCCCTGGGACTCGACCGCTCCGCCGTCGTCGACTTCTTGAAGAGCTCGGACACCTCCTCCTACGTGGTGGCTGAACGGGCCCAGCGCATGCTGGCCCGGCAGGCGCCGGTCCACACCTCGCTCGATGTGACCACGAAGGACCTCGGAATCGTCGCCTCGACCGCCTACCACACGGGCGTCGGGGTTCCGATGGCGGGCCTTGCCGAACAGCTCTTCCTCCTCGGCCAACGGGCTGGGCTCGGCCACCTTGACGACTCCGCCATCATCCGCATGAGCGAACCGGAGGACGAACGCTGATGACCACCGAGATCCGCTCCCTCGACCAGGCGCCAGGCCCCTGGCCCGCCCACGAGATCTCTGCCGGCGATTACCGCGCCACCATCTCGGGGGTCGGTGGCGGCCTCGCATCCCTCACCTACCGGGGCGTCCCCCTCGTCGTGGGTTATGGGCGAGAGGAGATCCGCCCCTACTATCGAGGCGCCCTGCTCGCGCCCTGGCCGAACCGCGTCTACGACGCCCGTTGGCGCCATGGCGGGCACACCCACGAGCTGGCCATCACAGAGCCCGCCCGTGGCCACGCTCTACACGGGTTGCTCGCTTGGGCTCCCTTCACGGTGCTCGAGCACGAGGGGGACGCGCTCACCGCCGTCGCCGAGGTGCCCGCTCAGGACGGCTATCCGCATCACGTACTCGTGCAGGTGGCCTACCGACTGGATGATGCCGGCGGCCTCGACTGGGCGCTCACCGCATTCGCAATGAGCGACGGCGCCCCCGTCGGGCTCGGTCTGCACCCCTATCTCAGCGCCGGCACGGGCCGCGTGGACGACTGGAGTGCGCACGTGCCCTACCGGTGCGTCTATCAGACGCGCGGACCTCGCCTAGAGCCAGACGGCGTCGTCGACGTCGCCGAGCAACCCGAGCTCGATCTCACGGACGGACCACTCCTCGCAGGGCGCACCATCGACCACGCCTACTGCCAGCCGTCCGAGGAGGTCTCCGTGATCGACGTGCGCTCGGCGGTACCCGACGGGGCACCCGAGGGTGTGCGCGGGGTGCGAATGGTCACGGAGGCTCCCTGGTTACAGGTCCACACGGCGGATCGTGACGATGACCCCGCCGCCAACCGTGCGGGGCTCGCCGTCGAACCGATGACGTGCGCGCCTGGCGCCCTGAACGACCTCGACGGCGGTGCCCACCCGATCACTGTGCTCGCGCTCGGCGAATCGCTTACGGTCGCCTGCTCGATCAGCGCGCTTACCCACTAGCCGGCGGCGCTCGCCCGGTGGATGTGCTCGCCCCCCGGGGGATGGTGCGCTAGAGCAGGCGGGCGTGCGGGGCGTGCTCCAGCATGGCTTCGATGTCCTCGCAGTAGCGCCCCGCGACGACGGGCTCGGCCGACATCTCGAGGTAGGCGCGCAAGAAGCGATCGATTGCGGCCGCGATCTCCCGCTCACTCGGCCCGTCCGGCCCGCCTGCGGTGAGTGCCCGCCCGCCGAGTGCCAGCAGCAACATGTGCTCGACCCGATCGCGCGGTGTCACCCGCGGCATGACGAAGGGCAGGTCTACCCGGCGGGCGCCCCGCTGCTCGTAGAAGCGCAAGCGGGCGGCCGGATCCCCCGTGGCCGCGCTCCCTTCGTGGAAATCGGGGTCTTCGACCTCCCCGAGGATGAGCAGCGGGTCGAAGGACTCGCGCCAGGCTTCGCGGACCGTCTCGATGAGGGCGCTGCCCAGGCCGCGGCCCCGGCCGGCTTCGCCGACGGCGAGCCAGGTCAGCAAGATGACGTCGTTTGGGTCGCTGGGCCAGCTGCCGATCGCCGTGCCGATGGGCTGGCCGTCCTCCCAGGAGGCCCACACATCGAGGTCCCCGGCGCGGAACATCGCCATCAGGTCGGAGCGATCTCCCCGCTCGGATGGCGGGAAAATGGGAACGAGAAGGTGATCGACGACCGCGGCGAAGGCGCCGTCATCGGCAACGTGGGTGATGGTGGAAAGAGACGTCATGGGGTGCGTTCACGGTCGGGGACATGTCCAGGAGCTACGCGCTCTCGCCCGCCCAGGGGACGGCAAGCCCGAGCCTGCCGCACAGCATAATTGACACTACGATGAGCGACAGGGCATCCCGGACACGCAACGGGACGCGCGAAAGGAGCACCGATGGATTTACAGATCTCCGGACGCAGCGCGCTGGTGTGCGCCTCCACCTCCGGCCTCGGCTTCGCCATCGCCGATGCTCTCGCGGCAGACGGCGTGCGGGTCGCCGTGAACGGCCGTACCCCGCGGCGCTGTGACGAGGCCGCCGCCCGCATCCGAGAGCGCGGCGGTGATGCCGTCGCGATTGCGGTCGATCTCACGCGGGAGAAAGGCCCCGCCGAGCTTGTCGAACGTGCCCGCGCCGCCCTCGGCGATCTTGACATTCTCGTCTTGAACGGGGGTGGCCCGCCCCCGAGCACGGCCGGAGCCGTCGACCAGGCGGCGATTACCTCCGCCATCGACACGCTGCTGCGGCCCCACGTTGCTCTGGTGCGCGAGCTCATGCCCGCCATGCGCGCACGCGGCTGGGGCCGCGTCCTCGCCGTCGGGTCCTCCGGCATCGAGACCCCGCTGCCCGACCTCGCCCTGTCAAACCTTGGGCGCGCGGCGCTCGCGGGCTACCTCAAGACCCTCGCGCGCGAGGTTGCCGCCGATGGGGTCACCGTGAACCTGCTGCTGCCGGGACGGATCAACACCGAACGCCTCACCGAGCTGGACTCCGCCGCCGCGCGCGAGCGGGGCACGAGCGCCGAGGAGGTCGCGGCCTCCGTGATCGCGAACATCCCGGCAGGACGCTACGGCGATCCCGCCGAATTCGGGGCTGCCGGTGCGTTCCTGTGCTCCCAGCGGGCCTCGTTCATTACGGGAACGGCGCTGCGGGTCGATGGTGGGGAGGTCGCATCGCTATGACACACCGCCCCCTAGCCGTGCGAGAACGCCACGACCTCGTGGCCCTCAGCCGCGAGGTTGGCCCGGATGCTCCTACCCTGTGTGACCCGTGGACGAGCGCTGACCTGCTCGCCCACCTGTACGTGCGCGAGAACTGCCCGAAGGCGCTGCCCGGGATCGCGGGCGGGCCGCTCGCCCATCTCGCCGAACGTGAGATGGTTCGGGCCCTGGACCGCTTCGGGTTTTCGGGCCTGGCCGATCAGGTCCTTGCCGGACCACCGGCGCCCATGAAGTTCTGTGACTCCCAGGCGAACACGCTCGAGTACTTCGTGCACCACGAGGACCTTCGGCGCGCGCAGCCCGGATGGGAAGTGCGCCGTCTGCGGGCCGCGGATCGGTTAGAACTGGCGCGCCGATTCGGGACCTTTGCCGCTCTGCTACCCAGCCCTACCGGAGGGCCGGTCTTCCTTCAGAGCAGTGACCTTGCCGCCCGCACTACCTGGCTGCAAGGCTCGGCGCGCGACCTGGCCGCCAAACGCCTGAAGGCTCGCCTCTCCGTGAGCCCCGCCCCGCTCGTGACCCGTGTGCGTGGGCCGGTTGCCGAGCTCATTGTGTGGGCATTTGGCCGCACCGGCGTGGCGCGGGTCGACGTCGATGAGGTACGCGATGGGGGCGATCATGAGTAAGCGCAATGCGCTCGTTGCCTTCATCAAGGTAGCGGGCCCCGCCTTTGGGCTGATCCGCACCCAGCTACCACGCCTGCTCACCTACCTCGAGGAACACCCCGAGGTAAAGGACCAGATCCTGGGGATGGTCTCGCGGCTCGCCCCGGCTGGGTCACTCGGCGCCAGCCCGGCGGCCCTCATGCGGCAAGTGGAGGTGTTGCGTGAGCAGGTCTCCTATCTGAACGCAAGCGCCGACAGCCCCTGGGAGGCGGATATTGCCGCGGACCTCGGACGTCGGCTCGATAATGTCGAACATTCGATCCGCACCGTCGACGTCCTCACGGGCCGGCAGCGGCGTCGTCGGCTGCGCTCGATCCGCGACTACCTCACTGGACTGACCGATCAGATCCTCGCGCGCTTCATCAACGAGAGCGTCGAGGATTCCGAACTCGGTGACGAGCGCGGTCGCGGCGCTATCGAACCCTAGACCGACGCCGCGAAGACGCGGGCCTTGGTCTCAGGGGCCCGGGCGTCGGCGCGAGCCCCGTGGCCGGGGCCTCAGGCGAAGAGATCCTCACAGAGCACCTCGCCGGGCTGAAAGCCCCGCGGGATGGCGAAGACTGCCGATCCGATGGGAGTCGTCCACGTGTTGAGGAGGTCCAGAGCGCCGAGGCGTTCTTGCAGTGGCAGGTACTGATGCTCCAGGTCCGCCTGGAAGGCGATGAAGACCAGCCCCACGTTTGAGATCTCGCCAGGGCGCGGTTCGGAAACATAGTTATAGGGGCGGCGCAGGATCCGCTGCGACCCGTCGTCGGTGCGGGCCCGCCGGATATGCGCGGCAACGTCGATCACGGGGAAGCCGAGATCGTTCGTGGCCTCGAGATCGGGCTCGTCGAACTCGTTCTGCCCGGTGAGCGGTGCCCCCGTGTCGTGGCGGCGGCCGAGTACGACGTCGCGGGCGGGCGCATCGAGCTCATCCCAGGTGTCCAGGTTCATGTGGATCCGACGCACCACCATCGTGGAACCGCCATCGAGCCACGGCTCGGAATCGGAGCGGAAGATGAGACCCGGCTCCTCCTCCGGCTGCGGATTGCGGGTGCCGTCGAGCTGGCCAAAGTGGTTGCGCATCGTCGCTCCCGGTTCGGTCGCGCCCGGCGCGTTGCGCGACCCGTACTGGGTCCATTTCGGCGTGGCATAGGCAACCGCTTCCTTCGTCAGGACGCGAGCGGCGTGGGCCGCCGTAATGGGGTCATCAGCACATACCTGCAGGCACAGGTCGCCGCCCGTCCACTCGTCTTCGAGCTTGTCGATCGGGTAGGGCGGTAGTTGCTGCAGCCAGGCAGGGCGCCGCTCCGGGATTCCGAGCTTGTCGAACAGATCGGGGCCGAGGCCGAGTGTCACCGTGAGAGAAGCCGGGAGGTGGGAAAGTTCCGGCTCCGTGTCCGTAACCGTCGCGTGTCCCTGCGTCATCCGTTCGATGTCCTCGGTCCACAGGCGCATGAGGCGATGCATGGCCTGACGGTCGGTGCGTTCGGTCAGCTCGTAGGCCGTGAGGACCAAGAAGGCCTGCGGGGTGGTGACGACGCCGGCCTGGTGGGCGCCGTGGCAGTCGACCGTCGCGGCCCCGACTTCCCCAGCTTGTGCCCCGCTGGTGGCGCCGGCGCCCTCGGGTGCCCCCGAGGAACCCGGATACGGCACAAGCCCCGAGCCGAAGCCGCTGGCGGCAAGCGCGCTCGCCCCCCAGGTGGCGGCAGCACCGAGGGCAGCGCCGCCCGCCCCGAAGAGTAGATCCCGGCGGCGCACGTTGCGCCGCTCCCGGGCGCTGTCCGAGTCCGAAGAGCTCGCGGTGGCGTCGGGGTGTGCGGAATTCGGATTAGTGTCCGTCATCGTCCTCGCCGTAGGCATCATCGTCATGGTCGCTGTGCATGTCGCCCTCGTCCTCGCCGTGGACGCCGTATTCTTCCTGGGCACCGGTGAAGGAGCGCCCCGTGGCGGTAAATACGAACGGCTCGCCGCCCTCGATCTGGACGGTAATCGTGACGTCCTGGCCGGGCTCAATCGCCTGCGTGAGGTCCATGAGCATGAGGTGGTCCCCGCCGGGCTTCAGCTCCTTGGATTCACCCGCCTTCACGACGAAGCCGTCCTTCATCTCCTGCATCATCATGGTGCCGTCCTTGTCGACGGTCTCGTGCAGTTCGCCGCGGCCGGCGACGTCGGAGCTGACGGCGATCACGTGAACGTCCTCGTCCGAGGTGTTCTGTATCGTCCCGAACACGGCGGTCATCTTCCCGTCCGCGGCCTTCACCCACGGCTCATCGATAGTGAGCACCGCGCTTGCCTCCTCAGCGGAGGCGAGGGCCTCCGCGGGCGGCTTCTCGCTGCTTGAGGAGCATCCTGCGAGGGTCAGGGCGAGGGCGGTGAGGCCCGCAAGGAGTGGCTTGCGCAGAGTCATGGTTGGGTCCTCTTCAGTTTGAGAATGATCATGATGATCGTCGCGATGATGGCGATTCCGATGATGGGATAGACCGCGGTCGGGAGGGTGAATCCACCCGCCGACTCCGCGCCGTCATCCGAGTTGTGAGCCGCGGCCGCGTCGTCCGAGTCGCAGGGGCCCGGGCTCTCGCACGCCGTCGCGTCCCCCTCGGGGCCGGAGGTTTCGGAATCCGTTCCCCGGTCCGCGTCGCTCGCGCCGGCCTCGCTCCCGGGGTTCGCAGGGGAGGCCTGCCCGCCCCCGGAGACGGTGTAGGAGATGACCCCCTGGATGCGGTGTCCGTCGGAGGAGACCACCGACCAGGCGGCCCGGTAGGCGCCGTCGGGTAGCTCGGGTACGGGGAAGCGGGCGTCGCGGCCCTCAATGTGCAGTGGGCCGCCCGCCACCTGGTTCTTGGCGGTATCGGTGATGGCGACGGCGGCCGCCCCCTCGCCGAGATCGAGTAGTTCGTTGTTGAACGTCAAGACGATCTCCGCCGGCGGGTTCGACAGCGTGGCGCCGTCCTCGGGACTGGAGGAGACGAGGACGTCGTGCGCCCGAGCGGGCAACGCCGCGGCAAAGGAGGCGAAAACCAGCGCGGCTCCACACAGCCACGCAATGAGCTGGCCGGTCGAGAATGTGCGCCCCAAGCGCACGGAGGAGGTCATATGACCAGGGTAGCCGGGTCTGTCCATACCCGATAGGGAGGCGAACCACGGATCGGACATCGCAGTCGAGGGGCGGTCCGTCGCGGCGTCGCGCGTCGAAAGCTAGGACCCGAGCAAGACGCCGAGGGCACAGGCCGCCACCGAGAGTGCGAGTGTGCCGAGCGCCAGCGCCGTCGCCCTCCCGTAGCGGCCGCGTCGACCGAGCGCCGCGACGTCGACCATCGCGGTGGAGAAGGTGGTGAAGGCCCCGAGGAAGCCAAGCCCGACCACGGTGTACAGCGTGGGGGTGGGCGAGGCACCGACGCGTAGAGTGCCGTCGATCAGTGTCAGGACACCAAGGGCGGCGGCAAGCAAACCGAGCAGGAAGGAGCCGAGCACGTTCACGACGATGATCCCCGCCACCCCCTCGCGGCCGCGGCGCACGGCGATGTCGAGGCTGACGCGACACACGCCGCCGAGGGCCGCGGCGAGCGCGAGTGCCAGCGCGGTGAGGGGCGTGGTCATGCCTGCCCCCTACGCCGGCGCCAGCGCCGTTTGCGAATGGCGGAGCCCACCTGGAATCCGACGGTCGCAAGGGTGAGCCCGCCGAGGATCGTGAGCGTCGCGTAGATCGCGGCCTCGATGGGAGAGGTCGCGCCCATCCGGATGAGTTCGAGCGCGAAGCTCGAATAGGTGGTCAGGCCGGCACAAAACCCCGACCCCATGAGCATGCGCACGTCGGCGAGCCAGGCACGCAGCAGCGGCTCGCGCAGACCCTCGAGGACCGTTCCAAGGACGAAGGCCCCGATGAGGTTTGCGACGAGGGTGCCGGACGTGGGGAGGTGGCCGAAGCCCGGTAGGGCGGTGAGTGCCCAGCGGGTGAGGGCGCCGAGGGCCGATCCAGCCGCGACGAAACCGAGCACCCGCGCCTCGACCCCAATGATGGTCCGTTTAGCTAACACGACGTGCCACCTGGAATCCTTCGCGTTCGACGATGACGTCGTAGGTCACTCCAAACCGCTGGGCGGCCCACGTGCTGATGTCCTCAGGGTAGGCCTTGCCCCATGCTCGGCAATAGCGATCCACGACGATTAGGCGCGGTGTCACGCGCGTCTCACGGACCCAATAGACGCGAGCGTGGGGCACGAGGCGTGCCATGAGCGTGAGATCGCTCATGACGCTGATGGGCCGCCCCGCCGCCGCAGACTCGGCGTCGACCAGGGCCATGATGTCGTGGGCGGCATCGAGGCGCGCCCCCGCTGTCGTCGTCCCGACGGGACGATCTGGCGCGCTGGACAGCTCCCAGATGGGGAGGCTTTCCGCTACGAGCGCCGTGGCGGAGAGATTGATGAGGACGGCGAGAGCCAGCGTGGGCTGAGCGCGCAGGCCGCTCCGTTGGGTGATGGGGTGGGCACGGGGGCGTAGGGGGCGCTGATTCGCGTGCGCCTGTCCACTGCGAAATGAATGCGTGATCCGCCGCCGTTTCCACCTCGCTTCAGCCCCACCACGCAAGCGAGCCAGGCGATCGGCGCCATCCAGGAGAGCAGCGATCGCGATCGGCATGAGGATTGCGTCGTAGTGCCAGCCGATCCACCAGTAGAAGGGGACGTCGCCAAGGAAGCGCCACGTCAGGGTGGGGAGCATGAGAGCGGCGAGCGGTGAGAGCACACCCAGGCCGCCGGCGGTGACAATGAGCAGGCCGACGAGCAGCCAGCGCGGCCCGGGAGCGAGCAGATCGGTGAGGGGAAGGCCGAGACGCCCCGTGTAGTCGTAGTGGCCGCTCACGTTGAACGCCGGCAGGATCACGCCAATCGCAAGAACAGACCAGATAACACCCCAGGCGGCTAAAGTGACGCCGGCAACCTGGCCGGTGGTGGGGTCGAGTCTGGTAGCCCTCGCGCGTGCCGTAGCGTGAGCGTCGTCGGTTTCGCCATCGTGCGTCGACCCAGCGCGGCGAGCCACCGACCGGGCCCGGGCTGCGATGAGCAGGCCGAAGAGTGCGACCGTGATCCCCAGGTCTTCCTTCACGAACACCAATGGGGCCATCCAGCCGGCCGCCGCCACCGGCCGATCCTCCAGGTAGGCAAATAGGGCGAGCGTCAACCACGGCAGCGCCGCACACACCTCGTGGAATTCGGCTGCCACTGCGAACTGCGTGGCCCAGCCGAGGCCGGCACTCAGCCCCAGGCAAAGCCCCACCCAGATCGGATAGCCTCGTCGTTCGCAGCCGCGCACGACGAGGCCGGCCGTGCACGCGAATAGCGCGTTCTGGACGACGAGCAGCGTGAAGGCGGAGGGGGCGAGTCGATAGATTGGCCCGAGCGCGATCAGGATCGGGTGGAAGTGGTCCCCGAGGAGATGGTAGCCCTCACCCTTGATGGGAACGATGGGCGCGCGTAGGTGCGCGTAGGCATCGGCCAGTTGCGTGAAAATCCCGAGGTCCCAGGACGGGGAGATCAGACCGACCCATTGGGCGTGAGAAATCCACGTGAGGACGGCGAACGTGACCGCGGCGACGACGGCGATGCGTGCCCACCGCCACAGCGGAGCAGAGTCTTCGTCGCTACCCCTGTGCGGACCGTGAAGGGGCGGGGGCGGAGGGGTCTCGGCATGACGCAGGGATAAACGCGGTGGAGAAGCCTCGCCTGCGGCGGGGGACAGAGCGTCGGCGTCGGGCCGGACGCCGTGGGCAGTCGCGGCGTCGGAGGGTGGCCCGAGCCACCCGCCGCTCCTAGATGACATTCGTCTTTTCAAGATGGCGCAGGGCCCACCAGCCGAGCGGCACCCGGCCCCAGAACGTGAGCAGGCGGTAGACGATCGTCACCGACAGCGCCGTCGCATACGGGATTCCGGCGAGCGTGAGGCCGGAGGTGAGTGCCACCTCGACGGGGCCGATACCGCCCGGCGACGGTACCACCGACCCCGCGGAGTTCGAGACGAGGAAGGTGATGGCGAGCGTGATGGGAGAGAGGGTGTAGCCGAACGCGAGGAGCGCGAAGCCGAAGGCGGCCACGTAGCCCACGGTCATGATGATGTTGCCAGCGACCGCAATCCCGAGGCGTTTGGGGGAGCCGAGGGCCCACAGTAGGCGGGGCCAGATCTGGCGGAGGGTGGGACCGATCTTCTTCATGACCCAGGCCCGCACCTGCGGGAACGCGAACAGGGTGGCCACGGCTGCGAGCACGCCGGCCAGCGTGATGATTGTCGGAAGTTCCGGCCATGAAACCGAGCCGGCGCTCCCTGAACCGAGGGCCACGATGACGAGTAGCGCCACCGTGATGACGAATCGCGACGCCTGCGTGAGGGCTACCGTTGCGGCGGCGAGTGGCGCCGGTACTCGGGCCTTCGTGAGGAAGCGCAGGTCCATCGCGGCCGGTCCGATCCCGGCGGGTGCCACGAGCGAGACGATTGACGCTGCCACCTGCACGAGAGTCGTGCGCCAGATGCCTATCTTTTCGGGTGTGAAGGCCACGAGCCCGATGGCGGAGCCCACGTAGGTGAGCAGGCCGCACACGAAGGCCGCGACCATCCACCACGGGTTTGCCGAGCGCACCGCCTCCAGCACATCGTCGAGCTGTAGCGAGCCGAGCACGATGATGATCGCCAACACGGCGATGGTCACCATCACGAGGGATTTCAGGGACACGCGTTCCAGGCGCATCGGTGTGGCATCGGCCTCGGGGACCTTATCCACGAGTGCCTCGCGCAGGTTGGGCAAGAGATCGCGGTGGTGGCGTAGTTCGCTGCGGGTCACCGCCGGAAGCGCGGCCTTTTGTAGGAGCGAGGCGATCGAGACGACGGCGTCGTCGCCGGCCTCGGCGCGCGCCATAGCAAGCGCCTCCTCCTGACCGAGGTGCAGGGCCGTGAGCGTGAGTAGCTGGGCGAGGTCGAGGCGCCGCGCCAGGTCGGAAGAGGCCAGCTCGGCATCGTCCCATGCGTTCAGATAGGCGCGGCCGCGGTCGTCCACGAGGATGGAGCGCCCCGAGATCTCATGATGGGCGAGGCCGCGCCGGTGCGCGGCAAGCAGCTGGTGCCACACGTCACGGAAAGCCTCGCGCAGGAGCCACTCTGGGAGGTCGCCCTCCTTCAGGTCGCAGAGCGGGAGCGCCTTCGGCTGCGGTTCGAACGGGAGGATAATCGAGGTCTCCGCCTGCGCGGTTGCGAGGATCTCCGGAGTGCGCACCCCGGCGCGCCGGGCCTGCGACGTCATAAGAATCGCTCGCTCAGCGCTCTCTCGTACGCTCGGCGCGAAGCGCCGCTCCAAGCCCCGGTTGCGGACCGAGTCCCACATGGAGGAGATCACGCCGAGGACTTGCTGCTCGGCATCGAGCACGAGAACGTCGTAGCGGTGCGTGTGCTCGGCATCGGTGAATACTGCGTAGCTGCGGTGGGCGCTCAGTTGGCGCGGGTGGGTCATCTGCTCGGTGAGGGTGGCACGAACCTCCTCAGCGTCAACCAGGGGGTCGGGCGCCACCAGGTCGGTGAGCCCATCCGACGTTGCCGCAGCCTGTCCCTCGACGTAGCCGAGTGGGCTGGAGGAGGAAACCTGCCAGGCCTGAAGATCGTCGACGTCGTCGAGTCGGACCACGAGCCACGGGTCGATTCCCGTGCGTCGGATCCCACGAATGAGGGAGGCCCCCCACGCGCGCGCCGACTGGATGCCCGCCGTGTAGGCGAGCGCGAATGCGACCATTCGTCCCAGGAGAACGGTGATCAGGGCGCCGGGAAGTGACTGGTCACCCTGGATGACGGCGAGGGCAAGCACGGCAGCGAGCGCATACCACGACGGACGCACCACCCGGGTATAGGCGGCGTGGTGGGCCATCGTGAGGATCGAGGCGAGCGCCGCGATATAGGAGGACAGGACGATGCGCGGCCCCCACCTACCCGGCAGGGACAGGGCGATCGCGAGCGCGTTCGGCTTGGTCACTTCCAAGAGGGAGACGGCGCCCTGGGCGAGCAGGGCGGCGGCCACGCCGGCACCGATGATGAGGACGGTCGCCCGCCAGCGTCGTCGGACGATCTGCGCGAGCAGCACCGCAAGCGGCACCACCATGACGACGAGCCCCTCTGCGACGTTCACCGGCACGAGCAGGATCTGACGCGCGGTGCGGGCAACGGCGGAATAGACATCTTCGGTCACGCCCGCCGTGGTGCCGTGGGCGTAGATCGACATGAGCGCGACGAGCACCATCGCGAGCGTCGTCGTAATGGTGCGCAGGCCGTCTTTTGGACGGCGGATAATCCGCTCGGGGGAGTCGATCAGTTGCACGGGGTGGCCGGGCAGCTGATCGGGGGTGAGCTGGGTAGAAATCGCTTCCACCTCGCTCGGCTCCCGACTGTTCTTCATGTGGCGATTCTAGGCGGTTCGCGCCCAGGGGAGCGCCAGGGCGTTAGAAGTCGCGTTCGATGGCGCGCACCGTGTAATCTCCGGCCTCGTCAATCGCCGCACGCAGGGCGTCGTCGTCGACGGGGGCCGAGATGTAGACGGTGACTGTCGACGTGCCATCCTTGACGAGGGTCACGACGACGTTGTCCACCTGGGGGATCTCGGAAAGCTCGTCACTGACATGCGCGACGCAGTGGCCGCAGGTCATCCCCTCAACCTTCAGGACGACGGTGCGATCGAAGCTGGACATGAACACGCTCCTTGGAATCGGATGGGTAGGGCGCGGCTCTAGTGTAAGGCTTCCCGCCGCTTAGTCCTCCTCCAGTTTCGCGCGTAGCCAATCCGGGATGTGTTCCTCACTGCGCGGGAAGCGTTCGAGGTCCGCGCGCCACTCCGCCGCTGGGAAATCCTGACGCAGCGGGGGCTCCTCGTCCGTATTGACGTTCACCGTGAACTGTCCCTCAGGCGTCATGCGGATCGCCGCGGAGAACCAGGCGCCCCGCTCCTCGTGGTAGGTGAGAACCCGCAGCCTTGTGAGCGGATCCACAATGGCCTGGGGAAGGTCCGGCAGGCCGATCACCTGGTCGTTGGGCAGGATCGCTTGCGCAGCCACCTGCATCGAAGTGTTCACCACCATGACGAGCAGCTCCACGCGCTCCGCCTCGGCGGGTGCATTCTCGGCGATTGCGCGGATGATCTCGATGTAGATCTCCTGGAGCTGTGGGGGGACAGGCGGCGCGTCATCGCGGTTCTGGGAGATTGTTACCGTGGCCTGTTCGCTCGGTGGCTGCGCGAACGCGTTGACGTCGCCGGTCGCTTCGCTCGGCGGAGTCATCCGCTGCTCGGCCTCGTCCTGGGCGTGGATCGGCGTGGAGTTCTTGAGGTCCTCCTCACTCACCCACGCCTTCGCGACCCGCTGGGTGGGCTCGATGTCGGAGACCTCATCCCAGGGGACGCTCGCCTCCCAGGTGCCCGCCTCGATCAGGTCGAAGCCGGCGGCGAGATTCGCGCCGTGATCGAGGGCGAGCGAGGCGATGCGGGCAGTAGAGCCCTCGGCGGTGTCGAACCGCTCCACCACGCGCACCGGAAGCTCTCGGTAGATGCCCTGCACGTGCGACTCGAACAGCACCTCGACCTCATCGAAGGGCACGGCCTTCGCCCAGAGCCCAGATTCGGTCTGCTCGAAGCCCTCGGTCTCGGTGAACGTCGCGACCGTGACCGACACGGGATGGCCCGCCTCGTCGAGTTCCGGCTCGGCGGTGTAGGCCTTCCCGTCAATGATCGCGACCCGCCCGGCCATGATCGAGGGCGGCAGTGCGATGAAGGTACCGTCGTCGTCTTGCCAGCCGAACGCCGGACCGTGGTAGGTGCCCGCCAGAGTGGGGCCCTCCTCGCCGGGAGTGAAGCGCCACAGTCGCGAGCCTGCGGGCAGGCGCGTGTGCTCCAGCCACAGCATGGGAGTACGGATCTCGCCGTCGACGACGACGCCGTCCTCTGGCAGCTCGAACAGTTCACTCATCGAGGAGGGATTGGCGCGCACGAGCGGGGTCGCGGGCGGGGCGGGCACGTGCAGGATATGCAGTGGCTCACCCGTCGGATAGGGGGAGTGCGCGTAGTCGAGGTGGTGGATGCGGCGCAGCTGGTCGATATCGGTGACATCGGCGAGGTCGGCGGCGTCCATGACCCAGCCGCTAACGCGGTCGAAACCGTGCCCGAGGTAGGCCTTGACGACGCCGGGCGGGACGGGCTTTTGGAGCATCATGAGGGACGGCTTCTTTCGGTTTCTTGCGTTCGGGTGCGGGTCCGCAGTCGGCTGATGACCCACCAACCCAACAGCAGGAGGATGATCCCCGCAACGACGAAGGAGAAGACCCCGACGTATTCATCCACGAGGTGCCAGTTCTCGCCCAGGTAGTAGCCGGCGAGAATGAGCGCACAGTTCCAGATGAGGGACCCCACCGTGGTGAGGGACAGGAAGGTCACGAGCCCCATGCGGGTCACGCCGGCGGGGATTGAGATGAGGGAGCGGAAGATGGGGACCATACGCCCCACGAAGACCGTCCACGTGCCGTGCCGGTCGAACCAGGCCTCCGTTTTACGGACGTCCGATTCCTTCACGAGGGGGAGTGCCCCCATCACGGCCCGTGTGCGTTCGCGCCCAAGAGCGGCACCCACCCCGTAGAGGGCGAGCGCCCCGACGACGGAGCCCACAGTCGCCCAGCCGATCACTGCCGGCAGCGTGAGGGTGCCACGCGAGGCCGTAAAGCCGGCCAGCGGCAGGATCACTTCGGACGGGATGGGCGGAAACAGGTTTTCGGCAGCGACGAGCACTGCCGCACCAAACGCCCCCAAGAGCTCCATGAGATCGACTGCCCAGGCGGCGATCCCGGTTAGGGCAGGCTCGGGGCTGACGGATCCAGAAATCAAATGAAGTACGGTCACGGCGCCCAGGCTACGTGAGCTCAACGCTCGTGTCGCCCGTGAGCTCCTCGAGCGTGGGGACCAGGTAGTCGAGTTCGGCAACGAGCTCACAGGCCCGACCCGTGTAACTCGCCGGGGTGAGATCGCGCAGGCGGGCCTCGACGTCGTCGGGCAGGCCGAGCGAACTGATGAAGGTACGCATGTCCTGCGCGCTGACGCTCCGCCCGCGGGTCAGCTCCTTGAGTCGCTCGTAGGGATCCTCCATCCCGGTGGCGCCCGCTACCAGGGCCGCGCGCATAGCCTGCTGGACAGCCTCGCCGAGAACTTCCCACGCGCTGTCCAGGTCGGCTTCCAGTGGGACGGGATCGACGTCGAGTCCGGCGAGCCCCCGCGCAATGTTGTCGATCGCGAGGAAGGAGTGGCCGAGTGCCGGGGCGACATTGCGCTGGGTCGTGGAGTCGGTGAGGTCACGCTGGAGGCGCGATGTCACGAGGGTGGCGCCGAGCGTGTCGAGCAGGGCGCAGGAGATTTCCAGGTTCGCCTCTGCGTTCTCAAAGCGAATGGGATTCACCTTGTGGGGCATGGTTGACGAGCCTGTCGAGCCCTGCGCGGCGAGGTTCTGCTTGAAATAACCGAGCGAGATGTAGGTCCACACGTCGGTCGCGAGGTTGTGACAAATCCGGTTGAACCGGGCGACGTCGGCGTAGAGCTCCGCCTGCCAGTCGTGCGCCTCGATCTGGGTGGTGAGCGGTGTGAACGTGAGGCCGAGGTGCTCGACGAAATCGCGGGCCACCTGTGGCCAGTCCACGTCGGGCACCGCGATCGTGTGGGCGCCGTAGGTGCCGGTCGCACCGTTGATCTTGCCGAGATAGGTGGTCCTCGCGATGCGGCGCAGTTGGCGCGAGAGCCGGTAGGCGGTGACGGCGAGTTCTTTGCCGAGTGTGGTGGGCGTGGCCGGTTGGCCGTGAGTGCGCGAGAGCATCGCGACGTCACGATGCGCGCGGGCGAGGTCCGCGATCTGCGCGGTGAGCGCGTGGGCGGCCGGCAGCCAGGTTCGCGTGATGGCGTCCTTCACGATGAGCGCGTAGGACAGGTTATTCACGTCCTCGGACGTGCAGAAGATGTGGACGACCTCGCCGAGTCCGGGAAGGGTCGACTCTGCGCCGAGCTCCTCCCGGGCGGCCGCAAGGCGGCGCTTCAGGAAGTATTCGACGGCCTTCACGTCGTGGCGTGTTTCGGCCTCGATTTCGCTGAGCTCCGTAATGTCTTCAGCCCCAAAGGAATCGGGAATGGCACGCAGGTAGGTGATCTCCCGTTCCGTGAGGCGTGGGGCACCCGGCAGGATGCCGCCGTCGGTCAGGTGGATCAACCACTCGATCTCCACGGTGAGGCGGGCACGATTGAGGGCCGCTTCCGAGAGCGAATCAACGAGGGGAGCGACGACGCCGCGGTAGCGCCCATCAAGGGGCGTGAGGGCAATCGGGGGAGTAATCTGCGACAAATCTAGGGCCATGGTCCCTATTGTGGCAGGGCTCGCGCAGATCTGGGCGCCGGAAGGTCTCTGCAGTGCTTGCGCGGATAGACCTTTCGTTATCAAAAAGTTACACTCATAGAGGTGTCCACGTGGTGGACCATTTCCCTCAGACGCCAAAGGAGACGGTATGAGTTCCGGACCCGACGCGCGCCCAGACGGCACCAGCCAAGGGCTCGTCGATACCCCGAATGAAATCCCTGAGAGTGAGAAGCTCACATTCGCTCCCCTACTCGCGCTCGTTGTGGGCTCGATGGTGGGCGGCGGTATCTTCAACCTCCCACAAAACGTTGCTGAGACGACGGCGGCAGGCCCCGCCGTTATCGGCTGGATCATCACCGCGATCGGTATGTGCTGCCTCGCGCTGGTGTTCCAGAACCTGGCGAACCGCCGGCCCGACCTGGACGCCGGTGTCTACTCCTACGCGAAGGCCCTGTTCGGTCAACTGACCGGTTTCTTCTCCGCGTGGGGCTACTGGTTCTCTGCCTGGGTTGGCAACATCGCCTACTTCGTCCTACTGTTCGCCACCCTGTCCCTCTGGTTCGGTGGCTTCGGTGATGGCACCACTTGGGCGGCGATCATTGGCGCCTCGGTGCTGCTCTGGCTGCTCCATGGGCTCGTCCTGGCGGGTGTGCGCCAGGCAGCCATCATCAACACGATCGCGACTATCGCGAAGCTCGTGCCTATCGGCCTGTTCGTGATCCTCGCGATCTACGGCTTCAAGTACGACCTGTTCGCCACTGACTTCTGGGGCACCGGGGATGCGGACCTTGGGTCGATCCTCGACCAGACGCGCGGCATGATGCTCGTGACCGTGTGGGTGTTCATTGGTATCGAGGGCGCCTCGATTTACTCGGCTCGTGCGAAGAAGCGCTCCGACGTCGGCAAGGCCACCGTCATCGGCTTCCTCGCTGTTCTCGCGCTGCTCATGCTCGTGAACCTGCTGTCCTTCGGCGTGATGGAGCGCGCCGCAGTCGCCGGCCTTGATGACCCGTCGATGGCGGGCGTGTTGGAGCACGTGATCGGACGACCGGGCACGATCATCGTGTCCGTTGGGCTTGTGATCTCCCTGTTTGGTGCGCTCCTGTCCTGGATCATGATCCCGGTCGAGATCATGCAGGTTGCCGCCGAAGACCAGACGATGCCCAAGGCCTTCGCGAAGCTCAATGCGAACCAGTCGCCCACCACAGCTCTGTGGTTCACGAGTGCCTGCATGCAGATCATGCTCGTCCTGACGGCGTTCATGGGTGAAGGGGTCTACCTCTCCCTCATCTACCTGTCCTCGTCGCTGATCCTCATTCCCTACCTGTTCGCCACCATGTACGCCGCCTTCCTTGCGAAGACCGGTTCGGAATACGAGGGCAGCCCTGGTCGACGCAAGCGCGATCTGATTCTTGGTGTTGTCGCGACGGTGTATGCGATCTGGCTGCTCTACGGCGCGGGCCTGGTCTATCTGCTCCTCGCCACAATGCTCTACGCCCCGGGCCTTATCATTCACGCCTGGGCGCGCAAGGAGCGTGGCGAACCCGTGTTCGCCGGCACCAAGGAGCTCGTGGTGTCCGTGGTCGTTGTGATCCTCGGCATTCTGGCCCTCGTGCTCCTGATCAACGGCACCATCTCGATGTAACTCATCCCTGGCGTGCCCCGGTGCCGCCGTGGCGCCGCACCGGGGCACGCTTTCCTACGACAGACAAAACGACGGGTCGTGTTCAGACCCACTATCCGAAAGGAGACGACAGTGACAAAGGGGTTCCGCGTCGATTCAGAGGTCGGCAAGTTGGATCAGGTGATTTTGCATCGGCCTGGT
>JAUNVA010000014.1 GCA_030537895.1 Bowdeniella nasicola
GGGCTCCGCTGGCTGCTCAGGCTCGACCGGTTCCTCGGGTTCGGCGGGCTGCTCAGGTTCGCTAGACGTCTTTTCGTAGCGCAGCGTCACTTGGTTGTTGTCGGGATTCAGATCGCCGCCGAACGGAAAGACCGAGAATGTGGCCTCGACCTCGTCCCCGTCGAGGCCGCTGAGATCCACCGTAGTGGTGAGGATGATGGATTCTCCCGGAGCAAGATCCTCCACGTCGCACGCGAGATCGCACACGACGTTCGGGGCCTCAGAGGATAGTTCTGGGAAGTAGCCCCACGCGGACGGTCCTTGATCCGTGATCTTGCTCTGGAACACCAACGAATCGACGAGGAGGGACTTCGCCGTCTCCGGCCCCGCGTTCGTCACGGTGATGGTCCACTCGCCACTCTCGCCAGGAACGACCTCACCGACGGCTTCGGCCGAAATCCGAACATCGGCGTCCCAGGTCACGAATTCGCCCAGCTGGGCGTACGTGAGGTAGTCGCCGTCGTGGGCGTTCTTCGTCGCCGACGTCAACCCACCCTCGTTGAAGTAGTACCTGTCCTTTGGCTCCTCCAGAGCCCTCGTCGTCACCTTCACAAAGCCCTGTTGACCTGGGCCGATCGAGTCCGACGTACACGTCACAACGTTGCCGTCGGCCTTGGTATCCACCGAGCACGACAGGCCCGCGTCCCCGCTGGTCTCGACGGTGGTCCCTGTGAAGCTCGGATCGAGCTCGTAGGTGAGCACGACGTCCTCGGAGGGGACATCCTTGGAGAGGTTCACGACTTCCAACTCGAAGGTGACCTCCTCGCCCGGAACGACGTAGCTAAGGTGGTCGTCAATGACTTGGGAGGCGTAGAGATCCGCCACCGGCTCCGAGTCGTCTGCCGGCTCGGCGTAGGCCGGGGTGAGGGTGAGACTCGAGAGTGCGGCGACGAGACAGGCCGCGGCGAGCGATGCCAGCGGTTTCCGGACCGTGGTCTTCATGGTGATCCTTGCGTCGGAGGGGCCGGGTTGCCCCAATCCTAGTGTGACTCCATTGTGGTAACAATAGGCCACGCTGGATTCTAAATCGGATCAGCTCTCACCGCGTTGTCTGGAGGTCCCGGTCGATCCGCCATCAGCCCTCACTCGTGGGCCACCCGCCCCGTGTGCCCGCGTTCACCCTGGCGTCGGATGAGGCGACGCGCGATGAGGATAGCGGGCAGCAGCGCCACGATCTGGAGCAGGGCGGCGAACAGGGGCATATCGGCAACCGCCTGGGCAGTCGGCGCCAGGAAGAGGTCGGAAATCATGCCAAAAGTGTTGAAGACCGCGTGCAGAATGATCGCCGCCAGGAGGTCCCCCGTGAGGTAGTACACCGTACCCAAGGCAATGCCAACGCACAGGGTGTAGATCACCTGAGTGAAGGTCCCAACCACGTACGTTGGGTGCACTGTGAGGTTCGCCAGATGCATCAGAGCGAAGATCAGCGAGGAGACCACGATTGCCCGCCACGAGGTATGGCCTCGCGCCACGAATGCGCGCATAATGACCCGCTGGATGAGGCCGCGGCACAGGAGCTCTTCAAAGACCGCCGTCACAAGCGCGACGGCGAGGTAGACCGCGATCGTGCCCGCGGACGGTCGGACGTAGCTCTCGTTGGGGATAGCGAGATACGACAGGAACCCGAGGACCAAAGCGACAGCCATGAGATACCAGCCGGCACGGATCCCTTGGCCGGTGCGCCTTCCAAAGCTACTGAACGCACCTCGGGGACGGATGACTGCGTAGAGCACCACAACGACCAGCAACGGGATCATGTAATAGAGGACGCCGTTTGGTTGCGTCGTCGATGGTTCGATCCCCACGGCCTTGGAAAGCGCGAGGGCTCCAATCCCGAGGAGGGCAGACAGGACGCCGAGTGGAACGGCGTAGCGGATCCGCCAGTCATGGGTAGTTGTCACTGTGGTGTCCTGAGTTGACGATCGTGGGCGAAGGGGCACACGCTAATGTAGCCCAGCGTGTCCGCGGCAGGCCAAATCTCCACCCTCCGGCGACCGGGTCGACGGCGGTCCAGGGGCTGACGTCATCACGCGTGCCGATTGATCGTCGCTTGGTTCGTTCACGGTGTTACCGCACCTGGGTACATCACACTCATCGCTGCCATCATCTGCTGTTTTGGGATCCAACCGGTTGTGGTTGGTGCGCTTGGTGAATATGTCGGTCGCATCTACCGAGAAGTCAAGCAGTGTCCCCATGACGTGGTGATGGATGAGCATGGTGGTGAACGGTAGTTTCGCGCACACGGCACACCGGCCATCTCCGAGTTTGCGGTGCATGATTCGGCGAGCGGGGAGCGGTGGACCACGGTGCGGCCACAAACCGAATGGGTGGAAATGGTGAAGCTAGGGTAGAACGTCCTCGTCTCCCCCGGTGAAGTATTTGTCAATGCCGCATGATGCGACAAGCCCGCACCAACCACCGAAACGCCCAAGGTGCAGGTACCGGAGATGCTGATGACTGGAGCAATGTCGCCGATGTTCTATCAGCGCTACGCAGCCGCAAAACCTGGCAACCTCACACCCTTGGCATTTCAGTCTGTAAAGTTTCGCCAGTGTTCGTGCGATTCCTTTCGGGCCCCTCGCCTCCATAGCGCTAATGCGGTCGCTGTGACTTTTAGGTGCGCAGTGGCTGTTGAACGACCTGATTAGGCAAGCGTTGGTGCGCCGGTTCTATATGGATGTAGCAGCCGTGTCGCTTGTCACGGTAGATGTGGCGATCAACCCATAGGAGATGGTGCACGGATTCGCAATCCACACCATAGTCTTACCACGAACATTGATGATGCCCCCTGAACCACACCGTACCGTCACCACTCTGATGTGGAGGCTTACTCGTTAACGAGCATCTCTTTGGTGATCGTGCTGACTCTAACGCTGTGGGGTCGCCCCGCTTCGATCGGCGTCAACCGTTTATATATACTGACCCCATGACCGCTGAACCGACGGTTTCGATCGTTGTTCCCTGCCATAATGAAGCTGCAACACTTCCCGAGTTGATACGCCAGGTTGGCCACGCATTGCACGGGCGTAACTATCGCTGGCAGCTCATCGCGGTAGATGATGGGTCTTCTGACACGACCGCAGAAGTGTTGCGGGAACTTTCAGCTACCAATCCGCACGTGAAATCGCTGATCTTTTCGCGCAACTTCGGAAAAGAGCCGGCGATGTTGGCGGGGTTGACCTATGCGCGCGGCGACTATGTTGTGATCATGGATGGCGATCTGCAACACCCCCCCTCGTTGATCCCAAAAATGCTGGACCAGATCGTGCAGACAGATGTGGATCAGGTGATCGCCAAACGCAACCGCACCGGCGATTCGTGGTATCGAACGCAGCTCTCACGTATCTATTATCGGTTGGTAAACAACCTCGTGGAACGGATTGAGCTCACCGATGGGGCAGGCGACTTCCGAGTGCTCTCGCGCCGCGCGGTTGACACGTTGTTGTCGATGGATGAACGTTCCAGGTTTTCTAAAGGCCTGTTTTCCTGGATTGGGTTTCCTACCTCAGTAATCGAATATGAAAACGAACAGCGTCGCGGCGGTGAGTCCTCTTGGACGCTGCGCTCTCTGTTCAACTACGCTCTTGACGGCGTGATGTCATTTAACGCCAAACCGCTGCGCCTGGTTGCAACCCTTGGCGGTATTGTTGTGGCACTCGCGCTTTGTTATCTTGCCTACTTAATCGTCGTCTGGTTCTTTCAGGGTGTTGCCGCTCCTGGCTACATCACCCTTATCGCCGCCGTTATCGGATTTTCGGGAATCCAATTGCTCGCGCTGGGTGCGCTGGGAGAATATGTCGGTCGTATCTACCAGGAAGTGAAGCAGCGCCCTCACTACGTGGTGATGGAGGAACACGGTTTTGACCGGTAGTTTCGCTCGGTTGCGCAGGATTGGAAATCAGCTCCTTCGATTCGGAATCGTCGGTGTCGCAAACACAGCAATCTACTACGCTGTCTATCGATTATTTCTGGTTTTTGCCCCTTACCTGCTTGCCCATGTGGTCGGTTGGTTAATCGCGACACTGTTCTCGTTTTGGATGAACTGCATCTTCGTATTCAAAGTCCGACCGACCCTGCGGCGGCTGATTCGCTTTCCTGCGGCCCCACTGGTGAATTTGGCGATATCTTCATTTGGTTCGGTCATTTTGATTTCGTGGCTACATATGCCTGCTGAGTGGGGGACGCTCATTGCGGGGATCATTGCTATTCCTCTGACCTTTACAATCGCGAAGTTTGTCCTCACCGGGCGTACGGACAGTGTGGGTGTGGGAAGAAAGGACGCACAATGAAATCACGGGTGATGCCGCTACTAGCTGCCCTCGGCTTACTCACACTCGCGCTGATTTGGTGGGAGATTTGGCGTGAACCAATCTGGGCTGTTGACGACCTATATTTCGGCAAACGTTCACTCAACGAGGCCGGACATTTGGACTGGGGAACTCTCTTGACACAAATTCCCAACGATTTGCTGGTACGCAACGGGCGAATTGCGGATATTTTTGGTGAGTTAATCTTCGCGACAGGGAACGGTAAGTCGATCATCGTTGTTGCGTTACTTTTAGCAACACATGTCGCGTTCTTTACTGCCGCTGACCGACTGGTAGCCAATACGATCGGACGGACCCCGCGCAGCTCAGTGCGGATCTTTCTCGGAATACTCGCCGCCTGTTTTCCTTTTCTGTTGCTCTGGCGTCAACCCGCCATAGCCGGCTCGACGTTACTGTTTATGTCCGCAACGGTCGGCTATTTTGGTGGGGTCATCTACATCGGAGCGATCATTACGCTCAGCGCCAGTGTGGCACACCGGGAATTTTCCCGTATCCGATCCGCCGTCATCCTTGGGTTAGTGATCCTGGGAAGCTTGCATCATGAGGTCATCGGGCTGATGGTTGCTGCCTGGTGGGCAACAATGCTGGTGGTGACCGATTTTCGGCACGTTGCTCGCCGCAACAAAATCATTGTGATCAGCAGTATTGTGCTCAGTTTGGCGCGTTTTGCGCTGCCGGGAATGTGGCAACGCAGTGGCAAGGTACATTTCGGTTTTGCCTGGCCGGAGACTTCCGGACCACTCGGCGATCACGTTCATCAAGTCTTACGGTACGTTGGGTATGCCTCACACCTGGCGATAGAAATATTGGTGGTGTACTGGCCATTTGTCTTGATATTCTTTGTGGCAGCCGCAGCTCTGATTTATCGCGCCCAACAAGAAACCGCTCGAGACGGCTGGTCTCGCGTAATTCCTCCCGCTATTGTTATCTGCACCCTGGCAGCAATAGGTTTTGCTCTGCGTTTACATCAGCGTATTCCCGCCGATCGCAACGATGCGATGGGGTTTTATCACCTTGTGACCTCCCGGTCATTTATGGCATTCATCGTTGCAGTTTTTGTTCTGGTTCTAGCATTCGCGGCAAGCTGGCCACTGCGCCGTCGCCTCGGGGCAGTCTATGCTCTCCTAGCCCTCACCGCCGGTGCCAGCGCCATCCCCGCTGCGCTTGATACGGTCGCTGCGCGCCCGACGTTCTTTGTCGCTGTTATGGTGCTCCTCGCACCCACAGTGGTGATGGCGATATGGCTAGACCACAGCGACATCACGAAGCCGGTGCGTCTGGGCACGGTCGCTGTCGCGATAGTTCTCACGATCGTGGTGAGTATTCAAGCTGATCGTCAAGTTGTGCGGTACCACCACGACAATGCGGCAGTATGGCGCAATATTGAAGCGCAGATTCTTGCGGTGCAGGCAGGTGAACGCACCACCTTTGAACTGCCTAAGCGCCTGCCGCATCCACACTATTTGCCGGACTATATTGGCACATCAGTCAACGCTAAATTTTACATAATTGAGTACTACCACCTGCCCGTGTCCACTCAGGTGTACTCTCCACCAACCGCCGAATCGACCGCTGCAAACGAGTAGTTATCCGGCGTGTCGTCCGCAATAGACGTCACTCGCGGATCACTGTTGTAGGTCATGCGATACTGCTGCACGTCTTTGATCAGCAGATGCCGATCACTCGCGGATACCTGTGGCTGGGGATACTGCACCTGAAGGTCACCGGAAGCAAGCTGCGTAAAGGTGAGTTCTTAGCGTGAATACTGCGCATTTGCCGCCGCGCGAGTCGACTGGTGGCTGTATGACGCAATCATCACTATCGAGCAAATCTACGCGAATTGCGCACAAGCCGCCTATTGGAGGCGTGGGTACCAAGGCCACTATCACGATGATGATTGCAAGTGGACAAGCGACTCACTGCGAGCCCACCATATCGGTGATTTGACTTCTCGGCGGTGGCGTATCGGTCAGAAAGTGCGCGGGAATCGGGTTGCGCAGCGGTGGTGCTTCTTCAGCAGCAAGGCACAGGGAAGAAGCAGCCGGCTCGGGGCGTGAATTCGGTCGGCGAGCATCGCTCCGGCGCGGGGTGGATCCATCATGGTTCTGGTGTAGGCCTCGGCTCGTTTGAGCTGTGATCGAGCTACTATCACACGCAGCAAGAAGGTTTGGCGAACGAGAACACTCGCCTGGCGTAAATCGAGGCAAACGATGAGTGATATCGGCGAGGTTCTTGGCTGAGGACAATCGTCCACCCCGGCAGTTAAGTGCTGATCACGGTATGGAGTGTGAGATGGTCAACCTGAGATTCGACCTGGGATTGCTCGAAATACACTGACGCCCGGTACCACGTTCTGCATGATACCGGGCGTTTCGTCGGGCTGGCGGGATTTGAACCCACGACCCCTTGACCCCCAGTCAAGTGCGCTACCAAGCTGCGCCACAGCCCGAGTGTCAGACCAGCGGCCTGACCCGTCGAGTATAGGGCACCGACGCGCGCGGAAGCCAATCGCAGCCGCCGTCGCGTTTCCCGCGAAAACTCAACCTTTTTGGTCCGCGTAGTGCGCGTGGTGTTGGCGTTCTCACAGCCGGTGTCGTCCCCGAGACGGAGATCGCGCCGGCCACCATATGGGGTCCCCCACATCGTGGGTAATCCCCGAGACGAGCAGGGTGCGCACGATGAACGTGTCAATGAGTACACCGAGCGCGACGATGACGGCGAGTTGCAGCATGAACAGCAGGGGAATTACGACAAGGACGGCGAACGTGGCTGCGAGGACCAGGCCGGCCGAAGTAATCACTCCCCCGGTGCTTTCAAGGGCACGCCGAAGCGCGTCTGGAGTGGGCGATTCGTGAGCTTCCTCGCGAACCCGTGTCATCAGGAAGATCGTGTAGTCGATTCCGAGCGCCACCAAGAACACGAAGGCATAGAGCGGTACGGAGGGGTCGGCTCCGGGCAGGTCGAGCAGGTGATTGAAGATCGCCGCGGCCAGTCCCATGGTGGCGAGGAAGGAGATGCCGTTCGCCACGACCAGCATGAGGGGCGCTGCGAGTGAGCGCAGGAGCACGACGAGCATGAGCGTGATTCCGACCAGGGTCACCGGCACCACGCGCCAGAGGTCTGCCCGTGCGGTCTCGCGCGTGTCGAGTTTCGCGGCAGCGGCTCCGCCGACGAGACCCTGTGAGTCAAGCTGGCGCACCTCGGAGCGAATATCGCGGACGACGTCCCACGAACGCGGATCATCGGGCAGGTGTTCGGTGACAGCGTTGAGGAGCACGCGTCCTTCGACCACGGTGGGAGGGAGCTCTCCTCCTGCTCCATTGGCGACGCCGGGTGGTGGACCACCCGTCCCCTCGGTGCTAATTCCCGGCGGTGGGCCCGACTCCCCGGCGTTCGTGACGCCGGGCGGGGGCCCATCGCTCTCCCCGGCGTCGATTCCTGGCGGCGGACCCGTTGGTCCAGCAGTATCGGACGCGATATAGGGACGTACCGACTGCACACCCGGTACGGCGCTGAGCTGTTCGGCGACCTCCGTTGCCACACTTTCGCTGACGACGATTCGAACCGGCTGCGCAGATCCGGCCGCAAAGTGCGTTTCGAGGGCCGCATTACCGCGGACGGCTTCGCTGGGCGTGCGCAAAACCGCTGCATCGGAGGTCCCCTCGGCTCGGAATGTCGGAGCGAGGCCCGACAGCGCAACCAACACGAGAGCCGTGACGACCCATACGGCGCGGTCACGCCCACATACCCAGCGCGACACGGCGCCCCACAGGCGGTGTTGGCTCGCGGGAGTATCACTGATGCGCGGGATCGCCGGCCAAAAGAGGGCTCGCGATCGCGATCCGAGCCCGAGGAGTAGCGCGGGCAGGAGGGTGAGAGCTGCAAGCAACGAGAAGATGATCCCCGCGGCGGCGATGGGTCCGAGCGACCGGGTTCCCGCCAGACCGGAGAACAGAAGCGCCAACAGGCCTACGATAACCGTTGCCGCCGAGGCCGCGATGGCGGGGCTCGCCCCAGCGAGCGCGGCCCGCATGGCCGTGTGCGGAGAGTCGTGTAGGACCAGTGCTTCGCGGTAGCGGGCGACCAGGAGGAGGGCGTAATCCGTCGTTGCCCCAATCACGAGGATCGACATGATCCCCTGGCTTTGCCCGTTCAAGGTCAGGACGTCACGGGCTGCCAGTTCGTAAACGATCAGGGCAGCACCACACAGGGCGAACAGGTCGGTTGCGAGTACCGCAATCGGCAAGATCGGTGAACGGTACACGATCAGCAGGATCACCATGACCACGCCGAGCGCCACGAGCAGCAAGATGAGATCGACGCCCCCGAAGGCCCCCACGAGGTCCGCCGCATAGCCGCCTGGTCCGGCGACATCGACGACGACGCCCTCGGGCAGGTCAAGAGCTGCGATCGCCTCGCGCATGGCGGAGACCACGATCGTGATGCCGCGTTCATCTTCCCACGTGGCGTCGGCGCGCTCTGTGTCGAGCGAGAACGGGATGAGGAGCGCCGCTCCATCCTCGGCAGGGATCGAGACGAGGGACGAGACGTCGGTGAGTTCACCGAGCGTGATCGTCTCTCCGGTGAGCGGGTCCACGGCGGGCGCCTGTGGAAGGGGAGCGAGCGCGGCAGTCACGGCCGAGCGCTTATCGTCGGTGAATTCGCCGTTCGGTGCGTGCGCCACCGCAAGGATGGGGAGGGATTCGCCCGCGATAAAGGTTTCCACGGCCTGTCCTGCACGCGTCGACTCCGCGTCGGCAGGTAAGAAAGCGGCCTGGTCGTTTTCCTGAACGCCGGAGAGCTTACCCTGGGCCATGCCTCCAAAAGCCAAAATGACGAGCCAGACCAGGATCAGGACAATGCGTACCGGTAGGCGGGTGAGGGTAGCGGACATGGCGACCTCCAAGGTGGGGGCGACGGGAAGCCGCCGGGCACTCCAGTCTAGTGCCCCAGGTCACCTCAGTGGCGACGCTTTTCCCGTACGCGGACGGATATCTGAATGGGGGACCCTTCAAATCCGAAAGTCTCCCTGAGTTGACGCTCGATGAAGCGACGGTATCCGGCTTCGAGGAAGCCCGTGGTGAACAGGACGAAGCGGGGAGGGCGGGTGCCGATCTGTGTTCCGAACAGAATGCGCGGCTGCTTACCGCCACGCACCGGGTGGGGATTCGCCGCCGTGAGTTCGCCCAGGAACGCGTTGAAACGACCGGTTGAAATACGGGTATCCCACGATTCGAGAGCGACGTCAAGCGCCCGCGTGAGACGGTTGAGATGCCACCCACTCTTCGCGGACAGGCGGATCACGGGGGCCCATTCGAGGCGGACAAACTCGAGGTCGAGTTCCCGCGCGAGTACCTCCCGACGTTCGTCATCCATCTCGTCCCATTTGTTTAAGACGACGACGAGCGCGCGACCCGCATCGATGGCCAGTTGGATGACGCGGATATCCTGTTCGGTCATCGGTTCGGTCGCGTCAATCAAGACGACGGCGACCTCCGCCTTCTCCAGGGCCTGCTGCGTGCGCAAGACGGCGTAAAAGTCCGCCCCGGAACTTTGATGGACACGCCGCCGGATCCCCGCCGTATCGACGAACCACCAGGGGCGCCCATCAATCTCGATCAGTTCGTCCACCGGGTCCCGCGTGGTGCCCGGGGTGTCATCGACGACAACGCGCCCCTCCCCCGCCAGTTTGTTCAACAGGGAGGACTTGCCCACGTTGGGCCGTCCCACAAGGGCAACGCGTCGAGGCCCCCCGCTCGGCGGCGCAGTAGCGACGGCGGAGGTCTCGGGAAGAACCTCGAGGAGCGCATCGAGCAGGTCGCCCGAGCCACGGCCGTGGAGACCGGACACGGGGTAGGGCTCTCCGAGGCCAAGACTCCACAGCATCGCCGCGTCGGATTCCTGGGCAGCGGAATCAACCTTGTTCGCGGCGAGGATTACCGGTTTTCCCGCGCGGCGCAACATACGTACCACCCGCTCGTCGGTATCGGTCGCGCCGACGGTCGCGTCCACGACGAAGATGACGGCGTCCGCGCGCTGCACCGCGATCTCGGCCTGGTTTGCTACGGAGGCGTCAAGCCCCATGACGTCAACTTCCCAGCCGCCGGTGTCCACGAGCGTGAACGGCCGACCGTTCCATTCGGCCGGATAGCTCACCCGATCGCGCGTCACCCCCGGTGTGTCCTGAACAACGGCGGCGCGGTAGCCGATGATTCGGTTCACGAGGGTCGACTTGCCCACGTTGGGGCGCCCCACGACGGCAACCACCGGGGCTCCATTGAGCGTCTCTTCGCCCTCCGCCTCCTGCTGCGCGAGGAGCGCCTCGTCTTCGGCGTCCAGGTCGTAGTCGGCCAGCGAGGCACGCAGCGCATCGGCACGGTTGTCCTCGAACTGGGGATCGGTCTGGGACCGGGGAGTCTCGGCGTTGGTATTCACGTCCCCATCTTCGCGGACGGGCCCGGTCGCGTCCAACCGCCTAGCGCTCCGGTAGCGCGATTCCCGTGGCTCGGGAGACCGACTTGACGTGGGCCGCAAGGCCCGCACCGATCTGCTCCATCGCGAGGCTCGTGGCCTGCCGTCCCTTCGCTCCGGCAACATCCGGCACGATCGGCTCGCCGAATTCGACGTGTAGCGGGGCCCTGAATCGGGGTACGTGAGAGCGTTTGTCTCCTGGCCGGCGCGTGCCTAGCACGGCCGTGGGCACGATCGGGGCGCCGGAACGGAGCGCCAGCCAGGCTACGCCCGCGTGCACGGTCTGGACGTCGCCTCGCCCGCGGGTGCCTTCGGGAAAGATCCCCACGACCCGTCCCTCATCGAGGAGTGTCAGAGCGACACGCAGGGCCGCCGATCCGGAGGACCGATCGACAGGGATTTGACCAGCCCACGTCATGAGGAAGCCCAGTGCGGAATCGAAGAACTCCTGCTTCACGATGAAGTGGGATCCCCGTGGCAGCGCTCCGTGCACGATGGGGCCGTCCATGATGCCGACGTGGTTCGCCGCGACAATGAGCGGACCCGAGGCGGGGATGCGTTCGCGCCCGACCACGCGAGTTCGGTAATAGCCAAAGTCAAGGATGCGTCCGATATGGCGAGACCAGGTAGGTCCCCACCGGTAGATTTCTTCGGCACGCACCTGCTGTCCCCGCGCGGAGTTCATCGCCGCTCCACCCGTGTTGCGCCCGCCTGAACCAGGAGGTCGCCAGCCGCCGTAAGCGTCTGGTCAAGGGTCAGGTTCGACGAGTCAATCTGGACGACGCCGTCGGAAGCCTCCATGAACTGGACGACCGTCGAGTCTTGCCGGTCGCGTGAGACCACCTCGTCGTGTGTCTGGGCAATGGCATCTGCATCGTCGGTGCCATAGCGCTGAAGGGCTCGCCGGGCGAGGCGCGCCTCCTCGGAGGCAGTGAGCAAAATCCGTACCGTCGCGTCGGGGGCGACAACGGTCGTGATATCTCGGCCCTCAGCCACGATCCCCGCGCCGGTTGCGGCCGCCCGGCGGATGAGTGCGCGCTGGCGCTCCTTCATTTGGGCCCGAACGTCGAGGTTGGTTGCGACCTTTGACACGACGCGGGACACATCGGAGGTGTGCAGGAGCGCGGTGACGTCGTCGCCAGCGAGATACACCCGGGGGTCGAAGGGATCCAACTCCATCGTGAGCTCGAGGCGGGACAGGAGGGAGGCGACCGCCTCCTGATCGTCAAGGTCGAGTCCCTGACGGATCGCCGCGACGGCGAGGGCCCGATACATCGAGCCAGTGTCCAGGTAGGCCAGGGAGAATTCGCGGGCGAGGCCACGCGCGACCGTCGATTTGCCGGACCCCGACGGCCCGTCGATTGCTACGACCATGGCACTCATCGCTGCACCACACTCCACTCACGTTCCGATAGGTAGTCGGTCAGGCGGTCCCCCGCGGCGGGGTCCACCGAGATGGTCGCCAAGCCTACGGCCGCTGCGGCCGCATGTTCGAGGCGAACGTCTTCGATGTTCACGCCGGCCTCGCCGACGTCGGCAAACAGACGCGCCAGTTCCCCGGGTCGGTCGGGAACATAGACGACAATCTCCGCATAGGCGCGTTGAGCGCCCCCATGCTTTCCCGGAATCCGGGCGACTCCGGCACTACCCGCCTCAATGAGGGCCGCGAGGCCGGCCACGGCGGCCGGGGGGTAGTGCGAGGTCGCACAGGTATCGAGGTAGCTGATAGCCGCCTGCAGCGAGCGCTGCAGGGGTGCGAGGTGGGCGCGCACGCGTGGGGCGTTCGCTGCGAGGATCGTGGCCCACAGCATGGGATCAGATTTCGCGATACGGGTGGTGTCGCGCAGGCCCTGACCGGACAGGTCCAGTGCCCCCTCGGGGACATCTTGGAGCCTTGCAGCCAACAGGGAAGAAACCACCTGCGGCAGATGCGAGACGGCGGCCACGGCGTCGTCATGTTCGGCCGCACTCATGATGATTGGCATCGCGCCGACCTCCACCGCGAGGTTCGTGACCCGCTCGGTCGCCGTCCGGGAGCTGTGCTCGGTAGGGACCACGACGAATGGGCGCCCACGGAAGAGGTCGCCGTCCGCGTTTGGCGCCCCGGAGCGTTCTTTACCTGCCATCGGGTGGGCTCCGACGAAGCGCTCGAGTCCGGGCTGTCCGGAGGCGAGGACTGTATCGATCACGTGTGACTTCACAGAGGCCACGTCCGTGATGACGGCTCCGGGGCATCGGTCAAGTTCGGCGCACACGACGTCCGCGGTGACGTCGGGAGGTGTTGCCACGACGACGAGGTCGATCTCCTCCCCTTCGGTCGCGGTGGCCCGAGTGCCGGCCCCGAGCCCCGCAGCGAGGGAAAGAGCGAGGGGCGAGGTGTCGTCCAGGCTCACGTCATGGCCCTCGCTTGTGAGAGCCAGTCCGAGGGAGGCACCAAGGAGGCCGGCACCGACGACGCGCACGCGCATTACAGCCCCACCGTCGCCATGAGTTCGGACAGCTCCTTCGTGTTCAGCGGCCGGGTCTTGCCCGGCCCCATCTCGCCGAGTCGGATCGGCCCGATCTCCGTGCGCACGAGCCGAAGAACGGGGTGACCGACGGCCTCCATCATGCGGCGTACGATCCGGTTACGCCCCATGTGGATGGTCAGTGTCACGAGGCTCATGTCACTCAGTGACTCGTTGATCGTGAACCGGTCACAGGCGGCAGGGCCGTCCTCCAGTTCAATCCCCCGGCGCAAGTCGCGGGCCGTGCCACGGGACACCTTTCCGCCCACCGTGGCCACGTAGGTCTTCGGGACTTCGTAGGACGGGTGCGCGAGGCGGTGCGCGAGATCGCCGTCGTTGGTCAGCAGGAGCAGGCCCTCGGTCGCGATATCGAGCCGCCCGACATGATAGAGCCGGGTATCGAGGTGGCCGACGAAATCGCGCAGGCAGGGGCGTCCCTCGGGATCGTCCATGGTCGTGACGACGCCCTCCGGTTTGTGGAAGGCAATCGTCAGGTGGTCGCTATCCTTGGCGATCACGCGTTTGCCATCCACGTGGATGACGTCCTCAGCCCCCACTCGTGTCCCCATGCGGCGCACGACCGTGCCATTCACCTTGACCCGTCCCGCTGCGATGAGGTCCTCGCACACGCGCCGTGAGGCAACACCCGCATGGGCCATCACCTTCTGGAGGCGCTCGCCGCTCTCGCTCATCGCTTACCAGTCCTTCATCTCGTTACTGATGTCGCCGTCGGGCAGGTAGGGCGCCAACGGCGGGAGGTCCTCCACGCCATTTAACCCCATCTTCTCCCAGAAGCGGGCGGTCACCTCATAGCGGATCGCGCCGCTGTCCTCCGTGCCCGCCTCCATCACGAGTCCGCGCGCCGTAAGCGTGCGCACGACCGAGTCGACGTTTACGCCACGAACCGCGGCGACCTGTCCACGAGTGACGGGTCCACGGTAGGCAATGACCGCGAGGGTCTCGAGAGCGGCCTGAGTGAGGCGAGAAGTTTGACCGCGCAGGACCACCTGGGAGACGACCGCACGGTGCTCGGGTGCGGAGTAAATCCGCCACCCACCCCCGCGCTGGTAGAGACGAAACCCGCGAGGTCGCGAGCCGTTAGCCCCCTCATAGTCATCCTGCAGCTCCTCCAATAGGTCCAGGATTTGGGGGCCGGACACGCCGAGGGCTGCGGCTAATTCGCCCTCGGGTATCGGCTCTTCGGCGACCATGAGGATCGCTTCGAGCGCGCCGAGGTGGGCACGCGGGTCGAGATCGTCGGTGCGGAGCTGATCAGGCATCGTCGTCCTCTGGTTGGTCGGGGGCTTCGTATTCGTCGACGGCGCGCACCTGGGTATCGGCATCGCCGAGATAGCGGATCATAAGGGCCGCATCGGGGCCGTCTTGGGCGACGTCGATTAGGGCATCCCGGTACAGGTCGAGAAGGGCGAGGAATCGGGCCACGATGACGGCAGGCGAGCGCTCTCCCGCCACGAGCTCGGCGAAGGTGGCGTGGGGCCGCATCTTCAGGGTCTCGACGATGAGCTGTGCCTGTTCGAAGACCGGTACGACGGGGTGATGCAGATGGTCGACGCTTACGACCGGTGTCGAGGTGTCACGCGAGAACACGTCGGCGGCGACCCGGGCGAGTTCCTCGGGGCCGATCGACCAGATGAGCTCGGGCAACAGTGCCGCGAACTGCGGCTCCATGGGGACCGATCGCGGCTCGGCGGCGCCCGCCTCGCTCAGACGCTCCGCGAAATAACCCGAGACTTCTTTGTAGGCGCGATATTGCAGTAGGCGAGCGAAGAGCAGGTCGCGGGCTTCCAAGAGCTCGAGGTCCTCCTCCGTCTCGGTCCCATCGCGCGGTAGCAGACGCATCGCTTTGAGGTCGAGTAGGGTTGCCGCGACGACGAGGAACTCGCTGGCTTGGGAGAGATCCCACACTTCCTGCCGATTCGCGAATGCGTAGCTGAGGAACTCGTCGGTCACCTCGGCAAGCGCCACTTCGGTCACGTCCAGGCGGTGACGCGCGATGAGGCTGAGGAGCAGATCAAAGGGGCCGGAAAAGACGTCGAGGTCGACGACAAAGGTGTCGTTGTCCCTCGCGTCAGGAGCCGACGCATCGGCGCACACTGCAGCGCCCTACGCGGCTGCGCCACGTGCCACGAGCTCGCGCGCGAGCCGGCGGTAGGCGAGTGCGCCGGGGTGTTTCGGTGCGTACGTGGTGATCGGCTCGGTCGCGACCGTTGCATCGGGAAATTTAATCGTCCGGTTGATACGGGTGTCAAAGAGCCGATCCCCGAACGCCTCCTTCACCCGCTCGAGTACTTCGCGGGCGTGCAGGGTGCGTGCGTCGACCATCGTGGCGACGATTCCGTCGATCTTCAGCTTGGGGTTGAGTCGCGAACGGACCTTCTCGATCGTTTCCACGAGCAGGGCGACTCCGCGCAGCGCAAAGAACTCGGCCTCCAGCGGAATCAGCACCCCGTGGGCGGCGGTGAGCGCGTTGACCGTCAACAGGCCGAGGGAGGGTTGACAGTCGATGATGATGACGTCGTAATCCTCCATCACCGGGTAGAGCACCCGCATGAGAGCCTGCTCGCGGGCCACCTCCCCCACGAGTTGCACCTCAGCGGCCGATAGGTCGATATTCGCGGGGACGAGGTCGAGGCCCGGAACGGCGGTAGCATGGATAATCGAGCGGATGTCCGGCTCCGCAGCCATGAGCTGCGTATAGATGGTTTCGTCGAGCTCGTGCGCGTTGATGCCGAGTCCCGCCGAGGCTGCTCCCTGAGGATCGAAGTCGACGATCAGCACCTTCCGGCCGTATTCCGCGAGGGCGGCCGCAAGGTTGATCGTCGTCGTCGTCTTACCCACGCCGCCCTTCTGGTTACACATGGCGATGACTCGGGCGGGCCCATGCCCTTCGAGGGGTTCCGGGATCGGGAATCCCTCGGAATCGGCCGGGTCGGGGATCAGCTGCGGTTGGTTCACGGTCACGTCTCCAGGGTAGTGGATCGAGGGCGCGCGGCGGGATGGGCTACAGGACTCCCGCGCCCTGGCGCAGGATCTCGGGGGCACCGGTCGTCAAGTCTACGACGGTCGTGGGCTCTGGTAGCGTCACCGGTCCGTCGACGACGACGTCGAGCAGGTGACCGAAACGGTCCTGGACCTGCCAGCCTTCGCTCATGGGTTCCTCCTCCCCGGGTGCGATGAGGGTCGAGGACAATACCGGGGCGCCGTGGGCCTGCACGATCGCCTGGGCAATCGTGTGGTCCGGGATACGGGCTCCCACCGTCTGCTTCTTCGGATTCAGCGTCATGCGAGGCACCTCCTTTGTCCCCTTGAGAATGAACGTGAACGGTCCGGGCGTCAGCTGCTTGATGAGCCTGAAGGAGGGGTTGTCGACGATGACGAGCGGCCCGAGCTGCGCGAAATCTGCACACACGAGCGTGAAGTGGTGCTTCTTATTGAGTTGGCGGATCGTCCGGATCCGGTCCAGACCCTCCTTGTTCGCCAGCGAGCACCCGAGTGCGTAGCCGGAATCTGTGGGGTAGGCGATGACTCCCCCGGAGGCGAGTGTCTCCGCCACCTGAGTGACGAGTCGGGTTTGCGGGTTGACAGGGTGAACATCGAGATAGCGGGCCATGCTCTCAGTTTAGGACGCCCCCAGCCGGCATGCGCACAGTCGAACACGCCCGGTAGATCGGCCGGTCGAATACTGGAAAGGGACACCCCAATCCGCAATACTAAGGGGCGCCTTACCTAACCGCGATCTCTTTTCGCGGTCGTCTACATCACGAGAGGATCGCCATGACGACTCGGCAGAATGTGTTGTCCGTACGCGACCTGCACTGTCATCGTGGACGCAGCACCACGCGGGTGGAGATTCTCCGGGGCGTCAGCCTGTCGATCTCCCGTGGTGAGGTTCTTGCCGTGCTCGGTGCCAATGGTGCCGGCAAAACCACCCTGATCAACGTCCTCGCGACCCTCCTGCCCCTCAGCAGCGGAGCGGTTCAGATTAATGGTTATGACCTCGTGAGCGAGCCCAGCGGCGTACGATCCTCCATCGCCCTCACCGGCCAGTACGCGGCGATCGACGAAGAACTCACCGGCCGCGAAAACCTCGTCTATTTTGGGCGGCTCAACGGGTTGGGGCGGCGAGCCGCGCGAGATCGCGCGAGGGAGCTGCTCGACCAGTTCTCGCTCGATGCCGCCAGTGATACCTATGTGCGGGAGTACTCCGGCGGCATGCGCCGGCGCCTCGATATCGCTGCCTCCCTCGTCGTCCCGCCGGCCCTTCTCTTTCTGGACGAGCCCACGACGGGTCTGGATCCGCTCGCACGCGCGGGCGTCTGGACGCTCGTGCGGCGCCTCGGTGCCCACGGCACCACGATCCTGCTCACTACGCAGTATCTCGATGAGGCCGACCGCCTTGCCGACCGGATCGCGCTTCTAGCCGGCGGGCGCGTACTCGATTCGGGCACACCCGCCGAGCTCAAAGACCGCTACGGTACCTCAGTATGCGAGATCACCCTGACCAGCGAGGCGAAGGCAGCACACCTGTGTGCGCTCGCCCAGCGGGCCGGTTTTGAGGCCCGTATCGAGGGCGTTGTCACCCGCGTGGGAGCCCCACACGGCTACCGCAGCCTCACGGCACTGTTGCGTCTGTGGGACGGAAGTGAGGACGACATCGTGGACGCCGCCGTGAAAGCCCCCACCCTCGATGACGTGTACCGCGCTATCGCAGACGACGGCGATGTCGCGCGCCCGCCTACCACGGAAAGTGCGTCGATATGAGGGTGCTGAACGCGATTGGCGCCGTCTGGTCCCGGGATCTGAAGCGGATCGTACGCAACCGGGCTGCCATGATCTCTTCCCTCGTGATTCCCGGGCTCTTTGTCCTGGCCTTCTACGCGGCCTTTTCCCCCTCCGCCGAAGCCGTCGGGTTCGACTACCCCACCTATCTCGCCCCATCGGGCATGCTCCAAGCGATCATTTTCACCTCGGGTGGCTCGGCACTCGCAATCGCGCTGGACGCCGAGAACGGAATCCACGACCGGGTCCGGACGTGTCCGGCCCCCATGTGGGCGCTAGCCCTCGGGCGCGTCGCGGCCGACGTGACACGGATGGGCTGGTCCGGCGGCGTTGTCGTCCTGCTCGCGATCGCACTCGGTGTTCAGTGTGATACCTCACCGGGATCTCTTCTTGCGCTCGTCGCGCTCGGCCTCGGTGTCACGGTGATCCTGTGCGCCGGTGTCGATGGTCTGTGTCTCCTGGCGCGCCGGCCCTCCTCCGCGGCTCTCTTCTTTCAGTCCCTCACCATCGCCCTGCTCATGTTCTCCACTGCCTACGTGCCCGCTGCCCTGCTACCCGACTGGATCGCCCCCCTCATCCGGCACGTGCCGATCTCCCCGATCCTCGAGACCGCTCGCTCCTTCATGGCCGGTCGTGGAGCGGGTGAGGCCGGCGGGGAGGCGTTGATTTGGCTCGTAGTCCTCAGCGGAGCCGCCTTCTACGGACTGACGACGGGCCTATCCAGGAGTCACCATGACGACAGATAGCCTCACACCCGCCCTCGTCCATCTTGGTCGTGCGATCCGTCGCTGGCGCAGAGACCGCGTCGCCCTTGTCAACACCATCGGGGTACCCCTCATCATGTTCGTCATCGTGCGCACCCTCTTCGGGGACATGATGCGTCTCGCCCAGGGAGTCGATCGTCTCAATCTCGTTCCTCTGACGATCATGCTCATCTTCACGTCGCAGACCATGAACTGCGTGGAGGCGGCCGCCGGTGTCGTCCGTGATCGCCAGCGGGGCATGGCGGCTCGGGTGGCCACCATGCCGAGCGGAAGCACCCCCCTCGTGGTTGGAACCTGGCTCTTTCATGTTCTTCGCACGGCAGTCACAGGCATCGTGATCACGCTTGTCTCGTTCGCCTGGGGTCTGCGCGTGGCCACCGTTGGCGCCGCGCTCTGGCTCGCTGTCGTGATCGTCGGCGGCGCGGTGCTCTCCGCCACGCTGTCCACCCTCATCGCCGCGCTGTGTCGCCTACCCGAGTCCGTGATGGGAGCCACCCCACTCCTCATGGCGATGTCGTTTCTGAACGCGGGCATGGTACCCGCCGACCGGTTCGTCGAGGTGGTCCAGCCGATAGCCCGACACAACCCCGTGACGTCCTTCGTCCAGGCCGGCATTGCGCTTGACGGCGGTCCCCTCACGTCACGGCTCGACCTGGCCGGACCTGCAACCTATGTGGGGACATCACTCGCCTGGATGGTCGGGCTGAGTTTACTCTTTGGGTTCCTCGCTATCCGCCCCCTACGCCGCACGCTCGTGTAGGTCCCGGGGCCCAGACCCGCTGCGGCGGACCCGGGCCCCGGGATCGTCATCGATCTACTCGTGTGCGGGCGTCTTCGCGTCCTGCGTGCGCTTGGCGTCCTCGGGCTTCGCGTCGACGCCTGCCTCCTTGCGCTGCTCCGCCGTGATTGGTGCGGGTGCCTCCGTCAGCGGATCGAAGCCTGCCCCGGTCTTCGGGAATGCGATCACTTCACGGATTGAGGATGCGCCGGTGAGCAGAGCGACAATCCGGTCCCATCCCAGCGCGATCCCCCCGTGTGGCGGCGCCCCATACTTGAAGGCGTCCAACAGGAAGCCAAACTTCTCGGCAGCTTCCGCCTCGTCGATCCCCATGACCGCGAAGACGCGCTCTTGCACATCCCTGCGGTGGATTCGGATCGAGCCACCACCGATCTCGTTTCCGTTGCACACGATGTCGTAGGCGTAGGCCAACGCTTCGCCTGGATCGTCCTCGAATCGGTCAATCCAGTCGGGGTTTGGGGAGGTGAAGGCGTGGTGGACGGCGGTCCAGGCTGAGTGACCGAGGTCGACATCATCGTCCTGGCCAGACGGTTTAAAGAGGGGTGCATCTACCACCCACACGAACGACCATGCGTCCTCATCAATCACACCGCAGCGCCGTCCGATCTCCAGACGCGCCGCGCCCAGTAACGCCCGCGAGGAGTCAATCTGGCCGGCCGCGAAGAAGATCGCGTCGCCCGGATTCGCGCCGCATGCATCGGCGAGGGAGGCGCGTTCCGCGTCCGAGATGTTCTTCGCGACAGGTCCTGTTAACGAGCCGTCCTCTTGCACGCTCACGTAGGCGAGGCCACGAGCACCACGCTGTTTCGCCCATTCCTGCCACGCGTCGAATTGACGGCGCGGCTGAGAGGCGCCACCCGGCATGACAACGGCACCCACGTACGGGGCCTGGAACACCCTGAATGGGGTGTCTTTGAAGTAGTCCGTGAGGTCGACGAGTTCGAGGCCAAAGCGCAGGTCCGGCTTATCGGTACCGAAGCGTGCCATCGCGTCGCGGTAGGTCATGCGCGGGATAGGGGTCTCGATCTCGTATCCAATGAGGCGCCAGATCGCCTTCAGAAGGTCCTCGGTCACAGCAATGACGTCGTCTTGATCAACGAAGCTCATCTCCAGATCGAGCTGCGTGAACTCAGGCTGACGGTCGGCGCGGAAATCCTCGTCCCGGTAGCACCGGGCGATCTGGTAGTAGCGCTCCATACCGCCCACCATGAGGAGCTGCTTGAAGAGCTGTGGGGACTGCGGTAGGGCGTACCACGAGCCGGGCGACAGGCGGGCCGGCACCAGGAAGTCGCGCGCACCTTCCGGTGTCGAGCGGGTCAGGGTGGGGGTCTCCACCTCGACAAAATCGTGACTGTGAAGAACCTCGCGGGCCGCGCGGCCAACGTCCGAGCGCAGCCGCATCGCGCGCTGGAGGGCAGAGCGACGCAGGTCGACGTACCGGTACTTCAGGCGCACCTCTTCGCCGACCTGTCCCGAATCTTCCGCGTGGTCGGAAACCTGGAAGGGTAGTGGAGCGCAGGAATTGAGGATCTCGACGTCTTCCGCGATCACCTCGATCTCGCCGGTGGGCAATCCCGGATTCTCATTACCGTCGGGACGTCGTTCGACGGTGCCCCGGATGCGTACGACGTATTCGTTCCGCAACTGGTGAGCCGCCTCCTCCCGCACGACCACCTGGCAGATGCCGGAAGCATCGCGCAGGTCGATGAAGGCGACGCCGCCGTGGTCTCGACGGCGGTCCACCCACCCGGTCAGCGTGACAGTGGTGTCAATATGGCTCGCGCGCAGGTCCCCTGCGCGGTGTGTGCGGAGCATTGTGCATCCTTCCTCTGTGAGATCACGAAACGCGAAACGGGCGCTCGTGCGCTTTACTCTATCGCGGCCGAGGGGCGACAATCGGCAGGTGATCGAGGCAGGACAACGTGACAGCACAGAGCACTTTTTGCGTCAACTCCTGTGGCTGTCCATCATTTTGATTACCGTCGGAGCATTCGAGGCTCTCGCCTTAACAACAGTGATGCCGGCGGTCGCTGACGACCTGAATGGCCATCGCCTGTATGCACTTGCCATGGGTGTACCACTGGCCACACACGTGATCTCCACGACATTCGGCGGCGCCTGGGTAGATGCCAGAGGCGCCTATGTGCCCATCATCACGGGGTGCACGGTCGCTGCCCTCGGCCTCGTGATCGCTGGAAGTGCGCAACACATGGAGATCGTCGCAATTGGCCGCGCCGTGATGGGCCTTGGTACGGGTCTGCTCATGGTTTCGCTCTACGCGGTCGTCGGCTCGCACGTGCCCACGAACCGGCAGCCGATGTTCTTTGCTGCCTTCGCCGCGGCCTGGGTGGTGCCCTCCATGTTCGGGCCCTTTTTCGCGGGCTGGATCGCAGAGCGCTACTCTTGGCGAATCGTGTTCGTGGCCGTCGTCCCCATTCTCGCGATCGCAGTTCTCGCTATGATCCCCGTGCTTCGTCCCCTGCCACGCGGCACGGCCAATATCTGGCAAGACCGCGACACCTACCGTAACGTCGCCATCGCGGTCGGTGCCGGGACGGGAGCTGCCGCCATGCACGTGGTCGTCTCGCAGCCCTCCGGGCTCGCTCTGGCCGCCTTCGTCGTGCTCGGTGCGGGCGTCCTTGCCCTCCTGCGCTTCTTATTACCCGCCGGAACCCTCAGCGCGAGGCGCGAAACTGTTGGCGCCGTGATTGCGACCCGGATGTGGGTGAACGCCGGCGTCGTCGCCACTGAGGCGTTCCTCCCTCTCATGCTTGTGACGATTCACGGCTGGGAGAAGAAGCAGGCCGGCATCATCCTCACCATCGGGGGGATCTCGTGGGCCATCGGCTCTGTGATTCAGGGCAAGGTCACCGCACCGCGCGTGCGGCACCGGCTGCCGGTGCTCGGTTCCGCCCTCGCCACGGCTGGCATCGCAATTACCGCGGTCTCAGCACTCCCCCAGGCACCCGCTTTGCTGACATCCCTCGCGTGGCTGCTCGCTGGCTCGGGAATCGGGCTCACGCTGCCCGCGATGAGCGTCCTCGCACTGAACGTCACGCCGCAGGCGGAACACGGGCGCATCTCCGCGTGTTTGCAGATCGTTGACGGTATCGGCGCAGCCCTTGCGATCGGAGTTGTCGGGTTCTTCACGATCCTGCCCGACGTCTTCGGTGGCCTCAGCGCCACCGGTGGCACGAACCCCTTCGTTTTTGGGCTCGCGTTCATGGCGGGCCTCGGAGCCCTCTCCACCTGGACGGCCGCGCGTGTGCCTCATGTCACCGGACCGGCCGTGTCCGCCGCTGCCGTCTGACCTCCGTGAGGCGGTAAGGTGGGGACGCCCACCCGGAGAGTCCGGGGGGAATATTCTCCGAGCGCGCGCCCCTCGCCACCCGTCGTGGCCCCGGTGCTCCCGTATCAGCCTGAGCTGACGGCCGCTTGGCACCGATGGGATGTGTCATGGTGACTTTCGCCGACCTCAACCTGCCCGAAACCCTCGTGCACACCGTGCAGGAGATGGGCTTTACGACCCCAACCGATATCCAGGCCGAAGCGATTCCCGCCCTTGTCCAGGGCCGCGACGTCGTCGGCATCGCCCAAACCGGAACGGGCAAAACAGCTGCTTTCGGGTTGCCATTGCTCACCCACATCGATCCCGAGCAGCGCGACGTTCAGGCACTCGTGCTGTGCCCGACGCGCGAACTCGCGGTCCAGGGTGCGGCGGCGATGTCCACATTCGCCGGCGGGATCGCGGGCATCGAGGTAGTTGCCGTCTACGGAGGCGCGGCGTACCAACCGCAAGTGGGGGCCCTCAAGCGCGGGGCGCAGGTCGTCGTCGGTACGCCCGGGCGCATCATGGATCTCATCGAGCGCGGCGCACTGCGCCTCGACCGGGTGCGTGTTCTCATCTTGGATGAGGCCGACGAAATGCTCCGGATGGGTTTTGCCGAGGACGTCGAGGTCATTGCCGGCGCGTGCCCAAAGGAACGCATCACCGCCCTGTTTTCCGCCACCATGCCGCCGGCGATCACTCGCGTCGCCGATCACCACCTCAATGACCCCATTCGTCTGGAGGTGACGCGCCAGGCCTCCACGGTTCGAACGGTCCGCCAGGACTATGCCGTCGTACCCTTCCGGCACAAGAACGGCGCTCTGTACCGGGTCCTGGCGACTTCCGACGCAGAGGCCGCCATCGTTTTCGTGCGCACCCGCGCCACCGCTGAAGATGTCACCGCCGAACTCACCGCGCGCGGGATCGCCGCAGCTGCTCTGTCCTCAGATGTACCTCAAAAGGAACGTGAACGCCTCGTATCTCGATTGCGTGGCGGCTCCCTCAACGTGATCGTCGCGACCGATGTCGCGGCGCGCGGGCTCGATGTGGACCGCATCGGACTCGTGGTGAACTTCGATGTGCCGCGCGAAGCGGAGTCCTACGTCCACCGAATCGGACGCACCGGGAGGGCTGGTCGTTCGGGGCGGGCCCTCACATTCTTCACGCCAAAGGAAAAGCATCGCCTCCGCATGATCGAGCGGGTCACAGGCGCTGAGCTGAGTGAGATTCGCATCCCCTCCCCACGCGACGTTTCCGCTCACCGAACTGAGACTCTGCTCGCCCAGATCCCCGCTCGGATCGAGGCTGGGCGCCTCGACCTATACGAAACTGCCGTCGCCGAATGCGAGGTCGAACCGAGCCTGCTCGCAGCGGCGCTCCTCGCCCTCGCAGTCGACGATCGCGGCCCGGACACTCGCGACGCGGAAAGCGACCTCACCGGGAACTTCGAGTCCGGCGAGGCGCGCGGCGACCGCGGGCGACGCCGCCGCACGACCGAGGACGGCCCGGGAACGCGCTACCGGGTGGAAGTCGGACATCGCGACCGCGTTCAGCCCGGCTCCATCGTGGGCGCCATCACCGGGGAGGGGGGTCTCAAGGGTGGCGACGTCGGCAAGATCGATATCTATCCGACCTTCTCCCTCGTCACCCTCTACCTCGAACCAGACGCGGAGACGCTTCGTGCCATTGGGCGTGCCCAGGTGGCCGGCCGGGCCCTTCGGATCCGGCCCGACACTGGACCGCGCGGCGGTCGCTATGAGCAGCGTCGCGCACCACGCCGTCGGCCCTTCCGCGACAGGCGTCGCTAGGCTCGGCTAGCGTGAGCGGGCTCGCTTCGCGGCATCGAGGAAGAGCGCGTAATCCTCGGTCTGGGCGCGAATCGGATCGATGAGCTGCTCGCGCACCTGGCGGTCCACGGCCGCACGGACTAAGGCGCGGGTGCTCGCCGCGCGCCGCCTCGCCCCTACTCGGGCTACGAGGCGTCCCACCCCCGCGAGTGCGAGCCCGATGAGAAGGCCTGCCAGCAGGATGAGTGTCGGCACGGGGAATCCACGCCAGAGCGGTACGGGCACGTCAATATAGAGGAATCGCGCTGCCGCCGCGAGGCCGAGCCACGCTACCCCCACCGCCACCACAATGGCGGCCAGCATCTGGATGAGAGCCGCAACCGGCCACCAGCGTGGATGTGAGAGCGGCAGACTCAGGCGGGCCAGGGCCGTGTCAAGCGAGTCAGTGAGTGCCGGGATGCGTGCCTCGGTATCGCGCTCCACCTCGAGCCGCCAGTGATCGGGCAGGTGGGAGGTCGCGCGATAGACGTAGTCATGCGCACTGGCGCGCAGGCGGGCGGCCTGGATTGGGGTGGGCTCCGGCAGCGACGTCGCCCCCGTGATCTCGGCCCGCTCGACTCGCCTGCCCGCCCCGGTCGCGAGGTGTAACCGAGCGAGCGGATCGGGACGCAAGCGCGCGACCCACCGCAGGAAGGGCCAGCCGACCCGGGAGGTCGAGGCCCGCTGATAGGACCGGGCGACGGCGTCGGCAAGCACCCGGCTACCGGCAGCATCTGCGGCCGCGTCGATGACTGCGTCCGCCGATGCCCCACTCGTCGTCGGTTCAGCGCAGTCGCGCAGCAGCCGATCGGCCGCGTGGTCGATCTCCGCGCGAAGCTTCGCCCTCACGGCACTCTGTCTAGCGGCCACATCGCGCAGCACCGCACGGAGCTCTACGATCCCCTCCCCCGTCACCGCGCTCGTTGGGTGGATCGTGACGTCCGTGAGACCGTCGGCCTCGGCAAGCCGGGCGACGTCGGCGATGACGCCGCCGACCTCACCGGCGTCAATGCGGTCGACCTGGTTCAAGACGATCACCGTGACCTCGGCATGACGTGCGAGGGGGGACAGGAAGTCGTGGTGGATGACCGCATCGGCGTACTTTTGCGGATCGAGTACCCACACAAGGACATCGACCACTCGGGCCATCTTCTCGGCGAGGGCCCGGTGGTGACGCTCCACGGAGTCGACGTCGGGCAGGTCGATGAGGAGGAGGTCCGATACGAAGGTGTCATCCTCTCGGCGCTCGCTTACCTCCAGCCAGTCGAGGAGCGCAGATGTCTCGGGATCGAGGCGCGCCCCAATCGCGAGGGCCTCAGTCGTCGTCGGGCGCGTGTGCGCGACGCGCGCCTCATTCGTACCACTCAGAGCGTTGAAGAGAGAGGATTTCCCGGACCCGGTCGCACCGAAAAGAGCGGCGACCGTAGTCGAGGTGGAAAGCTCTCCACGTTCGCGCACCGTGGAGAGAACTTCCCGGCCGTACTCGATAGCGTCCGGATTGAACCGCTCCTCAGCCAGGTCCAGGGCACGCTCCAGGTGGGCGGCGGACTCGCGTACGTTTGTCACGAAACCAGCCCCTCCCGAGTACGGGCTGCGCCGAGCTCGAGCAGCGCATCGTGCAAGCGGTCGGGGGCGCTCGCATCCACACCGAGGGACGTCAGCTCCGTGCGGAAGGCCGATGCATGCCAGGCAAGCAGGGCACCCGAGCGGTCCTCCAGGTTTGTTCGAGCGTTCTTCGCCATGCGGCGCACGGCGTCATCACCGAAGACAGCTTCGAGGAGTTTTTGTCCGACGACTGCCGTCCCACCGGCCGCAGCGACCTCCACCCCCGTGATGACGCCGCCGGTGGAGGCGAGGATCACGAGCATGAGGGCTACCGCGAGCGTGTTGACGCCGAGCGACATCATGCGTGCCGTGAAGCGCCGATCTTCGCCCTCGGTGCGCACCATCTGCAGAACGTCGCGCTGCCAGTCTCGTACGGTCTGGCTCGCGCGTTCCGCAAGCTCCTCCGAGCTGGGAAGGTGGGCCCTTGCATCCTGCAGGAGACTTCCCGCGGCCGCCTCGCGGGCCCACGCATAGGAGATCTCACTCGCGGCGCGCGAGGCCTCAGCAGCCAGCAGTGTGTACAGCCCCGTCTCGATCGCCTCTTCGACCTCTTCTTCCGGTGGGGGTTTGCCCCGGAAGAACGCTCCGAGGCGGTCCCGGAAGCGTCCGACAGCACTCTCAATCGATTTGAGAAAGTCGCCGGTGCCGATGAACTCCTGCCATCGGGCGAGAACTTCACCGCGGAGCATCGATCCGTCGGCGGTGGCGGCGCTGATCCGCTCGTGGGCTTGCGCATAGGCGTCATCGACTCGCGCGGCAAGGCTGGTGTGCAAGGTCAGGGATGCACGGGCTGCGTCGATCACGTCGGCTCCCGTGTAGACAAGCTCATCGAGTGCGCCGGCGAGCGTTTGGCGAGCCACGCGAGCACGAGTGTGGGCGTCTTCGCTGAGGCCCTGAAGCCAGCCGACAATCTGATCGATCGAGGCGGCCGGCAGACGCCCTTCGGTGGAGAGCTCTTGTTCCCCGATCGTGAAGACGGGGGCGCCCGCGAGGCCGGCATCGTCGAGGCGATGAGAGAGATCCGCCCGGACCTCCGCCATAGCACCGGGCGGGACCCGATTCAGGACGACCGCGACGACGATACGCCGGCGTGCGGCTTCTGCCAAAAACTCCCAGGGGGCGGCGTCCGCGTAGCGAGCGGCCGTCGTCGTGAAGATCCACAGATCTGCGGCAGACAGCAGCTGACGGGCGAGTGCACGATTGGTACTCTCGACCGAGTCGATGTCTGGGGCATCGAGCAGCGCAAGGCCGACGGGCACGCGCCGCGTCGCCCGGATCTCGATCTCCGAGGTTGATCCCGCCCCCGGCTCATCCATGTCAGCGTCGATCGCGCGACGCACGCGCGCGAGGTCGGGTAGTACTCGGGAGGCGTCGAACCAGTGGCCGTCCTCCGGGTGATGGACGAGCACCGGTCGTCGCGTTGTGGGCCGGATCGCAGAGGTATGCGAGACGTTCGTTCCGAGCAGTGAATTGATGAGGGTCGATTTGCCGGCCCCCGTCGATCCGCCCAGCACGGCGAGGAGCGGAGCATCAAGGGATTCATAGCGTGGGATCAGATAGTCATCGAGCTGGTGCACGGCCCGGTCGCGCGCTGTAGCACCCGCCACCGAACTCTCGAGGGTGAAAGGGAAGGCCAGGGAGGCCAGCTCCGCGCGGACCTGGCTCAGTACCCCGCCCACGGTGAGATCCGCGCTCATGCCTGCTCCGCGCGGTACTCACTCAGATCAACGGCGGTGAGATCGGCCTGGGGTGGGGTCCAGGTGTGCACGTCAATGGCGTACTGTTCGCCGGTGCGGATGTCCTTCAGTTCGGTGTTCTCGCCCGGGAAGAGCACATAGGGGATTCCCAACCGGTCGGCGTGGCGGATCTGCTTACCGAACTTCGCTGCCTTCGGCGCCACATCGGTAGGAATGCCTCGGGCCCGCAGCGCGGCCGCGGCACGATTGGACCGGGCCCGTTCCTCCTCGGACGTGACCGCCACGAGGACGCAGGTGGGGACCGAACGGGTGGCGCGGTGCATCTGAAGGACCCGGGTCAGGAGGCGAGTCACCCCGATGGAGATCCCGACCCCGGGGAAAGTGCGCTTTCCGGAGGTGGCGAGCGAGTCATATCGCCCTCCCCCGCCGATGGAGCCAAGGTCTTCGTGACCGACAAGCAGCGTCTCGTACACGGAGCCGGTGTAGTAGTCCAGCCCGCGGGCGATCTTCAACACCGCCCGCACGGCGCCGGGGTGCTGCGCACCGGCTTCAGTCAGCACGGCGCCCAGTTCCGCCAGGCCGATGTCCAGAAGTTCACCGCGCACGTCGAGGGCCCGAACCGCGTCCTCGACCTCAGCGGCTTCGGTACCCGTGATCTCGGCGAGGCGAAGGGCGCGATCAGCCTGGCTCGTGTTGAGCCCGACGTCGTCGACTAGGCCGCGCTCGACAGCTTCGGGCCCAATCTTGTCGAGCTTGTCAATCATGCGTAGGGTTCCGGCGATATCCGCGATACCGAGGGCCTCGTAAAAGCCTTGACAGACCCTGCGGTTGTTCACTTGGATCACGACGGGTCCGATGTTCAGAGCGCCGAGGGCTTCAGCCATGACGAGCGGCAGGTCCGTCTCATAGTGGGCGGGCAGGGCGTCCTGACCGACGACGTCGATGTCGGCCTGGGTGAACTCCCGATAGCGGCCCTCCTGCGGTCGTTCACCGCGCCACACCTTCTGGATCTGATAGCGCTTAAACGGGAAGGTGAGGTGGCCCGCGTTCTCCACGACGTAGCGTGCAAACGGGACGGTGAGATCGAAGTGGAGCCCAAGTTCGGCGTCTTTGGCCCCGTGTTCGGCATTGAGCCGAGTAATCCCGTAGACCTCCTTGGAGGTCTCACCCTTTTTTGCGAGGGACTCAAGCGTCTCGACGGCTCGCGTCTCGAGAGGGGCGAACCCGTGGCACTCAAAGGTGGCGCGAAGCGAATCGAGGATGGCGAGTTCCGTCAGCCGGTCGCTCGGAAGGAGTTCGGGAAAACCAGACAGGGTAGTGCGGAGCATGGCGCCTATTGTTTCATGCTCTGCGAGGGCTGGCCGCCTGGCGACTAGCTGCGGAAGTGCAGGTAGGGATTTGTGGCATTTTCGTGTGCCATAGTCGTGGCCGGACCGTGCCCCGGCAGCACGACGGTCGCAGGATCAATCGTCTGGCGCAGGGTGCGCAACGACGAGCGCATCTCTTCGTCGTCACCACCGGGCAGATCGGTGCGCCCCATGGAGCCGGCGAAGAGCACGTCGCCGGCGAGCAGGACCGGCCCTTCCACATCCGCCGTACGCGGCGGGTCGGGCAGCTCTCGGTGGATATCATCCGCGAGGCTCGCCGAGACCAAGAAGACCGTTGAGCCCTCGGTGTGGCCCGGTGCTGGGACGGCCCGCACCGTGAAGCCCTCCGCAATCGGCGCTCCCCCGCCACACAAGAGAGCATCGGGAAGCGGCCGTACATCCGTTGGACGTGCCCACTCCTCGCCCGAGATTGCTGCGAAGTCGAAGGCAGCCGGTAGCGCCAGGTTCGGCTCATCGAGGCGGTAGTGATCCGGTGCCGGCAAATAACACGGCACCCCGTCGGCGAGGCGAGCACCGTCCCAGACGTGATCTGGATGGCCGTGTGTGAAGAGCACGGCAACCAGCGTCACTCCCATGGCCTCAAGTCGCTGACGGACCGGCGCCGCGGTTCTGCCGCCGGGATCGACGACGACCGCCCGCGCAGAGGGCCAATCGATCAACACATAGCAGTTCGTTGCAAGGCAAGGGGACACGAAGCGCTGAATGATCACGGTTCGGAGTATATCGTCCGCCTTCGTGAGGAAGTCAGGGAAGAAACACTACAGTAGAAGGGTACTGTGTGCCGCACGGCACCCTCGCGAGTCCGGTGACGGATATCGCCACACGACAAAGGAGCACGACTATGTCCGAGCAGCCAGCCGAGAAGCTCCCGCAGGAGGCGGGTACCACCCCGGTTGAGGCACCCGAACAGACGGGCGCGCACCGCGCACCCGCCCGTGCGGAAGGACAAGCCGAGGTGAGCACGTCCCCCGAATCTGCACCGGAGCCCACGGGGCAGGTGAGCGATGAGGGCGCCGGCACTCATGCAGACGGTGTGCCGAGCGAGCCGGCCGAAGTTCGCGTTGCGAGTGAACCGGACGTAAGCGAGGCACACCAGAGCGCGCCCGCCCCGCAGGCCCCCACCCCCATCGCCGTCGCCCCGGTTCACGAGAAGAAATCCGCCGCCACCCCCATCATCGTGGCGGCACCTACGACGGACGCCTCCCAAGCCGCTGAATTTGGTCGGGTCGATCCGGACGGCACCGTCTACGTGCGCGATGAGGACGCAGAGAGGGTCGTGGGACAGTTCCCGGAGGCAACTACCGAGGAGGCGCTGGCATTTTACGTGCAGCGCTACCTCGATTTGGAAGCCGAGCTCCGACTCGCGGAGGCCCGCCTGCCGCATCTTGGACCCAAGGACGTCGACCAAACCGTCGCAACCCTGCAGGAGCAAGTGGCCTCTCCCGCCGCCGTCGGCGATCTGGCCGCACTACGCGCCCGAGTCGCGACGCTCGCTGAACAGGGGGCCGAGCGAAAGGCACAGGCCGCCGCTGAGCGTGAAGCCGCGAAGGCCGCCGCCCTTGAGCGGCGAGAAGCTATCGTCGCTAAGGTTGAGGAGATCGCAGCCCGCGACCCTCACCAGACCCAGTGGCGCAAGGCGGGCGAGGCCGTCCGCGGTCTTTTGAACGAATGGAAGTCCGAGCAGCGGCGCGGTCCCCGCCTCGAGCGGCGGGTGGAAGACGCCCTATGGAAGCGTTTCTCGCGGGCCCGTACCACGTTCGACCGTAACCGGCGTCAGTTCTTTGCCGAACTAGATGCCCGCCACGCCAAGGTGCGCGCGGCGAAGGAGGCCCTGATCGAGCGGGCGGCCGCGATGAATGACTCCACCGACTGGGGGCGTACGACGATCGCCTACCGTGCCCTCATGGACGAGTGGAAGGCTGCCGGACGGACTCATCGTAAGGAAGACAACGAGTTGTGGGCTCGGTTCCGTGCCGCACAGCAAGTTTTTTTCGACGCCCGCAATGCTGCAAACGCGCAAACGGAGCAGGAAGAGCGCGACAACCTGGAACAGAAGCGCGCCCTGCTGGAACGAGCCGAAGCGCTCTTACCCATCACCGACCCGAAGGCTGCGCGCGCGGCGCTGCGCCCGATCCAGGAAGAGTTTGAGGAGATCGGCTTCGTGCCGCGTTCCGCGCTATCCGAGGTGGAAGGCCGCATGCGGGCTGTCGAAGACGCCATCCACACGGTTGAGGCCCAACAGTGGCGGGACTCCGATCCGGAAGTCTCCGCACGCCGTAATGCCCTCACCTCGCAGATCGAAGAGGCCCTCGCGGAGCTTGATGAGCGGATCGCTCAGGCGACAGCCGCGGGTGATGACGCAACGGTCACAAAGCTCACCGAGGAGCGCGCCACGAAGCAAGCCTGGCTCGACCAGATCAGCTGAGACGACCGGGTGGGCCCTGTGGATATCTCCGGCAGGGTCCACCCCAGCTCGCCATGCTGGAGCCATGGGCTTTCACTACGAGGACCTCGCCCCCACTGCGCCGACGCCACCGGTCCTTGACCCGCGCCTGGAACCGACGCGCGACGCACTCGGCTTCGTTCAGACTAATTCCCCGCTCCTGCCCCTCGGCCGGGACCCGTGGCTGCGCGCCCATATCGCCCTACGGGAGTGTCGCGCCGACGTGATTCTCGCCGGTCGAACGGCCGCCTGGGTATGGGGAGCGGGCAAACCCCAGCGGCACGAGGCCTACGTACGGAGTGCGCCGCCGTGGGTGCGGGCCGATCTGCTACCTCGTGAGCACGTGCGCGCGTGCGACGTAATACGGATCGGCGCGGTGCGCGTCATTGCTCCCGAGCGCACCGCACTCGACCTTCTTTGCACCCACGGCCTTGAGGCGTTACCCATGATCGTGGCGATGAAGCCGCTGCCGACTCGGGCCCGACTTGTGCGTCGCATGGCGGCGGCCGGCCTTCCGGCACCGGTGCGTCGGGAGGCCGCCGAGGTGATCGCTGCCTACGACCGGCTGCGCCGCCGCCCACCGGGCCGGACCCGGGAAGCCTCATAGACACCGTCGACCGCCTCGATGGCGTGCAGAATGTGGGACATGTGCTTGGCATCCCCGAGTTCAAAGATGAATCGCAAAATGGCGAGGCGGTCCCGGTTCGTTGAGGACGTCGCAGAATGAATATTGACGTGGTTTTCGGACAGGATCTTCGTGATATCACTCAGCAGGCCCGAGCGGTCGATCGCCTTCACGATGACCTGCACGAGGAAGGAACCCTGGTTGTGTTCTCCCCAGTGCACGGGGATGATCCGTTCGGGTTCCCGACGGAGGTGGTCGATGTTTGCGCAATCCTCGCGGTGCACAGACACGCCGGAACCGCGCGTGATGAACCCCTGAATTGGGTCGCCGGGGACGGGAGTACAGCAGCGGGCAAGCTTGACCCACATGTCGCCCTGCTCCATCCCCTCGACGATGATGTTCGGTTCGTTCAAGGATGCGCGGCGCGGTTCGACTTGGCCGGGAATCGTCGCTTCCGCGAGATCCTCCTCGGCGCCCGAATCTCCGCCGACCAGTTCGATGAGGCGCGTCACGACGGTGCCCGGGGCGAGGTGCTTTTCACCGACCGCTGCATACATCGCGGAGACGTCGGCATAGCGGAGTTCGTCGGCGAGCCCCGTGAGGGTCTGATGGCTCATGAGTCGTTGGATCGGGAGGTTTTGTTTACGCATCGCCTTCGCGATCAGCGTCTTCCCAGTCTCGACAGCCTCCTCGCGGCGTTCCTTGGAGAACCAGGCTCGGATCTTATTGCGGGCACGCGGTGAGGCCACGAAGGTGAGCCAGTCACGCGACGGGCCAGACTTCTCTGCCTTTGAGGTGAAGACTTCGACAGTGTCGCCATTGTCGAGCTGCGTTTCGAGCGGCACGAGGGTCCCGTTGACGCGCGCACCCACGGTGTGGTGGCCCACTTCGGTATGGACCGCGTAGGCAAAATCGATCGGCGTCGCGCCTGACGGCAGTGAAATGACGTCACCCTTCGGGGTGAAGACATAGACCTCCGCAGACGCCATTTCGTAGCGCAGTGATTCGAGGAACTCGGCAGGGTCTTGAGTCTCACGCTGCCAGTCCACCAGCTGGCGCAGCCACCGCATGTCTTGCGGACTCGTATCACCTTCCTGCCCCGGCTTGTGCTGGGTGGCGTTGGGGTCTTCCTTATATTTCCAGTGCGCGGCGACGCCGAACTCAGCGGCCTTGTGCATCTCGTAGGTGCGGATCTGGATCTCGATCGGCTTGCCACCCGGCCCTAGCAGGGTGGTGTGCAGCGACTGGTAAAGGTTGAACTTCGGGACCGAAATATAGTCTTTGAAGCGTCCTGGTAACGGCTTCCAACAGCCGTGGAGGGCGCCGAGCACTCCGTAACACTGTGAGACGCTCTCAACAAGGACGCGGATGCCGACGAGGTCGTAGATGTCATCAAAGTCGCGTCCTCGCACGATCATCTTTTGATAGATCGAGTAGTAGTGCTTCGGCCGACCGGTGACAGTCGCCTCGATGCCGGCGTCTTTCAACACGTCTTCGATACGTGAGAGCACGTTCTTCAGATACTCGCTGCGCGCCGGGGCCCGGTCGGAAACCAGGTGAACGATCTCCTGATAGACCTCCGGGTAGAGCGTTGAAAACGAGAGATCCTCGAGCTCCCACTTAATCGTGTTCATCCCAAGCCGGTGGGCGAGCGGTGCGTAAATCTCTAGGGTCTCGCGCGCCTTGCGCTTCGCTGAAGAGGACGAGACGTATTTCCAGGTGCGCGCGTTATGCAGCCGGTCCCCTAGCTTGATGATCAGCACGCGAATATCTTTCGACATCGCGACAACCATCTTGCGGACGGTCTCCGCCTGTGCAGCGTCCCCGTAGTTAACCTTTTCGAGCTTTGTGACGCCGTCCACGAGGAGGGCGATATCCGGGCCAAACTCCTCGGTCAGATCCGTGAGCCGATAGGCCGTGTCCTCCACCGTGTCGTGCAGGAGGGCGGCGGCGAGGGTTACTGGGGTCATCCCAAGTTCGGCAAGAATCAGGGCGACGGCGACCGGGTGCGTGATGTAGGGCTCCCCTGACTTGCGGGTTTGCCCCTCGTGGGCACGTTTGGCGACGACGTAGGCTCGTTCGATGATCTCTGTGGGCGCCTTCGGATGGTGCCGATGCAGCTCATTGATGACAGGTTCGATCGCCGGATCAACGCGGTGCTTGCGCGATCCGAGCCATTGCAGCACAGAGTGCTGTGCACCACCGGCAGCGGCCTGTGCAGGGTCCGACGCGTTCATAGACCCATCTTAGGTCGCGCACACGGTTCTTAGTCGTAGGTGACCACGGAGTCGATGGGGTAGTCCGGCAGCGCCGCGCGACCCCCCAGACCCCGCAGTTCAAGGAGCATGCAGAGCCCCTCTACGCTGCCCCCGGAGCGCTCGATCAGTTCGATGGCGGCCCCGGCGGTGCCGCCGGTCGCGAGGACGTCGTCGATGATGAGGACGCGCTGCCCGCCGCGCACGATGTCGGGGTGAACCTCCATGCGCGCGCTGCCATATTCGAGCGCGTAATCGACCCCAAAGACGGCGCCGGGGAGTTTACCCGCCTTACGCACGGTAATCATGCCGATTCCGAGCTGGACAGCGAGCGGCGCCGCCAGGATAAAGCCGCGCGATTCGAGGCCGGCAATCGCGTCGATTCGGCCGCGATAGTGGTCTGCCAACCCGGTGATCAGCGCTCGGAAAGCGGGCCCGTCGGCAAGCAGGGGCGTGATGTCTCGAAAGATCACTCCCGGTTCCGGGAAGTCGGGCACGTCCCGGATGTGGGTCCCCACAAGCGTGGTGAGGGAGGGGGGCAGGGGCTGCGAGCTCATCAGTGGCCCTTCTTCTTTCGTTTCGGTTGGTGACGGGTACCGCGATGCCCACCGGGAATGATGATCTCATCTCCCTCGTGACGCTTCGGCGCGTGCGTCGCGGTGGGGGCCTCATCATCGTAGACGCCGCGCGCGCCGAGCACTTGGACCGTGTGTTGGCGAATGCGCTCCTCCCTGGAGCGGAACGCCACCTCAAGTGGGGTCGCGATCATGATCGATGAGACGGTCGAGATAATCATGCCGATGAACAAGGCGAGCGCGATGTCGCGCAGCGTCCCCGCTCCGAGGAGTACCGCACCCACGAACAGGATCGAGGCAACGGGCAGGATCCCGACGATCGATGTGTTGATCGAGCGCACCAGAGTCTGGTTGACCGCCAGGTTCGCGGCCTCCTCGTAGGTGTGGTCCCACTGGTCGTACAGGCCCGCAGCGTTCTCGCGCACCTTGTCGAAGACGACGACCGTGTCGTAAAGGGAGTAGCCAAGGATCGTGAGCAGGCCGATCACGGAGGCGGGCGTGACTTCGAAACCCACGAGCGCGTAAATACCAATCGTCACAATGACGTCGTGGATGAGAGCAAGAATCGCGGCCAGGCCCATTCTCCACGCCCTGAAGTATGCGGCCATCACAATCGTGACGAGGACGAGGAAGGTGACCAAGCCCTGTAGCGCCTTCTTCGAAACATCGGCGCCCCATGAGGGGCCAACCGAATTCGCGGTCACAGCGTTCTCCGGGACCTCATAGGCGTCAGCGAGCTCGTCTGATACCTCGCGCAGCGCCTCCCCTGAGGTTTGACCCGTCGCGAGCGGCAGGTTTTCAGTCTGCACTCGCACGGTCGTCCCGCCGACCGTCGAGACGCGAGGAGGCTCCTCCACACCCTTGGACTTCAGGATGTCCCGGGCGGGATCACCCGAGGTGGTGGTGGTGCCGGAGATCGTGAACTCGGTACCGCCACGGAATTCGATTCCGGGGTTCAGTCCGATGGTGGCCACGACGAGGCCGGATAGTGCCATCGCAAGGATCGCGATGGTGAACCAGAGCTTACGCTTTTGGACGATCGGGTAGGAGCGCTCCCCCGTGTACAGCTGGTTGCCGAATTCGGCGAACGAGATCATTTCGCATCCTCCTCGCCGGTGCGGCCTTCGGCCGCGGCGCGACGTTCCGCGGCACGCCGCTCCGCGATGGTCATGGGCCGGCCTCCCGGCGGTCGTCCGCCAGATTTCCTCGGTGAGGCGCCACGCGCAGAGGGGGCGGGCGTACCGAGACGTCCGCGACCTCTGTAGGCGGGAGGTGCCGCCCCCAGGTGTTCGGGGTCAAGACCTGAGAATCGGTGCCCTTCCCCAAAGAAGCGAGTACGCACGAGCAGCACCATCAGGGGGTGGGTGAACCAGAAGACGACGATGAGATCCATGAGGGTCGTGAGTCCCAGGGTGAAGGCGAAGCCTCGAACCCCGCCCACGGCGAGGAAGTAGAGGACGATGGCGGCCAAGAAGTTGACCGCATCCGAGGCCAGGATCGTGCGGCGAGCACGCCGCCATGCACGGTCGATCGCAGAGCCCAGGTCCGCCCCCTCACGCACCTCATCTCTGATGCGCTCGAAATAGACGATGAAGGAGTCCGCCGTAATGCCAATCGCCACGATCAGCCCGGCGACGCCCGGTAGCGATAGTCGGTATCCCTGCAGCCACGACAGCAGCGTGATCGACCCGTAGGTGAGGAGCGCTGCGATCGCGAGGGAGGCCATCGTGACGATTGAAAGACCTCGATAGGTGAAAATCATGTACACCATGACGAGGCCCAGGCCGATCAGGCCGGCCATGATGCCGCGCTCAAGCTGCTCGGATCCGAGCGTCGCGGAGATCTGCTCTTCGGACTGAACCTCGAAATTCAGCGGAAGGGAACCGAAACTCAGCTGCTTTGCCAGCGCGAGCGCCTCTTCGCGGGTGAACGTTCCGGTGATCTGGGCGGTTCCGTCGGCAATAACCGATTGCATCCGAGGGGCCGAGATCACCAGGCCATCGAGCACCATGCCGAACTGGTTGCGCGGCGGCTCGAGATTCACCAGACGACGTGAGACGTCCGCGAATTGCTCACGTCCCTCGGACTTGAACTCGAGGCTAACGATCCAGTCTCCCGTCGTGATCCCATTTTCTTGGCGGGGCAGGCCCACGGCCGCAGAGATTTCCGTTCCCTCGACATCAGTCGGGCCGAGGATGAACTTTCCCGTACCGTCACTGGCGCAGGCGACGAGCGGCGCCGCCGGATCGGGGACGAGCCCGCCCGTGAGATTGGCCTCGTCAGTGCAGTCCAGCGTGAGGAAGTCATACACCGCTTGCTCCGTCACCCAGGCGGGGTCGGAGTGATCGGCCGGGGTCCCTTCCGGGTCGCGGGAAAGCTCACCATCCCCGTCTCGGTCGGCGATCGCGAAATAGGGGTCCTCGACGGTGGAGGTGTCCTCGCTCTCCTGAGCATCTGCCTGCTGACCGGTCACGTCGAGCTGGTCGGCGGGAACGATCTCCGGGCCACCGGCCTCGAGCACCGGCCGAAAACGCATGAGAGCAGACTGACGAACCAGATCGAGAGTCTCGTCGCTCGGGTTCCCAGGCAGGGCGACCACGATGTTCTCGTTGCCCTGTCGGGTAATTTCCGCCTCCGCCACGCCCGAAGCGTCCACCCGTTGGCGGATGATTCCGATCGCCTCGTTGATGTCTTCGGCCGTGATGGCGGAGCCATCGGTGGTCTTCGGAGTGAGGATGAGCTGGGTACCGCCCTCAAGATCGAGGGCAAGCTTGGGCTCCCAGCTTGCGTCGGAGACGCGCGTGCCCACACCGACCGAGACGAACAGCGCGACGATGAGGACCACGAGGGCGATCAGCGGTGGGAGGGGCCGACTGGACGTCGACTCGATCCCCCGGTCCCGGGAGGAGGATTTCGGGGAACGTGGGGCGGATGCGTGCACCGGGAGTCTTTTCTAATCGAGGGTGGGTTAGCGGAGCGTGTCAGGATCGGCTTCATCACCGTTCAGCTGGGCCTCGCCGGGTTCGGCCTCTGCGGTCAGGTCGACGACTTCGCCTTCGGTCTCGAGGCGTTCGCCGTAGGCGGGTTCCGCGACCTCGCCGTCCATATCATCCTCGGGTGCTGCGAACGGCGGCGCCTGCTCGAGAGCGATCACGTTCTTATGCCAGACACTCTCGTCTCCAGAGGGCGACTCCAGGGTGACGGCGTCGCCGTCGATGTCGACGATCGTGCCGTAGAAGCCCGACTGAGTACGCACCTCCTTACCGATGACCAGCGCAGCGTCGCGCATCTCCTGGACCCGCCGGCGTTGGCGGTTACCGAAGACGTTCATGACCAGAATCATGAGGATGACGACGATGAGCATGGTAAAAATCGGATCCATGAAATCTCCCAATTCGTTGGTGAGGCCCCCACGATTCTAAGGCCAGGATCGCGTGAATCCAAAGGCTCGCGGTGGCGTGCCCCTTACAGGCCGGGGATCGCCCCGTCCGCTGGTGGGGTCAGACCGAGATGGTGGTAGGCCAGCGGTGTCGCGAGACGGCCACGCGGGGACCGGACGACGAAGCCCTCACGGACAAGGAAAGGCTCAGCGACTGTCTCCACCGTTTCCGCTTCCTCCCCGACCGCAACGGCGAGCGTGGTCAGGCCGACCGGCCCTCCCCCAAACCGCTCGCAGAGGGCTTCAAGCACGGCGCGGTCGAGGCGATCGAGGCCACGGTCATCCACTTCAAAGAGTTCGAGCGCGGCCTGGGTGGCGCGGGTATCGAGCCGACCATCACCGTGCACCTGCGCCCAGTCCTGCACGCGGCGCAGCAGTCGGTTCGCGATGCGGGGCGTCCCCCTCGACCGCGCGGCGAGCAGTGCTGCGGCGTCGGCCTCCAAGCTGGCACCGAGGAGGCGAGCAGATCGGGTGAGGACGGAGCGGAGATCCTCTTCGTCGTAAAACTCGAGGTGGCCGGTGAGTCCGAATCGGTCGCGCAGGGGCGCGGGCAGAAGACCCGCGCGGGTGGTTGCCCCCACGACGGTGAAGCGCGGAAGAGTGAGCGGAATCGACGTGGCTCCGGGTCCCTTCCCGACGACGACGTCGACCCGAAAATCCTCCATGGCCAGGTAGAGCATTTCCTCAGCGGCCCGCGCGAGGCGGTGAATCTCGTCGATGAAGAGCACATCGTGCTCGTTCAGCGAAGACAGAATAGCCGCGAGATCCCCCGCGTGCTGGACAGCGGGCCCCGACGTCGGACGCAGCACACCCCCCGTCTCGGCGGCGATGATCATTGCGAGGGTGGTTTTGCCGAGGCCCGGGGGTCCAGACAGCAGCACATGGTCCGGCGCGATGCCCCGCTGCTGGGCGGCTGTCAGGACCAGGTCGAGTTGGGCGCGCAGTTTCGGCTGGCCCACGAACTCGGCCAGCCGCGTCGGCCGAAGTGCAGCCTCCGCGGCGCGTTCGAGTTCGCTCGCCTCCGCTTGGACGAATCTCTCCGGTGTCTCGAAATCCTCCACTACGCCTTCCCTCCGAGGTGTTGGAGGGCGCCGCGCAGAACCTCTGCGGTGCTGAGGCCCGGGGCACTCACATCGCGGACGGCACGTTCCGCAACCTTGGCCTGCCACCCGAGTCCGATCAGCGCGTCCACCACCGTCGCATCAACCGGGACGGATGGTCCCACGGGCGCGGCATCTTCGCTCGGTGCGCCGAGCTTATCCTTCAGCTCCAAAACCATGCGAGAGGCTGACTTTTTGCCAATACCGGGCACCTTTTGTAAGGCGGCAAGATCCTCGGAGGCAACGGCGCGGCGGAGCTCATCTGGAGTGTGCACGGCAAGAACCGCGAGGGCGGTGCGCACGCCGACGCCCGTGACCGACTGGAGGGCGAGGAAGCACTCGCGCTCGTCGGTCGTGGCGAAGGCGTAGAGCGACATTGAATCTTGACGCACCACGAACTCTGTGACCAGGCACGTCTCCTGGCCCTCGCGCAGCGTGGCGAGGGTAGCGGGAGTCGCCTCCAGGCGCATACCGATCCCTCCCACGTCGATGACGACGTGATCCAGCCGCACTCGGATGACGGTGCCGCGCACCTGGTCAATCATCAAGACTCCTCAGAAATTTGCCGCACCAGCATCGTAGAACATCTGTACGAGTACCGCTCGCAGGCACGCCGGCATCAGGGTTTGGAGACGCGCCCGAGCCGCCCGCGACCGCCGCGGTAGCCCGTGCGTCGAGCAGCACGTTGGGCAGCGGCCCAGCGTTGCTGGGCGGGCGTCTGGCTGGCGGTGTCCGTAGCGACGGCACTGCCCTGCCGCCACAGGTGACAAATAGCAAGCGCGAGGGCGTCGGCCGCGTCGGCTGGTTCTGGCGCCGAGGCAAGACCGAGGATTCGCGCGACCATGGCGCCAATCTGCTCCTTGGGAGCGTCGCCGTAGCCGGTCACGGCCGCCTTCACCTCCGAGGGGGTGTGCTGGGCGACGGTAAGACCGTGCGAGGCCGCAGCGACCATCGCGAGGCCCGCTGCCTGCGCCGTCCCCATGACAGTGGAGACATTGTGTTGGGCAAAGACACGCTCGACAACGACGACGTCGGGAGCGTACCGCTCGACCCAGTCATTCAGACCCTGGCTGAGGGCGAGCAGGCGGAACTCAAGATCTTGGCGCGGGTGGGAGCGCACGACTCCGGCCGCCACCTGGGTGGGCTGCGCCGTGCCGATACCCCCGCGCGCCGTGCCTTTCGGGGAGTCGATCACGCCGACGCCACATCTGGTCAGGCCCGGGTCGACCCCCATAATCCGCACTGTCGGCCTAGCTCTCGTCCAAAGCCGCGAGCACCTCGTCTGAGGCGTCGAAGTTCGCGAAGACATTTTGTACGTCGTCGCAGTCTTCCAAAGCGTCGACTAGGCGGAGGCACTGTTTTGCACCCTCGAGGTCCACTTCGATCTCGGTCGCCGGAACGAACTGGGCCTCGGCAGAGTCATATTCGTAGCCAGCTTCCTGCAGCGCGGTGCGCACGGTGACAACGTCGTTGGCCTCGCACAGAATGCGGAAGACCTCACCCTCGTCGTCGACCTCCTCGGCGCCGGCATCGAGAACGGCCATCAACACGTCGTCTTCCGTCAGATCATCCACCTTCGGGACGATGATGACGCCCTTGCGGGAGAACAGGTAGGACACGGATCCCGGATCGGCAAGGCTGCCGCCGTTACGGGTGAGCGCCACCCGCACATCGGACGCGGCGCGGTTGCGGTTGTCAGTCAGACATTCGATGAGGAATGCCACGCCGCCCGGGCCGTACCCCTCGTACATGATGGTCTCCCAATCGGCGCCGCCGCTTTCCTCCCCGGAGCCACGCTTCACCGCGCGGGTGATGTTGTCGGCCGGTACCGAGTTGCGTTTGGCCTTTTGGATCGCGTCATACAGGGTGGGGTTGGCAGCGGGGTCTCCGCCGCCGATTCTGGCTGAGACCTCAATGTTTTTAATGAGGCGCGCGAACAGCTTCCCGCGCTTCGCGTCGAGCGCAGCCTTCTTGTGTTTGGTCGTCGCCCACTTGGAATGTCCTGCCATTGCTGCCTCTCCAGATCTGCTTCACGTGACTGACGCCAGTCTAGACCGTTGGCGTACGGAGCTTGGGAGGTCGAGGCCCTGTGGCGTGCTACACGACGACCACGTCGCCGTCCCAGCCCTCACGCACGAGTCGCATGAGCAGCTGTGGAAGGGCTTCGGGGTAGACCTTTTCGCCAGCCTCGGCTTTGTCCGAGAGTTCCTTGGCTGTGAACCACGCAAACTCATCGAGGACCTGCTCTTCGAGGTCTGTGAGGCAGGCGCTGGACGTACTCGGGGCGGCGTCGGCGACGTGCGCAACGTAGAAGACCTCGTGCTGCACGAGTGTGGCGCCGGTGAAGCGGAACTCGGCGCTCCGTCGTGCAACCGGTCCTTCAAGGTCGCTGCGAGCGAGGGATATGCCGGTTTCTTCGTAGAGTTCGCGTCGTGCGCCATCGGCGGGGTCCTCACCACAATTCAGGCCGCCACCCGGGGTGAACCACCACCAGTGGTCGGGATCTTGGATATCGTGCCCCCGCACCATGAGCACCCGCCCGTCACGATCAATGAGGAGGACCCGAGCGGCCTGCCGCTCCGGATAGCCGGACGGACCGACGTCGTATTCGTCTCGAAACGCACGTGCCGCCGAGCTGTCGGATGGGGCGAGGCCCTCAGGGGGCACGGCTGGGGTGAGTTCGGGATTGATGTGGGCCGGAAGAGTGAGTGTCGCGTCGAATGTCGCCGGCTCCGGCGCGGAGCCCGCGAGGCGGAAAAGGCGTGTTAGCACGCCGCTGCGCACCCGCATGACGGCCTCGCGACGCGAATCATGGAAGGTACGGGCAAGATCTGCACGGTACCAGGCGTCGGTGGCCTCCCGCCAGGCGGGAATGGCCTCGAGGTCCTCCCGCTCGCTTCGCTCACAGATCTGGGTGAGGACCGCGGTGAGCGTGGATTCGATACGCGCGCGCTGGTCGGGTTCGATGTGCCGGTGGGTGAAGTCGCGCCGCTCGAGGCCATCGGCCACCAGATAGCCCGCGAGGCCAAGAGAGGCATCGGCGGCGTCCGTAAGGACGAGACTCGTTGCCGGATCGAGTACGCCGCACGTACCGAGCTGTTGTGCTGCAACGGCCCGATGCACGAGCTGAGCGTCTAACTCGTGGCGGCATGCAATCAGCGCTTTGTGGAGCCGGTCCAGTCGCCGTGCGAGCGTGATCGCTCGAACCAGCATCACGGCGAGGGCGAGCGCGGCTATGACGGTGAGGATCGCGCCGAACGTCATGAGCTTCCCCTCGAAAACCGGTGTGTCGTGTGGTCGCGGTCCATGGCACCGGTGGACTGGACCGCGAATGAGTAGGTCGCGAGGATTCGGCGTCCCACCGAGGACCAGTCGTATTGCTCGCACCAGGCGGAGGCGTGTTCGCGGATGGCGGCGACCTCCGCCGGACGGCGTTTGAGGGCGCGCTGGATCGTCACGGTAAGGGAAGCAGGGTCGTTGGTCGTGAAGAGATCGCCAGCTCGGCCGTGGTCAAGCACATCACGAAAGGCCTGCAAGTCGGAGGCGATGACGTGGGCGCCCGCGGCCATTGCCTCGACGAGCACGATCCCGAACGATTCTCCGCCGGTCTGGGGCGCGATGTAGATATCGGAGGAGGCAAACATCGCGACCTTGTCCGCCTCGGAGAGCCCACCGAGGAATTGGACACGTTCGCCAAAGGGCGCGAGTGCGGCGCGAGCCTTCGGGGCTTCCCCCTGACCACCGATGAGCACCCGAGCTCCCGGGTATTCCTCCAAGATATCCGGCACGGCAGCGGCGAGGATGTCGAGCCCCTTGCGAGGCTCATCGAGGCGACTCAAAAAGCACAGTACTGGGCGCTCGGTGTCGTGCGTGTGACGGCGCCCCGCCCATTCGGGCCTCGGATCGGCGCGGAAAGCCGCGAGGTCAACTCCGTTCGGAATAATCACGGGGTTCGCACCGAGGTGTTCAACGATCGTGCGGCGTGCTTCGGCAGACACCGCGATGGGCGCGGTGATCGCATCGAGGAATGGCTGGAAGGGCCCACGCAGGATCCATAGGGCTCGTGAGCGAGCCTGGTTGGAATGAAAGGTCGCGACGATGGGCACCTTGGCTTGCGCCAGGCAGATCAGTCCGAGAGACGGGGTGAGCGGCTCGTGAATATGCACGACATCGGGAGCATAGGAGCCGAGCCAGTCCTTCACCGCCGTGACGGCTCCGGGCCCGAAGCTGAGGCGGGCGACCGAGCCGTTGTAGCTGATGGGGACCGACTTGCCGGCCGGCACCACCCAGTGCGGCAGATCGCGGGTGTCTTCTGCCGGGGCGAGGACGTTGACTTCATGCCCGTGCGCGTCAAGCCAGGTCGCGAGATCGCGCACGTGGAACTGGACGCCGCCCGGAGCATCAAAGGAATAGGGGCACACGATCCCAATGCGCACCTAGCTCGCCCCCTCGGCGCCCTGTTTGGCGCGGATTCGATCGAGGTCGAGGTCCCGGTCGAAGACGGGCTGCAACATGTGCCAGTGCAGCGGATAAGCGCGCAGATAGCGGCTGAGATCGCGGGTCCACTGGCGGGTGAGATCCGCAGTCGCGGCGCGGCCGCGTTCCTCCGTGTGGTACGGGCCAAAGAACTCGATCACGATGCCCCACGGGCTCCCGGCAGCCCGGCGACGCTGCCCGCGCAGACGTACGTGCCGAATCCCCGCGAAGAAGAGGGGGGCCTTCGTTGCGGTGGCGAGGGCAGCGGGACCTGCGGCGACGCGTGCCGGTTGCTCACAGATCACGGCCGGCACTCCCCCGCGGCCTAGATCTCGATCGGCAAGCAGCGCAACGGTATACCTGTCAAGACGGGTTTCGCGCAGCAGTGTGGAGAAGATGGGTCTCCCACGCTCCAGTGGCAGGATCCGCATCCCCACGTCCTCACGTACCTTCACGAACGCGCGAAAGACCTCCTCGGGTTTGAGTCGCTCGGCGACGGTCAGCAACCGCGAGAGATGCCGGCCCGCCCACGCGCCAGCAAGGTCCCAATTCCCGCAGTGACCGAGGGCGACGACGATCGAACCGCGAGTGACATGGTCAGCAAAGCCCGCGGGGGTCCGGACCTCGACCCGCGCGTCGATCTGTTCGGGGGTGAGGGCTTCGAGGTGTAGGACTTCGGCGTAGTAGCGGAAATAGTGCTGGAGGGCGCGCCGGGAGCCGTCACGCACCGCGTGCGCTCCCTGGGGTCGGACCGTGGCCAGGTTGCGCTCGAGCTGGCGCACGCCCTTGGTTCGAGCGAGCCACACCCCCGTCGCGGCAAGGCTCGCGCCGGCACGGAGTACCGCCTCGGGCAGGCGAGGTCCGTAGGTGAAGGCCCAGGTAAGGGCGCGGTCGGTCAGGGTCATCGACCCTCCGCCTGGCGATGTACGACGTGGATGCGCTGGCCTACTGTGACCGCCGCTGCGAGCGCGAGGTAGGTCAGGGCGGCCGCGAGGATCCACTGCCCGAGTCCAAGGCCTGTGAGGAGTGCCGCGATCAGGGAGATGAGGAGACGGTCGGAACGTTCCGCGATGCCCACGGCCGCGGCGTAACCCGAGGCCTCGGCACGCGCCCGCGCGTAGGGCACGATGCCGCCGAGTACGGCGGCAGCAAGGGCCGCATACATTCCCCAGACCGCTACCTGTCCCTCGCGGGCCGCGTAGTAGAGCACGAAACTCGAAAAGAGTGCGGCATCGGAGACGCGGTCCAGTGTGGAATCAAGGAACGCACCCCACGGCGAGGACGATCCGGACAGGCGAGCCATCAGGCCGTCCACCGAGTCGGTGAATACGACGATCCCGACGACGAGCGACCCCGCGACGAGTCGGCCCGTCCCGATGAGTGTGAGGGCAGCGAGGCTCGCAACAATCGTGCCGGTGATCGTCACGGCGTCCGGGCTCACACCCCGGCGCACGAGCGCGCGGGCGAGTGGTGTGAACACTGCCGACGTCAGGCCTCGTCCGTGTTGGCCTAGCACGCCTTGTCACCTCTCGGCCATCCGGCTGCGATGAGTTCGCGTGTCTCGCCGAGGACCTGCGGTAGGGCCTTGGTTCGGGCGATGATCGGGAAGAAGTTCGCATCTCCCGACCAGCGCGGGACGACGTGTTGATGCACATGGGCGGCAATCCCGGCGCCCGCGACGGCTCCCTGGTTCATCCCGAGGTTGAACCCGTCCGGCCGGCTCACCTCCCGTAGCACCCGAACCGCCGTGGCGGACATGTCGCCAAACTCCTCACGCTCCTGGGAACTGAGATCGGTGTAGGAGGCGACGTGTCGGTAGGGGCACACAAGCAGGTGCCCAGGGTTGTAGGGGTACAGGTTCATGAGGGCGTAGCAGTGCTTGCCGCGTGCGACGATGAGGCTGTCCTCGTCGCTAGCGTGCGGTGCAGCACAAAACGGACATTCCTCAGACGAGTCATCCGCAGGCTTATCGGCACCGTCGATGTAGACCATACGGTGCGGGGTCCACAGCCTCTGGAAGCCGTCAGGCACGCCGACCGGCGCGCCGTTGGACTCACTGGCCATTGTTCTCGGACAGGTCCGCAGTGAAGTCGTCGTCGTTGCGCCGGGAGCGCACCCAGTCGACGATTTCGCGCACCGCCTGATCGGTGGGCACGCCGTTGCGCTGCGCACCGCCGCGGTACCGGAAGGAGACGGCGCCCGCTTCGACGTCCTTCTCCCCCGCGATAAGAGTAAATGGGATTTTGTCCTTGGCGGCGTTACGGATCTTCTTACCGAACCGGTCGTCGCTTCGGTCCACCTCCACGCGAATTCCCTCGGCTCGCAGCGCCGTGGCGATCGTCTCGAGATAGTCGTCGAACGCGTCGGCGACCGGAATCGCGCGCACTTGCACGGGGGCGAGCCAGGCTGGGAATGCGCCTGCGTAATGCTCGGTCAGGACCCCGAAGAACCGCTCAATGGATCCGAACAGGGCGCGGTGAATCATGACGGGACGCTGACGCGTACCGTCCGCTGCCTGGTACTCCAAGTCGAAACGCTCCGGCAGGTTGAAGTCGAGCTGGATCGTGGACATTTGCCATGTCCGGCCGATCGCGTCCTTCGCCTGCACTGAAATCTTCGGTCCGTAGAACGCGGCTCCGCCCGGATCAGGTACGAGGTCGAGCCCCGAGGCGAGTGCCACTTCTTCCAGGGTGCGCGTGGCCTCCTCCCACACGTCATCCTCGCCCACGAACTTGTCCGGGTTCTTGGTCGATAGCTCCAAGAAGAAGTCATCAAGGCCGTAGTCCGCAAGGAGGTCGAGGACGAAGGTGAGCAGGCGCGTGAGTTCGTCACGCATCTGCTCTCGCGTGCAGTAGATATGGGCGTCGTCCTGGGTGAAGCCGCGGGCTCGGGTGAGGCCGTGGACGACGCCGGATTTTTCGTTGCGGTAAACGGTACCGAATTCAAAGAGTCGAAGCGGTAGCTCGCGGTAGGAGCGCCCGCGCGAGGAGTAGATGAGGTTGTGCATCGGGCAGTTCATCGGCTTGAGGTAGTAGTCCTGGCCCGCCCGGGTGAGTTCACCGGTCTGCGGGTCGCGGACCTCATCGAGATGCATCGGAGGGTACATCCCGTCGGCATACCAGGCCAGGTGTCCCGAGGTTTCGAAGAGTTGAGCCTTCGAAATGTGCGGCGTGTAGACGAATTCGTAGCCGTTCGCGACGTGGCGTGCGCGCGAGTACTCTTCCATCTCCATACGCACGATTCCGCCCTTCGGATGGAAGCACGCGAGACCCGAGCCGATCTCGTCTGGGAAGGAGAACAGGTCAAGGCTGGTGCCGAGCTTGCGGTGGTCGCGACGCTCCGCCTCAGCGAGGCGATCGGTGTAGGCCTTGAGCTCGTCCTTACTGGCCCAGGCGGTGCCGTAGATGCGCTGCAGCTGCGGGTTCTTCTCGCTGCCGCGCCAATAGGCCGCAGCCGAACGCATGAGTTGGAAGCCGCGACCGATCAGCTTGGTTGACGGCAGGTGCGGCCCCCGGCAGAGATCCTTCCACGCGACCTCGCCGTTGCGCCGCACGTTGTCATAGATCGTGAGGGCTCCCGCCCCTACCTCCACGGAGGCACCCTCAGCCGCCTCTTCCACGCTGGGCCCCTTCAAACCGATGAGTTCCAACTTGTAGGGCTGGTCCGCGAGTTCCGCGCGGGCTTCCTCCTCGCTGACCTCGCGGCGCCTGAAGGTCTGACCTTCCTTCACGATGCGGGCCATCGCTTTGTTGAGAGCCTTCAGGTCCTCGGGTGTGAACGGATCCACGCCGCCGAAATCGTAGTAAAACCCATCTGTGATAGGCGGGCCGATCCCGAGATCAACGTCGGGGTGAACGTCCTGCACGGCTTGGGCGAGCACATGGGCGCACGAGTGGCGCAGGATCGCGAGCCCTGCCTCGCTCGTCAGCTCAATCCCGCTCACGTCGGCACCGTCGGGGATTTCGCGGAAGAGGTCCTGTTCCTCTCCGTTCACGACCATCGCGACGATAGAGCGCTGATCCGCGAAGAGCACCGTACCAGTCGTCCCTTCGGGTAGCGTTCGCTCGCGTCCATCGATGGTTGCCGTAATCTCGGACACCGGTCCTCCTCGTATCACACTCGGGTGGGCGCTCACGCGCCCGATGCCCAGTGTAGTCACCGCCCCGAAGTGCTGCTCCGCCAGCCTGAGGCGTGCGCGCCGTGGACATCGTCACCACCGCCCACCTGATGGCCCCCGGCATCGACACTCACGTCGTGAACGTGCGCGTCCCCCTCGCCAGTGCGCTCACCCTGACCGGGTTTCCGCCCCACAGGACGCACCGCATCCCCGCTCTCTAAGGAACCGGCACCGCCACCCTCAACGGCGTGAAAGCCGACGTCGTCACCGACACAGACCTAGCAATCTTCCGTGAACTATTCGACGCCGAAAACTACCGCCGCCAACAACTGGCCACCATTCCCCGCGAGATCGCCCACCGCCGCGAACAATACATCGCCCTAGGAGGAGACCCCGACGACCTCGACTAGGCCCCGAGGTGCAGAAACACAGAAAAGAAGTACCCGCTCAGCTTGCACTATGCAGGTTCACCGTGTATAATAAAAGTGTCACACAGAGAGGAGGAAAGATGGATCACCTGGGAGAAATCCTCGCAGGACTCGGCGTCCTGATCGGGGCGATCGCCAAGCTCATCAAGGCTTGCCGACCCGATAAGCGCGCTTCCCGCGAGGCAAAATAAAGGCCGGGTCCCGCCTAAACGTGATAGGCGGGGCCCAGCCCCTCCCAGCATCGCACACATTATGGGCAAACTCAGCATGTCAACACTCGCCATGGCCCTCGGCGCGATCGTCGCCTTCGCGCCCCTGCCCGCGCCGGTCAAGCTCATCGGCGGCATCGTCGCGCTCGGCGCTGGCATCGCGGCCCTGACCGAGCTTCGCAGCAAGGAGCAGGCATGATCGAATACCTGTCCACCAACGGCGTGGCCGAACACCTCGGCCTGTCCCCTCACACGGTGCGCAAGTACCACGACGAGGGACGCCTCGCCGAACCCGACGCGGTGATCGGCAAGGGGCGGGCGAAGAAATACGGCTGGCTCGTCGAGACCATCGACGCATGGCAAGCCAACCGGCCAGGCCGCGGACGCCGCCGCACACCCTAGCCCCCGCCCAGCGAACGCCGGGCCGCCCACACCCCACCACCAGGGGACGGGCGGCCCGGCCACTTTTCGCGTACCTACGCGCCACTCATACGGTCAGCCAACTCGCGATCACGCACCCGCGAGGAATGCTGATAAATCATCACCGTCTCCACGTCCGCATGCCCGGCACGCGCCATCAAGTCCGCGAGGGTCGCCCCCGCCTGGCCATACAACGTGAGCCCCGTATGCCGCAGCTCATGCAACCCCACCTCAGGCACACCCGCCTCAGGTATCCACGCAGCACCCGGTCCGAGTCGACGCCACCCCACCCGCCTCCGCATGCGACAGCGTGCTCGATGCGCACCGCGACCCATGGCTCGCCCCTTCACTGGCGCACCCAAGAAATGTGCCCGAGAGCCCCCTCATCGAGGCGCATCGTGTCGTATCGTGACGTGCCGGCGCTTCCGCCGAGCGGCGAAATACCCCAAGATGAAGCGCCTCATCACGCCGAAACCCGCGCGAAAAAGCCCCTCCTTGCAAATCAAGGAGGGGCGTTTGAGGTGGGTACGGGATTCGAACCCGTGTATACGGCTTTGCAGGCCGCTGCCTCGCCTCTCGGCCAACCCACCAGGGCGCGGCCAAGGGGCCGGACCTGGAGCGGATGACGGGACTCGAACCCGCGACCCTCACCTTGGCAAGGTGATGCTCTACCAACTGAGCCACATCCGCATCCCGGGTAACCCCGGTTGCTCCGGCGGTGGTGGGCGATACTGGGTTCGAACCAGTGACCTCTTCCGTGTCAGGGAAGCGCGC
>JAUNVA010000027.1 GCA_030537895.1 Bowdeniella nasicola
ACCAGGCCGATGCAAAATCACCTGATCCAACTTGCCGACCTCTGAATCGACGCGGTACTTCATCGTTCCTACGCTTTCTCGTGGCATTTCACGCTGCTGTCTCCAGTGTCGCTTTTCTGGTACGCGCGTACCAGGGACCTTAGTCCCGGCGCGCTCGAGAACCGCACAATTGCGCGGTTAGTTTCAGTACGGCTGTACCGACTCTAGTGGCGCCCATCACTGGCTGTAACCGCTTCGTTACATATCTCAGTGTCACACAACCAGGCCGAGAATGCACCACTGGGATATCGACAGTCTGTCGGGACCCGGATTTCGGGAGGGCGTCCCCGCAGATTGTCACATCAAAGCCGAGGGCTCAAATGCCCTTTGTGTATACCCACCACAGGTCAAGTAGTCGCCAAATGACGGAAGATCTAAGCGACGGGGATCGCCACGGGGCGTCCGCCCATCTCGGTCACGTGGACATCGACGTCGAAGACTTCGCGCAAGACCTCGGGGGTCACGACCTCCTCCGGGCGCCCGTCGGCCACGAGTTCGCCGTCGCGCAGGGCCACCAGGCGGTCCGCGTAGGCGGCGGCCGTGTTGATGTCGTGGATCACGATGACGACGGCGATATTGCGTTCTTGGCTCACCTGGGAGAGGTGGCGCATCATGTCGCGCGCGTGGCGCATGTCCATCGCGGAGAGCGGTTCGTCAAGCAGCAGGTAGTTCGCGTCCTGGGCGAGCGTCATGGCAACGAACGCCCGCTGGCGCTGCCCACCGGAGAGCTCGTCCAGGAAACGCCCGGACAGCTCGAGCATATTCACGCAGCGCAGAGCCTCGGCCACCTTGCGTTCATCCTCGTCCGTCGTGCGTCCCCGGCTGTGCGGGTGGCGGCCAAGCATCACGAGTTCGGCGACGGTCAGACGCACGGTCAGGTGGTTCTCCTGCCTAAGGATCGCTATCGTGCGGGCCAGTTCATCGCTCTGCCAGTCGGCGATCGGGCGCGAGTCGATCCGCACCTGCCCGCGGTCCAGCGGCAGGAGGCGGCCGATGCCGCCGAGCAGGGTCGATTTTCCCGCACCGTTCGGTCCGATCAGGGCGGTGATCCCCGAATCGGGCAGGGTGAGTGTGACGTCGCGAACCACGGGATCGCGGTCGTAGGACATGGTGACCGAGTCGATCTCAATCATCGGCGTGCCTCCTTGATGATCATGAACAGCAATAGCGCACCGCCGAAGAGTTCGAGCGCGACGGACAGCACCGTTGCCCGGTCGAAGATGTGCTCCAGGATCGCCTGTCCCCCAACCAGGACGACGACACCGACGGCGGCGGCTCCCGGGATCAGGTGCTGCACCTTGGAGGATCCGACAACGAACACGGTGATGTTGACGACCAGCAGGCCGAAGAACATGAGCGGCCCCACGAGTGCGGTGGCGCACGCAACGAGGATGGAGGACACAGCAAGTGCGTATTTGACCTCGCGGCGGTAGTCGACGCCGAGCGCCGTTGCCACGTCCTGCCCGAGGGAGAGCAGGTCCCAGGTGCGGGCCCGCCACATGATGAACGCGACGCCGAGCACGGTCACGGTACCCGTGATCAGGAGCGCCTCGGTGTCGATGATGGCGAAGGAGGCGATGCTCCGATCCTGTACGGTCAGGAACTCGTTGGGGTCCATGATCATGAGGAGCATGGTGGTCAGGGAACGTAGCAGGATCCCCATGACGATCCCAACGAGCACGAGCAGGTGCACGCTCGCGCGGTGGCGGGTCAGCATGAGCAGGAAGAGGGACACCGCGAAGACCGTCATGATGGACGCCTGCACGAAGAACATCACGGTGTTCGGGATGCGGTTGACCACCTCGGAGGTCAGGAAGAACACGGAGCCGGTCACGATGAGGGCGAACATCGCATCGAAGCCCATCACCGAGGGGCTAAGGATCCGGTTGCGGGTCACCACCTGGAAGACGACGGTCGCCGCAGAGAGGGCGACGGCGACGACGAGCAGGCCGAGAAGGCGAACAATCCGGATCGGCCAGATGACGGACCAGGCGTCGAGGGCGTCGTAGGTCATGAACAGCACGCAGACCGCGACGGCGAGCAGGACCGGGATGAGGATGCGCCGGCGCACCGAGGCGTAGCGCTCTCGCAGGCTGCGCTGTACGCGCTCGGGCCCGTCCTCGGTGGGCCGTGTGCGCTCGAGGAGAGTGGTAGGGGCGGTCATCGTCGCACCATCCGAATGAGGAGAAAGAGGAAGATGATCGAACCGCTGATCCCCATGACGACGCCGACCGGGATCTCGGCCGGTGCGATGAGGGAGCGGCCCACGATATCGGCGAGCAGCACGAAGATCGCGCCGCCGAGCGCAACCAGTGGCAGGGAGCGACGCATGTAGTCCCCGACGATAAGGGAGACGATGTTCGGGACGACGAGTCCCAGGAAGGGCAGGGCCCCCGCCACCACGGTCGTGACGCCCGCCACGACGGCGACGATGGTCAGCCCGATCATCGTGATCCGGCGATGGTCGAGGCCGAGGTTGGTTGCAAGGTTTTCGCCGAGCCCCGCGACGGTGAACATGTCCGCGTACAGGTAGGCAAGGATGGCCGCGAACGCGACGATCCACAGCAGCTCGTAGCGGCCCTTCAGGATGCCGGAAAAGTCCCCGGTGAGCCAGGCGACCAGGGTGGATTGCAGTTGGAACGTCCACGCGAGGAACGTCGCGGCGGCGCCGATGACACCGGAGAGCACGATGCCAAGCAGGGGCACGATAATGAGGTCACGGTGCGGGATCGCGCGGATGAGAGCGAGCAGCAGCATCGTGCCCGCGAGAGCGAAGAGCACCGCGACGACCATCTTGCCCCACAGGGGAACCGCCGGCAGGAAGATCGTCGCAATGAGAATGCCGACGCCGGCCGACTCCGTCACCCCGGTGGTGGAAGGCTCGACGTAGCGATTTTGCACCAGCATCTGCATGACGAGCCCGGCAACCGCCATCGAGGCGCCGGACAGGATGACAGCAAGGGTCCGCGGGATCCGGGAGATCGTGAGGATCTGGAGGTCTTCGACGTCGGCTCGCAGCGTGAGGATGTCGCGTACCGACATCTCGGCGGTGCCCACCACGATGGACCACAGGGACAGGACGAATACGAGCAGCACCCCACCCGCGAACCAGAGGGCTATGCGTGGTCCGCGGGTGGGCGTGCGCTCGGTCTCGAGCGTGGCGAGGGAGGGCACTACTTGACGGCGTCGCCGATCTCGTCGAGCAGGACCCCGTAGTTCGAGGCGCCCGTCATCACCAGGTACCAACGGTCCGGCGTGAGGTAGACGATGTGGTCCTCCTGGGCCGCCGTCGTCGCCTTCACCAGGTCGTTGTCGAGCACCTTCTCCGCGGTCTGGCCGGGATCGACCTCGCCGATGGCGGCGTCGCGGTCGACCACGAAGATGTAGTCGGGGTTGATCTCCTTGACGGTCTCGAAGGAGACCTTCTGACCCTTGTGGCCCTCGTCGGCCTTCTCTTCGAACCCGGGCTCAAAGCCGAGAACGTCGAAGATCGGTGCCCAGCGCGACTGGGGGCCGTGCAGCGAAATCTCCCCGCCGTTGGTCATCACGACGATGGCCGAGCCCTTGTCAGAGGCCAACCCGTCATATTCGGCGATCTTGTCCTCGAGGTCCTTCGCGGCCTGCTCGGCCTCATCGGCGTGCCCGGTGGCCTCACCAATCATGCGGACCTGCTCGGGCACGCGCTCGGAGTAGTCCGGCTCCTTCCAGGAAATGGTGGCGTCGATCGTCGGGTAGGACTTCGACAGGTCCTGGTAAAGAGAGGCCGAACGGGCAGCGACGATTACGAGATCGGGGTCGATCTTCGCGATCTCTTCCATGTCCGGTTCGAACAGCGAGCCGACGCTCGCGACGTCGGAGTAGCCGCCGAGGAAGTCAGGCAGACGGTCAGGCATCGGGACACCCTTGACGGCGTCCTTCGCACCAATGGCCTCGAGGGTGTCCATGACACCGAGGTCCATGACGACGATCTTCTCAGGCTGCTCCTCAATGGTCAGCTCACCCTGGGCGTGCTTGACGGTAACGGGGAAGGCGTCACCTCCCTCGGAGGTGGATTCCTCCGAGGTCTGATCGGTTTCGGGGGCGGGCGCGCTGGAGGCCTCATCCGAGGACGGATCCCCTCCGCAGCCCACAAGCATGGTGGTGGAAACCGCGAAGGTCGCCACCGCAGCCAGTGTCTTACGCATGAATGCTCTGCTTTCTCTATAGGCGAGGGAACAGGTAAGGCTAACCTATATAACCGTCCTTGAGCCGCTCAACTTTTCGAGCACAGACACTGCAATCCACGCCTATTGTCTGGGTTGAGGTACGGTAAAATCCCGCACCATCGTCCCGAATCTCCGGTGACATGTCATGATTTTTAGTCCTTATCGACACTCCGTGGATACTCGCAAGTGTTCCGCACAGTGGAACACTCCTGGGGTGCCGAGTAGGGCCGCCGTCGGGAGTCCCCGGTGAGGTGGCGACCGACGGCGGGACCCTGCCCACGCGCCACTGCGGGCCAGCGCGGCTGGTGGCGCGTCCGGCTGCGCGTGCGGGCCGTCGACGCTAGCCCTCGTCTGAGGGGCCGACGTCCTCGCGGGTCAGGATGTCGCCCGGCTGACAGTCCAAGACCCGGCACATCGCCTCGAGGGTCGAGAACCGCACGGCCTTGGCGCGGTCGTTTTTCAGCTTCGTGACGTTTGCCGGCGTAATGCCGACGGCTTCGGCGAAGTCCTGGACCGAGAGCTGGCGCTCGGCGAGCAAGACGGAGAGTCGGCAGCGGATCATCAGATGACCTCCGCGAGTTCGTCGTGTTCGGCGCGCGCATCGGAGAGCACGCCGCCAAGGACGCCGAGCAGGAGGTAGGCCGCGGCGCCGAGCGCGAGGACCGCGAAGAGGAAGAGGATGACACCGGGCCCGCCCACCTGGGCGACGACGAGGAGATGGAGACAGACCGCCGCCGGGAGGAGCGTGGCGACGACGACGGCGGCGCGCATGACGGGAATCCAGCCCGCCGCCGCATCGGTATAGAGCGTCGCCCGTCGCACGTGCGACAGCAGGTTCCAGACGGCGAGCAGCACGACCTGGGCGGCTGCGACGGCGAGGACCCCGGCGACCGCGTAGGGCAGCGAGAGGTGCCTCACCTCGGGATATAGCCAACCCGTCTCAAAGGAGACGAGCGGGATCAGCACCTGGAGCGCCACGGACCCCAGGGCGACGGCGACGAGAGCGATGCGCGCGGGAGCGACGTAACGAGCGTTCATACCATCGATTATCGATCGATATCCATCGAGTGTCAATGGTTTTGCGGCGCCGAATGGGGTGCCCCGCCAGTCCCGCCCCGCTAGTCTTCACCCGCGATAATGAGGGTTTCCCAGCCCTTGGCGATCACGCCCCGACCCTGTGTGCGGAACGCGCGGCCCCAGTGCGGATAGGCGAGAACGGTCCCGTCCGCGCGCCGGGCGAGGATCGCGTCGCGCCCCCGGAAGCCCGGGACCTCGGCGATGGCCGCGAAGTTCCACCGCTGGCCGACCTGGCGGCGCCCGCCGCGGAACCGCCCTCCCTTCATGGAGTAGAGCCACATCGTGCCGGACCCGTCGACAGCCGCCACGTCGACGTGCCCGTTATCGTCCCAGTCGACGGGGATGATGTGCTCCATCGAGTTCCAGCGGTGACCGATCTGGGTTCCGCCGGACACGTACCCGTTGCGGGTGTTCTTCCAGCGGAAGAAGCGCCCGTCGGGGTGCCGCCCGAAGAGGAAGGGCCGGCAGGTCGAGCAGGTGGCCCCCGTGAAGACTCGGTAGCCGGTGAAGCCGTGGCCCACCTGGAACTTTTCTCGGTACCCTCCGCCACGCCGGCCGAGGTAGACGTAGAGACGCCCGGAGCGGTGTTTCACGAAGACGTCCATGATGCCGTCCCGGTTCCAGTCGGTCTGTTCGTGGTAGATGAAGTTCTCCCACCCCGAGGCGATCCGGGTGCGCGGCTCGAGTCCGCGCCCGTGGCCGTGATAGTTCCACACCTGGCCCTGCCGGTTGATGCCGACGACGTCGCCGCGTACCGGATAGCCCCGGTTCGGCGTCGGGAAGGTCTCGGCCAGCCCGCGTTCGATCACGGCGGCGACGTCGTAGAAATGCCCCTGGTTGCGGACGGTGACGAGTTTCAGGTCGGTGAAACCGGCTCGGCGATAGGAGGCGAGACCGCGCTCGGCGGCCTTGCGCGCGGACCAGCTCTTCGGCACGGTCGCCCCGTAGCCGTCCCGGTCCCCGATGTACCAGCGCATGGGCATCGCCCGCACCGAGGCGGGAGGGCGGTAGACCCCCCGCGCAGCCTCGCCACCGCCCATGACGATCGCTCCCCCGCCGCTGAACCAGGTCTGGCCGCGCGACATGAGTTCCTTCGTCACCAGTTCGGCGCCGCCGGACCACCCCGTCATCCACACCTGGGAGGGGTCGAGCCGGTAGCGCGAGATGACGGTGGCCCCCAGATTGCGGGCATAGACGCCCTTGGCCGGGTCGTCCCACCAGTTGTAGAGGCCGTACTTGCCCGGACCCCCGGGCGTGTGCGCCGCCACGAAGACGAGGTTGCGCCGGGCCGCGGAAGCCTTGAGGCGTTCCATGAGCCCCTTATCCAGGTAGCGGAACCTGGAGGCCTTGGAGGAGTCGGCGTCGAAGTAGAAGAGGACCCCGACCGGCTTGGAGCGGTCGATCGCGCCGACGTACAGGTCGTAGTAGCTCGAGTATTTCCCGAACGTGTGGGGGACCTTCATCTGCGACGTGAGGGCGGCCGGGACGGCGTGCCCCGACACCTGGGGTCGGCTCGCCCGCTCCCCGATCTCCGACTGAGCAGCCTGGCCCAACGGCGCCGCCGCATCGGCCCCCGCGCTCGAGGCCCCGAGCGCCAGGACGGCACCGAGGGCCACTCCTCGCAGCCACCGTGAGAGTGTCATCGCAACCTCGCTCCTCCCGGCCCGTCGGGCCCTGGGGCGGGCGGTCACCGGCCCGTCGGGTCGGCCGTGCGGCGGCTGCGGCCCAGGCACGCGGGCGGTTCGCAACCGACGCGCAGCTCCCCCGTGAGCGCGACGGCATGTCCCGCTACCGCTCGTCTTCAGATGGTTACGGGCACTCTATAGTATGCCGACCTGATTTTGAACCCCGGGGTGCGCGGAGGTGCCATGCCTGAACGCGGCGGCCGAATGGGTCGGAGGGAGCCCTCCAGACCGATCCCGGCCCCCCGGTGCAGGCTGAATGGCTGTACCAATGGCTGTACC
>JAUNVA010000028.1 GCA_030537895.1 Bowdeniella nasicola
TCACCCGAGGGCGGCATCTCCGCCCGCGGCGGCTAACCCTCTCGGTGGCGGCGGAGCCTTCGGGCACGCCGCCACCGCCATATTCACCCCACACATGCTTGGCGCGGCTCCACGAGAGGACGGGCCGGCGCAAACCTAAGGAGAACACCTATGTCGTGGTCTGAACACGTCATCATCATTACGGGCGCGGCCCAAGGTCAGGGTCTCGCACATGCGCGAGCGCTTGCCGAGCGAGGCGCCACGGTCATCGCGACCGATTTCGACTCTGAGCGTGGCCAGCGGGAGGTTGACCAGATCGCGGCAAGCGGCGGGTCGATCGTCTTCCGGGAGCTCGACGTGTCGAAGGCTGATCAGTGGGAGGAGCTCGCCACCTGGGCTGACGAGACCTACGGCAAGGTCACGGGCCTGGTCAACAACGCCGGCATCTCGATGCCCGGTAACGTGCTGGAGACCACCGAAGAAGTATGGAACACCGTCCTTGGCGTGAACCAGCTCGGCCCCTTCCTCGGGATGCGCACCATGGCCCCGCTCATCGCGCGCAGCGGTGGCGGGTCGATCGTGAATACGGCCTCGACCCTCGGCAAGTTCGCTTCACCCGCCTCGTTCGCCTACCAGGCCACGAAGGGTGCGGTCCGTATGATGACGAAGAGCGCAGCGCTCGCTCTGGCCCCGCACAAGATTCGCGTGAACACGGTGCTGCCGGGGCTCGTCGATACCGAGTTCATCGCCCGCCACAAGGAGACGGGCGCACTGGACTCCTCTCTGTCGCGCATCGCGCTCGGTCGCATCGGTGAGCCGCAGGAGATTTCGGCGGCCGTGGTCTTCCTCCTTTCTGATGAAGCCTCCTATGTGACGGGTGCCGAGATCATCGTTGACGGCGGACTGATCGCGGGCTCGACCGGGTCCCTGCTGCCCAGGCAGGACAGCTAGCCATGACTCAGACGTTTATCCCGGTTGATGTGGCTCGCTTCGAGCAGGCGCGTGCTACCGCGCGACTGCCTGAGGCCCACACGTTTATTGACGGCGCTTTTGTCCACGGCGACGGCGAGTCCCTCACCGTGACCTATCCCGCGACCGGCGCCGAGATCGCGACGCTTCGGTGCGCTACTCCCGAGCAGGTTGGGCACGCCGCCGCTGTGGCGAAGCGCGCCCAGCGCGAATGGGGCGCAATGAATGCTGAGCGGCGCGCGGCAATTCTCACGCGAGCGGCCGATCTCATCGAGGCCGACGCTGAGCGCATCGCCTCCCTCATCAGTCTCGACAACGGCAAGACGCTCGCCGGTGGCCGCGGCGATGTGCGCGCGTGCCTCGCGTTCCTGCGCTCGGCCGCGGGCTGGGCCACCCGCCTGACGGGCAGCACCCTGCCCGTTGGGCATCACGCTCAGGCAATGACGTGGCGTGAGCCCGTCGGCGTCGTCGGCATCGTCATGCCCTACAACGCACCGTTCCTGTTTTGCGGGATGAAGATCGCCCCCGCTATCGCCGTGGGCAATACGGTCGTCGCGAAAACACCAGAGAAGTCGCCGCTGGCACCGGTGGTGTTCTGTGAATACCTCGCTGCGGCGGGATTGCCCGACGGCGTCGTGAACGTGGTGCATGGCTACGGCGACGTCGGTTCCGCCATCGTGGATGCGCCCGAGGTCGCAATGATCTCGTTCACGGGCTCGTCGCTGGTCGGAGCCAAGGTGGGGGCACGGGCCGCCGAGTTACTCAAATATCCGATCCTTGAGCTCGGGGGGAAATCCGCCAACATCGTCTACGCCGACGCCCCCTATGAGGACGCGGTTCGGGGGTCGGCCGGAGCGATCTTCCGCAACGCTGGCCAGCGGTGCTTCTCCGGCTCACGCCTGCTCCTGCACGAGGACATCGCCGACCGCTTCATCGAGGACTATCGCGACTACGTGCAGGAGCTCACGGTCGGTGACCCGCTCGATGAGCGCACCCAGATCGGCACGCTCATCACCCACGACGACGTCGCGCGAGTTCAGGGCATGGTCGACCGCGCGATCGACGGGGGCGCCATCGTGCACCTCGGCGGACATGCGCCGCAGGAGGCGCCCGACAGGGGGGCGTTCTATTTTCCGACGATCCTCGAGGTGCCCGCGGGGGCCGAGTGCGCCGAGATCGTGCAGGAAGAGGTCTTTGGACCGGTCGTGGTGATCCAGCGCTTCTCGAGCACCGAGCAGGCGATTGAGATGGCGAACGACTCCCAGTACGGGCTTGCCGGCGGATGCTGGAGCACCAATCTCGCGACCGCGATGCGCACCGCACGCGAGGTCGAGACCGGCATGTTCTGGATCAATAGTTACGGCACCGGTAACGGTCCCGAGGCGACGCTTGGCGGTCGCAAGCGCTCCGGCATCGGAACCGAAAAAGGCCTCGAGGGCATCGAACACTACACGGTTCTCAAGACCGTGCTCATCCCCAGTGAAGGCGACGCGTATGCGACGGAATTCTAGATCTCTGCCCGCGATGCGGGTAGGAGTGAAAGGCTCATGATGACACTTCAGACAGTATTCCTCCACGGCCTCAATAACGACTCTGGCGTCTGGGCTCCGGTGAGTGAGACTCTCGCCGAGAAGATCACCTCCACGGCACTCATGCTCCCGCCACTGTCCGATATTGATGAGATTGCGGATTGGGTAGCGGACCAATACGAGGGGGCAGCTCTGCTCGTCGGCCACTCGTTTGGCGGCGCGGTGGTTCAGGCGGTTCTGGACCGCCACCCAGATAAGGTTCGCGGCCTCGTCCTGGTGAACGCTTCGGTGCGCGCCGACAGCGCGCAGGGGGCAGAGAACAGGCGGGCAAAGGCCGCGGGGCTCGCGTCCGAAGCTGACTATCGAGCGATGGCGACCGGCTCCCCCGATCGCCTCTACGCCCCCAGGAACGCCACGAACCCCGAGATCCTCCAGACCCGCAAGGAATCCGTGGCCATCTATGGACTCGAGCGGTTTACGGCACACTCGCAAGCCCTCGCGTCCCGCCCCGACCGCACCGAGGCCGTGGCGAATGCTGAGGTGCCCGTGCTCGTCGTCGCCGCTGACGGCGACGTCGTCATCACCACCGACTCGCAGCGCTCCTTCGCGCAGGAGGTCGGCGCCCAATTCGAAGTCATCGCCCACACCGGTCACATGCTGCCCGCCGAGGAACCGGAGAAGCTGGGCCAGGTCATCGGGGATTTTATCTCGGCCAATTTCGCCACCGAAGGCTAGTCGCCACCTGGAACAGGGTGGGGCGGGTATCAGCCTCGCCCGCCCCACCCCTCCAGGTTTGTGTGCGCGAAACCCTTGGCGCGACGTCGCGAGGGCCAAGCGGCGCAACCGCGGGCCCAACCTTGCTCCGGCGCGCCCTACCCAGGGCGCGCATCGAGGAATGCCGCCGGGCGGCGCCGCGCATCGAACACGCGCGCCCTCACAGGGCGGATTCATGCGTCGTCACGCATATGCGGGCATCCGGTAAACCGAGACACCCCTACGGGCGATATCCCATGCTCTGTCGTCGGCTTCACGTCAATTAATTAGTGCCTCTTATCTCTTAAAGGCTGTTTTAGTCTTGGACGCAATTATGTGACTCGTGACATGGTAACTCCCATTCGCTCATGACCTAAACCGGTGTGTAACCGCTGACAGTGAGGACACGTCATGCACGTCTCAACGAATCGCCGCCTCGCCCTCCTAGTGACGCTCGCCTCGGGCGCCCTGGTGCTCTCCGCCTGTGGCTCGTCCGAAGGCGGGCCCGCCGCCGCAGGTGGCGGGGACTCCATCCGCGTGGGGCAATGGATCTCCGGAGCCATTTCCACGACGGCTCTGACCTCCCAAATGCTGGCGGAAAACGAGGAGATCACATCCGCCCATGACCTGAAGGTCGAGTTCATCGACTACTCCAACCTGCAGGCGCAGTACACCGATCTCGCTACGGGGCGTATTGACGTCATCGTCGGCGGCCCCGAGTCCTTCGCGTCCTCGGCGGCAAAGGGTGCCCCCCTGAAGCTTGTCGGGTCCTTCTCCCGGTCGAACGCCGCGATCCTCTCCACTGGGCCGGAGCTGAGCGCAGACAATCTGCGCGGCAAGCGCCTGGTGGCCGCGACCGCTACGTCGACCTGGCAGTTGGTTCGCGCCCAGATCAAGGATCTGACCGGCCTTGAGGCCGAGAAGGACTACCAGGTGGTGACCGCAGACCACTCCAATGCCGCCCTCCAGCAACTCGCCGCTGGGACGGCGGACTTTGCGATGGCCTGGAATGAGTCCCTCATCGAGGGACTCGCCCAGTTCCCGAACCTGACGATCGTGGCGGACCACAACGAGCTCGCTGGCGCTAAGGAACCCTTCATCCAGTTCGCAATCGCTGTGAACTCGGACAACGTCGACGGTGAGGTGGCCGAACGCCTCGTCGCCGCCTACGCCGACCAAGCCGCATGGATGGTCGAGCACGCGGATGAGGCGGACGCCAAGGGCGTCGAGGGCGGTCGCAAGGACGGAACCGTCAAGGAGATGCTGACCTCCGGCCTCGTCAACTACGACATCAAGCCGTTCCCAGGACCCGAGGCGGATGAACTGCGCGAGACCCTGCAGGTCGTGGTGGACACGGGCAAGCTCAGCCAGTTGCCGCCCCCGTCCTTCTTTAACGAGCAGTCCTAAAGGAGATGAGAGATGTGACTCAGCCAGATGTGGTGAAGGGCGTCCCGATGGACCGGGGCTCATGCCCGTTCGATCCTCCCGGGATCTACCGTGAGCTGCGCGAGAGCGATGAGTGGCGCCAGGTGGAGGTCCTCGGCGGCCGCAAGGCGTGGATGATCACCGACCACGCGACCGCCCGCGACGTCCTCGCGGATAACCGATTTTCGGCCGACCGCTCACGCCCGGGTTTCCCCTTCTTGCAGTTCGCACAGAAATCGTTCATCCGGGCGGCTCCCGTGATGGTGACCACCGACGAGCCGCTGCACTCGGAAATCCGGCGTCGCGCCTCCGGTGCCTTCACCCGTAAGAAGGTGGAGCAGCTGAAGGGCTTCGTCTCGGACCTGGTCGACGGTCTGATCGACGACATGCTCGAGAAGGGCCCGCCGGCCGATCTGCACACCGACTTCGCCCTGCAGATCCCCTCCTTCGTCATCGCGAAGATCCTGGGGATTCCCGCCGAAGATCATCCGCACTTCCACGAGCTCACGGGCAACATTTTCACGCTCACCAATACGGACGAGCAGGTGGAGGCCGCACGCGCCGCACTCCAGGATTACCTGGAGGAACAGATCACCACGAAGTTTGATCACCCCGACGACGCGCTGCTGACCACGTTCGCTCAGGCGGTTCAGGCCGGCGAGATGCGGATGGCCGATGCGACCGCGCAGACCCGCACGCTGCTCATCGCCGGCCACGAGACCACGGCGTCGATGATCGGGCTCGGCACCCTGTACATGATTCACCACCCCGAGGTGAAGGAACGGGTGGTGACTGGCAGCGAGCGGGAGATCCTCGGGATCGTCGAGGAGCTGTTGCGGATCCTCACGATCATGCAGCGCGGCCTCGTGCGTATCGCCATTGAGGACGTCGAGGTGAACGGTCACCTGATCAAGGCGGGTGAGGGCGTGCACATCGCGCTGAACGCCGCGAACCGTGACCCGGAAGTGTTCGAGAACCCGGACGAGGTGAACCTGGAGAAGGGGACCCGCCGGCATGTGGCGTTCGGCTACGGCATCCACCAGTGCCTCGGCCAGGAGCTTGCCCGGATGGAGATGTCCATTGCCTATCCGCGGCTCTTCCAACGCATCCCCTCGCTCACCTGCCCGCTCGATTTGGGCGAGGTCAGTTTTAAGAACGACGTCACCGTCTACGGTGTCAAGGATCTGCCCGTCACGTGGGAGTGACCAGAAAGGAAGAACATCATGAAGGTCATTCTGGATCAGGAACGGTGCGTCTCCGGAGGCCAGTGCGTCTTCGCCGCCCCCGACGTCTTCGATCAGCGAGAATCCGACGGCGTGGCGATCTTCCTCGTCGACCCGGACAATGTGTCCGAAGAGTTCCGCGACGACGTCCTGGAAGCCATCGACATCTGCCCCGCTCGGGCGATCGCGCTGGCCGACGACGACGAGTAGTGATCCGGGCGCCGCGGGTGAGGGCGTGCACGTCATCTGGACCCGCGACGACTCCCTCGCGGTGGCGGCCTGCCTGGAAGGTGTGCGCGACGTCGTCGTCGTGGGAGGCGGCTTCATCGGGGCCGAGGTTGCGGCGGCCTTGGCCCCACACGGGCCGGAACGTGACCCTCCTCGAGTTCATGCCCTCTCTTCTCGCCCGGGTCGTTCCACCGCGACGCTGGGCTGGAGGTGAGTGGGGCAATCGTCGTCGATGACGAACTCGCCACCGGCGATCCGCGAATCCACGCCATTGGGGATTGCGCTATTCAGCACCGCTGCGATGGATCGATTCACCGCTATGTGTCCGGGCAGACCGCCAGGATCAGGGGCGCTAGGTTGCCTGCCTCCTGCTCGATGCCCACCGGGCCCCCTATGCCGAGGTGCCGTGGTGTTGGTCGGATATCGGTGAGATCACGATCCAGATGGCCGGCCGAATCGATCAGGCTGAGACCTTCGCCGTGCGCGGGGATGAGCACAGCGGGAATTTCTCGCTGTTCGGTTACCGCGACGGCACCTTCCTCGGCATGGCGGCGGTAAACCGGACGCTCGATTACATGGCAGCGCGCATGTCTCTCAACAAGGGGGCCCCTGCCGCCCGAGGTCGCGGCGGACGAGAGAACCGACCTGCGCACACTCGCGCGTTCTGCCTCACCGCGCCGCCCACCCGGCTGGCTCCCGCTCGCGTGGCTCACACACACGCGGCGGGGCGGCGAGACATGAGCGGACGCGCTGACCGGTGCGCCGCCCGCTCTGAGCCGCCGAGTCAATCTGCCCCGACGGAGGATCGTCCGGCTAGGTGCCCGGGGTGAATGCAGGGTGATTGACGCCGGTATGTCGGGGGTATTGATAACCGCAGCGCATATCAATAAGACAAACTTCAGGCTAGACACTGGGGGTTGTGGCTGACACAGTGTCAACACGCCCTTTGACGTGGATCACACTTTGCGTTAGGTGGCTCAAGACCCTGACCTGAAAAGAGCCCACATATGGCGCACACCCTCCCTTTCTTCCGTGAACGCGGCAACGGTTCAACGACCGTCTTCCT
>JAUNVA010000015.1 GCA_030537895.1 Bowdeniella nasicola
CCGCCCCCCCGGCCCGGGGCCCCCGCGCGGGCGGCCGGGCCGCCCGCCCCCGGCCCCGCGCAGGGGCCCGCGGGCGGGCGAGCGGGGCGGGGGAGAGGGACGGAGAGCGGGTCGATGCTGGGGCGAGGCCGCGGGCAGCGAAAAGCCCGGTCAACGGTCTCGCGTGAGGGAACGCACCACCGCTGCGGCAGCCCACACGGCGCCCGCCAGCGATGCGGACTTCACCCCGCGCCCGATGCCCGTCATGAGACGGCGCCGGGACGACGGGAACGTGATGATCTGCCAGCCGTGTTGGCGCGCGTAGCGGCGTAACCGCGGCTCAGGGCTGACCGCTACGGGATTGCCGACGGCTTGCAGGAGAGGGACGTCGTTCAGGGAGTCGCCATAGGCGTAGGAGGCCTCAAGGTCGTAGCCGCGCTCGGCGGCGAGGGCCGTGACGGCGTTGTACTTTTCCTTGCCGTGCAAAAAAGGGGCCGACATGCGGCCGGTGTAGTGCCCGTGGAGGTGTTCGGCCTGGGAGGCGAGCGCGCCGGTCGCGCCAAGGCGCGAGGCGATGTGATTGGCCAGTTCGGCGGGAGTCGCGGTGACGAGCCAGACGTCATGGCCGTCCTCGATGTGTTCGTCGAGGATGGTCTTTGTCCCCATGACCACCCGCGGCGCCAGCACCCGCGCATAGACTTCCTCGCCGATGGACACGAGCTCGGCGACGTCGTGGCCGGCAATGACATCGAGCGCCCTGCGGCGCACGGCGGCGACGCGGGGGAGGGACTCGCCGAACAGCGTATAGAGGCCGGCATGCCAGGCGGCGAAGGCGATATCTCGGACTCCGAAGAACTCTCGGCGGTAGAGTTCGCGCGCCAGTTGGTAGGCGCTCGCCCCGCGGATGAGCGTATTGTCGACGTCGAAGAACGCCGCTACTTTCGAAGTCACATGGTAAGCCTATGACACCCCCACGTTGGCGCCGATACTGGTGCCGCCCGCGCCGTAGCCTTGACCGAAATTCCGGTGTCGTGATCTACACGCGCGCCGGCTGTCACCTGTGCGAGGTGGCGATTCACACGGCGCGCGAGGTCCTGGCGGAGATGGGTAGTAACGATCACGACGACGGGCGGCTCCACCTTGTTGACGTCGACGCGGATCCGGAGCTGCTACGCCGATTCGGGGAACGGGTGCCCGTCGTGATGGTCGGAGAACGGGAGATCGCGGAATACCGCGTGAGTGCGGGCCAACTCCGGCGCGCGCTCGGGCGCCGTCGCTGACTGTTTCCTCGGGACGCCCACGCCCCGGGCCGGTCGCGGGCGCGCTCGCGCTGGACCTGAGACAATGAACCTATGACGCGCACGACGATCCACCTGATGCGACACGGCGAGGTCCACAACCCGGAGGGCATTCTCTATGGCCGCCTGCCCGGCTACCACCTGTCGGACTTGGGGCACAAGATGGCTGAGCGGGTGGGAACGGTGCTTTCCGATGGGGACCACGACATCGCGCTTGTGGGCGCCTCACCGCTGGAGCGCGCGCAAGAATCGGCGGCTCCCACGGCCCGGCACTTCAGCCTTCCGGTGCAGACCTTTCCCGGTCTCATTGAGGCGGGGAACGAATTCGAGGGCGCGAACGTTAACGAAAATCGCACGATGCTCGCGCATCCGCGTTTCTGGTGGCGCTACCGCAATCCATTTTCTCCGTCGTGGGGCGAGTCCTACCGCGAGCAGGTTGCCCGTATGACGGGCGTGGTGCGGTCAGTGTTGCATTCGCAGGCGCGTGGGCATGAGGCGCTGCTGGTCTCCCATCAGCTACCGATCTGGGTGACGCGCCTGTTCTTGGAACGCCGCCCACTCGCGCACGACCCGCGCCTCCGCCAGTGCGCGCTCGCCTCCCTGACGTCCCTGACCTTCGACGAGGACCGCCTGGTCGGCCTCGCCTACTGGGAGCCTGCGGGTGACCTCCTGATGGACGCCGCCGACATGGTCCCCGGCACCTCTGGCGCGAAGGTGGCGGGCACGGGAAAGTCGGCATGACCCGGCGCTTACGTCCCTTCGTTGCCCTCATCGCACTCGTTCTCGTGCTGGTGGGGGGATGTGCCGACGACGACGCCCCGACGTCGGCTCCCACCACCGGCGCCGGCTACCAGGCCGGCGACGGTTCCTTCACGCTATGGACGCCGGAGGAGCGGGCCGCCCCCGTGACGCTGGCGGGTGAGAGCTTGGACGGCGCGCCAGTCGACAGCGCGGACTGGCGCGGCGACGTCGTCGTCGTGAACTTCTGGTACGCCTCCTGTCCGCCGTGCCGCGCCGAGGCGCCGGACCTCGTGGAGCTTGCGGGCACGTTCGATGATGTGCATTTTCTTGGGGTGAATCCGCGTGACGAGGCCGGCGCCGCCCGCGCGTTCGAGGAGAGGTTCGCCGTGCCCTACCCGACGATCCTGGACCCGCAGGCGGAGGTCGTGGCCGCGATGCAGGGTGTCGTGCCGCTGCAGGCGATGCCGACGACCGTCGTGCTGGACCGCGAGGGGCGTCCGGCGGGGCGCGTGCTCGGCCGGATCGACCCGGAGATCCTCTCGGGCATCATCGAGGACACGCTGGAGGAGACGAAGTAATGGACCTCGTCGAACTGTTCCGCTCGACGGTGCTGACCGGTTCGATGCTCGCTGCCATCCCGGTGGCGGCGCTCGCAGGCCTGGTCTCGTTCGCCTCTCCGTGCGTGCTACCGCTTGTGCCCGGCTACGTGGGCCTGCTCTCCGGCATGGCGGGCTCGAGCGTGGGCTCCGCTGGCGGCAGTGCTGCCTCTCGAACGCGCGGGACAGCCGGCACCGCCACGAAGTCGCGCGCCACGCGTTCCGTCGTGGGTGGCCTGCTCATGTTCGTCGCTGGTTTCACGGTGGTGTTCGTGGGGCTGGGCATCGTGTTTGCCTCGCTCGGCATCGCGCTCGCCCCCTACCTGGACACGATCACGCGTGTACTCGGCGTCCTTGTGATGATGATGGGGCTCTCGTTTGCGGGTTGGCTGCCGTTCGCGCAGACCGACCGACGCCTGCACGTGCGCCCGTCGGCGGGCGTGGCGGGTGCATTCCTGCTCGGCGTCGTCTTCGCCCTCGGCTGGACGCCGTGTATTGGCCCGACGCTCTCCGCTGTCCTCACACTCTCGCTCGGAGATGCGAACCCGGTGCGTGGCGCCGTTCTCGCATTCGTGTACTGTCTCGGGCTTGGGCTGCCCTTTGTGATCCTCGGGGCGGCTCTCGCGCGCTCGAGGCGGGCCCTGACCTTCCTTACGCGTCACCGAGTGGCCGTGATGCGGATCGGTGGGATCTTGCTGGTGGCCCTTGGTCTGCTGCTCGTTACCGGACTGTGGGACACTCTGACCGCCTCCATCCAAGGATGGATCGGCGGTTTCGAGACCGTGGTGTGACGTGGGGGAACTGACGACCTGGCTGCGGTGGGCGTGGCGGCAGCTGACCTCCATGCGGGTCGCGATTTTTTTGCTGCTCACCCTTGCCGTTGCGGCGACACCCGGCTCCGTCTTTCCACAGCGCTCCGCCGAGCCCGAGCGCGTCCAGGCCTACCTCGTCGAGCATCCCACGCTCGGCCCACTCCTTGATAAGGCCGGATTCTTCTCGGTCTATTCCTCGCCCTGGTTTTCGGCCGTCTACATTCTGCTCTTTATCTCCCTTATCGGCTGCATCGTGCCGCGCACCCGCGACCTCGTGCGCGCCCTACGGCGTCCGCCCGTGCGGGTACCGAGTCGGCTCCTACGCTTCCCCGTTTCCCGGGAGTTCGCCCACCCGGCGCGTGTCGCTCACAGCGACGACGACGCCCCCACCCGTCTCGACGACACCTCGGCCCGCGACCATTTCGCCGCCGATCTCGACGCGCTCGCGGAACGTGCCCGCGGCCGCTACCGGGTCACCCGAACGGCCGAGGGCGTGAGCGCCGAGCGAGGCTACCTGAAGGAGGCCGGTAACCTCGCCTTCCACATCGGGCTGGTGTTCGTTCTGATCTCCTTTGCATGGGGGCAACTCGCCACCTACCGTGGGCAGGCAATCGTGGTGGAGGGACGCGGTTTCGCGAACGCACTCGTCGACTACGACTCGTTCCAGTCGGGGGCCTGGTTCGACGACGCCGACCTCGCGCCCTTCTCCTTCACGCTCGAGCACTTCTCGTCGTCCTTCGCTCCTTCGGGCCGGCCGGAGTCGTTCGTCGCCGAGGTGCGCGTGCGCGAGGATGGGCCTGACGGCGCGATTATCGAGCGGCCCGCGGCGATCACGCCGAACCACCCACTCGTTGCCGCAGACGCCGCGATCACCCTGTCCGGTAATGGTTACGCACCACTCGTACGCGTGACTGACGCCGACGGCGCGCTCGCTTTCGAAGGTACGGTCCCCTTCATCCCCGAGGACGCCACGTACACCTCCGCCGGGGTCATTAAGGTGCCCGACGTTTCCGCGGGTCTTGACCAGCTCGGCTTCACGGGTGTGTTTATGCCGACGGCGGGTTGGCAGGATGGTGCCTTCGTCTCCGCGCATCCGGAACTGCTCGACCCCCTGCTCGTGCTCGACCTGTGGCGGGGAGACCTCGCGCTCGACGACGGCGTGCCGCGCAACGCCTACGAGCTACAGACCGAGCAGCTGGAGCAGGTCCGTGACACGGAGGGCGCCCCCGTCTCTCTGCAACTGCATCCCGGCGAGAGCGTGGACCTGCCCGATGGGCTGGGGCATCTCGAGTTCGTGAGCCTCGAGCGGTTCGCATCCTTCGATGTGCGCCACGATCCATCCCTCACGGCATTGCTCGTTTCCACACTCCTGAGCGTGGGAGGCATGTGCCTCTCGCTCTTCTTACCGCGCCGCCGCCTGTTCGCTCGCGCGCTCGTGCGCGATGGAGTTCCCGTCCTGCAGGTTGCGGCCCTCGCACGTGGTGACGACGGAGGGCTTGCCCCCGAATTGGACTGGTGGTGCGAGGCCCTGGAAGCAGCTTCCGCGACGTGAAGTACTCGAGGCGCGATGACGCTCGAGGCACGGTGAGGAACTCTGCGACAAGAGAGCCAGACGGGAGCGCTACAGTAAGGCGAAGCTGATACTCATCTTGGGGTGAAGGGCCGCCATGCAGAACCTGGAACAGGTTTCCACGCTCGTCGTCTATGGGGCGATCGCCGCGTTCATCGTTGCCATGATCGCGTTCGCAATTGACATCTCCGCTCGCTCGGATCGGCGCGAGGGGGGCAACGCGCCCGCCCGGCGGCGCGCCGCCGGCGCGGGCATGGCGGTCACGATGCTCGCCACGATCCTGCTCGGTATCGGAGTGGTGACGCGCGGCTTCGCCGCGGGGCATGTGCCCTGGTCGAACATGTACGAGTTCACGATCTCATTCACCTTCGTGTCCCTCGTGATCTTCCTGGTGCTGAGCGCCCGTCGTGACCTGCGTGATGTCGGTGTTCTCATGACGCTCGGCGCGTCCGTCCTGCTCGGGATCGCCGTGGTGGTGCTCTACACGCGTGCCGACGGGATCGCCCCGATTCTCGATCACTACTGGCTAGCGATCCACGTGCCGCTCGCGATCGGTGGTGTCGGCGTCTTTGGGGTCGCGGCCCTCATCGCCGTCCTGCAGCTGATGAAGGACCGGGCGGGGGCGGAGCCCACCTCGCGCCTAGGTCACCTGACGGAGCGCCTGCCCTCGGTCGGGTCGCTTGAGCGACTCGCGCATCGCTTCACCGCGGTCGGGTTCGTCTTGTGGACGTTCACCATCATCGCGGGTGCAATCTGGGCGAACTCCGCTTGGACGCGCCCGTGGGGGTGGGATGCGAAGGAGGTGTGGAGCTTCGTGATCTGGGTGATCTTCGCGGCCTATCTGCATGCGCGCGCCACCCGCGGTTGGACGGGGCGACGCTCCGCTTACCTGATTCTCACCGGGTTCATAGCGATCCTCATCAATCTTTTCGTCATCAATTACTTCGTGCCCTCGAAGCATTCCTACGCGCTTGCCGAGGTGGTGCTCCCGCTGCTGTCTTAGCCGGCATGCGAGTGGGCCGGGGAGTCGGCTCCCACCGGCGGTGACGGTAATGGGGCCGCTCTTGGGAGGAGAGCTGCAGCACTCGTTGTCCGGCTGCTGACATGCGAGTGGGCCGGGGAGTCGGCTCCTACCCGCGGCGGAGGTAACGGCGGCCGCTCTTAGGTGGAGAGCTGCAGCACTCGTTGTCCGGCTGCTGACATGCGAGTGGGCCGGGGCCTAAGTGCGTGCTGAGCGGTCGGTGCTAGGTGCTCGATGTGTGGCGGGTCTAACGGTCCGACTCACTGCCGAGATCGCGATCATCCTCGTTATGACCCGTTTCCGGATCGGAGGGGCCCTCCACGCCGCGTTCCGGTAGGTCCTCGTCCTGAACGCCGCGGGCCTTGCGCTCCCGCTTCTTCGCTTCCTGCTCGGCGGCCTCAGCCGCACGGCGCTGCCGCTCGAAATGGGCCTTGCGCGCCTGCCAATCCAGATCGGCGAGGAAGGACTCGTCGTCGTCGGGAGCAACGGGACGCCGCGGGCGGGTGAACCGCGGACGCGACGGCCTAGCGGGCTCCCAACCGGAGGTGAGGCCACGCCGGTAGGGCGAGACGCCCGACATGCGGGAGATGAACAGCCACGCGACCGGGCCGATGACCGGAACGAGGATCAGGACTATCCACAACGGTTTCGCCAGTCCTCGCGGCACCCGGTCAGCGGGGGTCATGGCGCAGTCCACCAGAGCGTAGATGAAGAGCGCGACAACGAGAATCACGGGTAGGGCACGGGCCATAACCCCAGGTTACGTGCAAACGGCTGCCGAGGAGAACCGGAGGGAAGGAGCCTCGCAGGTGCGGATGGTGTCTCCCCGCCGCCGCGATGAACCGCAGGGGCGGGGAGCGAGGGTGGGCTCCCGCTAGGCTAGGAGCGTGGCATTGCTGAAGTACACCGCGTCTCGGATCGCGCTAATCCTCCTTTCTGCGGGAGTTCTCTACCTTGCGGGCGCTCGCTCCTTCCTCATGTGGGGGCTCGCTATCGTGATCGGCGCTCTCCTCGCGTTCATCTTCCTGCCTCATCAGCAGCAGGCCGTCTATGACGAGATGGCCAAGCACACGCTCTTTCGCTCACGCAACCGCGTGAGCGAGGCCGACCGTCTGGCCGCCGAGGAGGACGAACTCCTCGACGCCGAGCTCCTCGATGCCCAGCGTGCGACAGACCATGACGGAGCCGTGGGGACGGCCACGAGCCAGGTCACTCAGGAAGGCCGCTCGGAGCAGGCGCCCGGTGAGGGCGAGCAGAGCGAAAAGCCCGAGGCCTAACACCCCTGCCCCGACCCCTGCGAGTGGCGGACGGGGATCGATACCCCTCTAAGGACAGATTTTGTGGTGAATTAGAGGGGTATCGATGTCACAGAGGGGTGTCGATGCCCGAGAGGGTGATTGTCCGACGTCGATAGAGCGTGACGCGCGTGGGCACAAGCGCTGGGAAGTGACGGTTTCATGCGCACGCCGCGCCGGCGGAAGCACGGGCCGCCCCGCGGAACCTAAAAGGCGAGTGCGACCGCGAGGACGAGCGCGTACGCGATCTCAAAAAAGCCCGTATCCCGCAGGACGGGGATCAGTGCCGTGCCAGTCCTTCCGGCTAGAACCGGGCTCGAGAGCCGCCACAGCGGGTAGATGAGGATCACGAGAGCGAAGGCACCCGGATGCGCTGGGGCGGTCGCGAGCCCGAGGAGCAACGCGCCGCCTAGCATGGCGGCGTAGGCGCGGCGCGCGCCGTTTTCGCCCAGCCGTACCGCGAGGGTGTGCTTGCCGCTCACCGAATCCGTGGGGATGTCTCGCACGTTGTTCACCATGAGGATCGCACAGGCAATGAGCCCGATCCCGCAGGAGGCCAGCCATATCGGCCAGGACACGGCGAGGGTCTGCGTGTACGTGGTTCCCGCCGTCGCCATGAGCCCGAAGAATATGAAGACGAACACTTCCCCAAGGCCCAGGTATCCGTATGGGGTCGACCCGCCCGTGTAGAACCACGCTGCCGCGACCGCGGCGACGCCCAGCAGTAATAGCCACCATTGGCCGCTGAGTGCCACGAGGACGAGGCCCGCGAGGCCCGCGAGGCCAAAGGAGGCGAAGGCCGCGTGCTTCACGTTCTTCGGATCCGTGAGGCCGCCCCCGGTGAGGCGCGGGGGCCCGGTGCGTACGTCGTCAGTGCCGCGGATGCCGTCGGAGTAGTCGTTCGCGTAGTTCACGCCGACCTGTAGGGCAAGCGCCACGACTGCGGCAAGCAGCGTGCGCGGGATCGAGAAGCCGCCGAGCCCTATCGCACCGCCCGCGCCGAGGATTACGGGGGCGATAGCGGCGGGAAGGGTGCGCAGGCGGGCGCCTTCGAGCCAGTCTGCGGCGGTAGCCATATGTCTCTCCCTTATGTTCGCTCCGGGCATCGGAAACCGGACAGCGCCCGAGCTAGTGTATCCCCGCACTCGCCCCGCTGGCCGAGTGGACGGAGAACAGCGGCGCGAGCGGCTGGTGAGGTGGCGTGTCCGCCCGCAGGGGAGCGTGCGTTGCGTGGGGCTGTCCCCTCAGCGGAGGCCACGGATCACACCGGGGCGGGGCTAGCACTCGCCCACGGCGGGAGAGTGCTGCCGCTCGAACCCCGGCGTAGAGCTCGTCAACGCTGCGCGCCGCGCACCTCACCGCGGCCCGCATTCAGTTCGGTGGCGGCCAGGTGAGCGAGGGCGCGCCGGTCGATCTTGCCCGGCCCACGCGTGGGGAGGTCACCCAGACGCACGAGCGCCCGGGGACGTTCGGCGGCGGGAAGATCCGCACACAGCGCGCGGACCTCGCCGAGGGTGCGGGGTGCGGCCCGTGGGCGCGATCTCGTGAGCGCATGGAGGTCATCCGGCGCGCACGCCTTCGCTGGCGCCTCCCCACCCACGGGCGCCCCGGTGGGCGTGGATTTGGCATCGGCGGGCGGCAGCACCACGGTGAGGAGTTGACCCCAGTGCTCGTCCGGTACGCCGACGACGACGGCGTCCAGGCCTCGCTCGGCGAGGGCGTGTTCGACCCGTGTCGGCGAGACGTTCACACCCCCGGAGATGATGACGTCGTCGGCACGCCCGAGGACCGTGAGGATGCCATCGCTAAGAACTCCGAGATCTGAGGTTGTGATCGTGGCATCGGCATGCTCCGATGCCGGCCACGCCGTGGGCCGAGACTCCGCGAGTGCTGGCGTGTCTCCTGGCTCGGATGGGGCCTGGTCGGGGGCGGAGTGGGGGGCCTGTCGGTCCCGGCGAGGTTCGGTGTGGCGCGTCTGCGCTTCTTCGTCCAGATAGGCAGGTACGACCATCGGGCCCGTGATCTGAATGCGCCCGACCCCCTCGTGGTCGGGCTCGAGGATCGTAAGTCGCACACCGGGCAGCGGAACGCCGTCGTAGACACAGCCACCGCCGGTTTCGCTCATGCCGTAGGTGCGCCGAATCGGCAGGTGGAGAGCTGCGGCGCGGGCGGCGATGCTTGGCGCGAGGGCGGCCCCACCCACGAGGATGGCATCGAGCCGCTCAGCGAGGGCGCGGGCGGCGTCCCTATGGTCGGGCTGCACGAGCGTGTCCAGTTGGGTGGGGACGAGGGAGAGGTAACGAGGACGGTGCGCGGGGGCGGCGCGTACGCACGCGGCGAGGATCTGCGGGTCGAAGCCGTGCGGAAAATCGGCGACGACGGGGGCGGTGTCCGCGACGAGGGCACGGGTGAGCACCTGGAGGCCTGCGATGTGGTGGGTGGGCAGGCTCGTCACCCACTGGGCACCTTCGCCGGGCCTAAGTGCGGCGCGCGCATCGGCGAGTGTGGCGGGCCGGGCAGCGTCGGCGTCCGGGCCAGGGGCGAGGCGGGTGAGAGTCGCCTGCGCGGAGGACAGGAGCTGACGGGCCGTGAGGCCGACGAGGCGCCCGAGTCCGCTCGTCGAACCCGAGGTACGGACGATGACCTCCACGTCACCGGGGAGATGGCGGATCCGCTCGGCGATTCGCTCCGGCTCACCGGGGGCTGAGTCCGGCGCGATCAGCAGCGCTGGCGGCCTCACCCCCGGGGAGGCGAGGCGAGGGGCGAGGGCTGCGCTGACACGCTCGACTGCAGCGTCGTTTGTGCCGCCGACGACGACGTCGAGGTCGCGCGCGTTCACGGGATTCGAAGAGACAGGAGTGGACACTCCTTCACGGTAGCGCTCGAACATTGCGCGGTGGGCTCGCGAAGAGACGGAGGTGCGCGCGGGCAGGTCACGGAGGGTGTGGAGCTGATCGCGGAGGCTGCGAAGCCGGCACACGGGTCGGGCCCCGAACGCCGCATCAGGCGGGTGGTCATACCGGGGTATGACGCGGCGTCCGCCTGCCAAGGGAGAACCTCAGGGACGAATTCAGCCTTCCGGAAGGCGCCCGCGTGGCGGGGGTGGGGCACTATAGAGATGACGGCGCGAGCATCCGACCGTGAACAGGAGGAGGGCCTGGGTTGGATTCGCGACTTCGAGTCTGATTTCCACAGGGGGACATCAGACGGTGAGGGGCCCGGCCACGGGGGTGGCCGGGCCCCTCCTTCTGTCTCATCGCCTCGCGGCGGCGCGCAAACCCGCGAGAGGGGAGCGGCCCCGGGCGAGCGTGAAGCCGCCTCAGTAGTAGTAGGGGAACGACGAGAAGTTTGGGTCCCGCCGCTCAACGAACGCGTCGCGCCCCTCGAGCGCCTCGTCCGTCATGTAGGCCAGCCGCGTGGCTTCCCCCGCGAAGACCTGCTGGCCGGCGAGCCCGTCGTCGGCCAGGTTGAAGGCGAATTTCAGCATCCGGATCGCCTGCGGGGATTTCGTCGCGATGATGCGGGCGTACTCGAGGGCCAGGTTCTCGATCTGGTCGTGATCGGCGACCTCGTTGACCACGCCCCAGCGTTCTGCGTCCTCCGCGCTGTACTCGCGAGCGAGGAAGAAGATCTCGCGCGCCCGCTTGTCGCCCGCCTGCCGCGCCAGCAGGGCCGAGCCGTATCCGGCGTCGAAGGAGCCCACATTTGCGTCCGTCTGCATGAAGCGCGCGTGCTGACGCGAGGCGATGGACAGGTCCGCGACGACGTTCAGCGAGTGCCCCCCGCCGGCCGCCCACCCGGAGACGACGGCGACAACGACCTTCGGCATCGTCCGGATGAGACGCTGCACCTCGAGGATGTGCAGGCGTCCCGCCCGCGCGGGATCGATCTGCTCGCGGCGCTGCTCCGGTGCGGCTTCGGCGTCGGCGCCCTCGACCTCATAGCGGTAACCGTCGCGCCCACGTACCCGCTGGTCACCGCCGGAACAGAACGCCCAGCCACCGTCCTTTGGGCTCGGGCCATTGCCGGTGAGGATGACGGTGCCGACGTCGCTTGTCATGCGCGCGTGGTCCAGCGCCCGGTAGAGCTCGTCGACCGTATGGGGTCGAAACGCGTTGCGCACCTCGGGCCGATCGAAGGCGATTCGCACGGCGGGCAGGTCCGCCCCCGAATCGGGATCGATCGCGCGATGGTAGGTGAGATCGGTGAAGTCGAATCCCTGCACCGTTCGCCAACGCGACGGATCGAAGGGCTGTCCTGTGGGGGCTGCGCACATGGGCACTCCTGACGTTCTCGGGCCGAGTCTTGCCCCTCATTATGCTGGCCCCGGGCCTGCGGATGGTGCGGCCCCAACGCGGCGGGTTCGGACGGTGGGGCCCACCGCGGCCTGACCGACCCCGCACGGCGCTGCGAGGTGAGTCTGATCGTCAGCCCGAGGGGGCGGAACGCGGCGCACACATTAGAGTAGGGGAGTTCCCTCCTCACCCCCGAGACTGCAAGGATACCGGTGGCCCATTTAAGCTTGGCTGACGTCGCGCGGTTGCGTGACACCGACCGCCCCACCATCTGGATGAACGGCGAATCCGGCGCCAACGCGACCATCGGCTTCGGCGAATACGCCCGCTTTGAGGCCTCCGGACCGGACCGCTTCGAGACCCTTGCGCGCCGCTTCAACGACCTGTGTGGTTCCCTGCCCGCCCACACCTCCGGCGTGCGTGCCTTCGTCTCGGCGTCATTCTCGTCCGTCTCCGGGCACACCTCCGTGCTCATCGTGCCCGCCGTTCAGTACCAGATTGGGCCAACGGGCACCCGCGTCATCGATCTGCGACCCGACGACGCCGCCTCCCCCTCAGCGGAGCACACCGGCACGGTGGCTCGCGCCGCGAATCGCACCGAGGCGCCTGCGGGCGTCACCGCGGAGCAATCCCCCACCCCACCTTCGGACGGTGAGTCCCGCGGCCCTGCGACCCGCATCGTCGCCGAACACGGCGGAGACCTCAGCGAGGAGGCCTTCGTTGCGGCGGTTGAGCGCGCCGTCGGCCTGATTGAGGCGGGCGAGCTCTCCAAGACCGTGATCGCACGTGATGCAGTGCTCGACCTCGACGGCGCCCTGCCGATCGGCGCCCTGGCCCGCGAGCTAAACGCCACCTACCCCTCGTGCTGGACGTTCTACGTCGATGGGCTCATTGGCGCGAGTCCCGAACTGCTGGTGAGCGTGCGCGACGGCGCCATCTGCTCCCGGGCGCTCGCGGGCTCGGCGCCCGTCACGGGAGACGTCGACGAGGATGAGAATCGCCGCGCCGACCTGCTCACCAGCGCGAAGGATCAGTCCGAACACGCCTACGCGGCGCGCTCCGTGGTGGAGGTGCTGCGCCGGGTGGCCGACGTCGAGGTGTCTCAAACCTCCGTCATCATGCTGCCGACCATCATGCACCTGGCCACTGACGTGCACGGCCACCTCACGGGGCGCCATTCGGCCCTCCAGGTGGCGGGTCTGGTCCACCCGTCGGCTGCGATCTGTGGGACCCCGCGCGAGGCCGCCGCTCGCGTCATTGCGGACCTCGAGGGTTTTGATCGGGGACGCTACTCGGCGCCAGTCGGCTGGGTGGATGATTCCGGCAATGGTGAATTCGTCATCGCCCTTCGCTGCGCCCGCCTCGAGAAGGGGCCTGCCGGGGATTCGCTGCGGCTTTTCGCCGGGGCCGGGATCGTCCTCGGGAGTGACCCCGCCGCCGAACTCGCCGAGACGGCCACGAAGATGCTGCCGATCCGCCGCGCTGTGAACGCCGTCGTGAAGGAGACGCCATGATTCGCGTCTACGCCACCCCCATGCGCACCCGCTTCCGTGGGATCACACACCGCAGCGGCGTGCTCCTGTCCCACCCGCGCGATCCTGGCCGATGGGCTGAGTTCTCGCCTTTCTTTGACTACGACGACGACTACTCCGCTCGCTGGCTGACCGCCGCCGTCGAGGCCCTCGAACGGGACCTACCCGAGGCACGACGCGACAGCGTCCCCGTGAACGTGACGGTCCCTGCAGTCGACGCGCAGCAGGCACACCGCATCGCGGCCAGCTCGGGTTGTACGACTGCGAAGGTCAAGGTGGCCGAGCCGGGCCAACGACTCGCCGACGATGAGGCCCGCCTTGAGGCCGTGCGTGACGCCCTCGGTGCGGGTGGCGCCATCCGGGTGGATGCCAACACCGGGTGGAGCCTCGAGGAGGCGGCCCGCGTGCTGCCCATCCTTGATCGGGCCGCCGGTGGCCTGCAGTACGCGGAACAGCCCGTCGCTACGGTCGAAGAGATGGCGGCCCTGCGGCGCCGCATCGACGTGCCGATTGCGGCGGATGAGTCCATCCGCCGGAGCGCCGACCCGTTGGCCGTCCGCCGCCTGGATGCCGCCGACGTCGCCATCATTAAGGTGCAGCCCCTCGGGGGTCTGCATGCGGCTCTCGACCTCGTGGCGGATCTCGGCCTACCCGCCGTGGTCTCCTCCGCACTTGAATCCTCGGTTGGGATCGCGCTCGGTGTGCGGCTCGCGGCCGCGCTCGACGAATGCTCGCACGCCTGCGGGCTCGCGACGGTGCGCCTCTTCCAGGCCGACGTGACCTCCGAGCCGCTCCTGCCCGTGGGCGGCGCACTGTCGGTGCGGGACGTGCGGCCCGACCGCGTGTTGGCGGGGCACTGCTTGGCCGACGCGGACTTGACCGAACGCTGGCTCACCCGTCTTGAGCGGGTGGCGCGGATCGCCGGCGTCGACCTTGACGCATTCGCGGAGCAGTCGTGAGCGAGGCGATGCGGATCGCGCGGAGTGTCATCGCGGACCTCGTGGCCGCGGGACTGCGCGACGTTGTCCTCTGTCCAGGCTCACGCAGCGCCCCCCTTGCCTACGCGGTGGCGGAGGCTGAGCAACGCGGTGAGGTCCGGGTCCTCGTGCGTCTGGACGAGCGCGCCGCCGCGTTTTCCGCGCTCGGCATGGCGCTCGCCTCGCGCCGGCCCGCAGCGATCGTGACGACGTCGGGCACGGCCGTCGCAAACCTGTATCCCGCGCTCGCGGAGGCCGACGCCGCCTGCGTGCCCGTCCTCGCGCTCACGGGCGACCGACCGCCCGAGCTGTGGGGGACCGGCGCAAACCAAACCACGCACCAGTCCGGCATGTTTACGAACGTCGTCCGCTACGGCGCCGACATCGGCGAGACGGGAGAACTGAGCGACGTGCCTGACCTGCGCGACGCCACGCAGGCCGCGTGGGCCCACGCCAGCGGGGTATCAGGCCCCGCGCCCGGTCCAGCGCATTTGAACATCTGCCTCGCCCCGCCCCTCACCGACCCCCTCGATGTGCATGGGTCGGCTGGCGTGGGTGAGTTGGACGGCGCCCGTAAATCGGACGGCGTGCACGGGTCGGCTGGCGTGGGTGAGTTCGACGGCGCGCGCGCCGCCGCGAGCGACGAGAACGCCGACGCCATCGTGGCACGGCTCGCGAAGCTGGAGCGGGCCGTCGTCGTCGCCGGAGATAAGGCTGACGGGGTGCCGGGGATTCGCGCGGCCCTCACCCGCCTCGACCTGCCGGTGCTCGCCGAACCCAGCTCGAACCTGCGCGACCTGCCGACGGCGCTCACGAATCCGACCGCGGCGCTCGGCGCACTCGAGGACCGTATCGGCAGTGTCGTCGTGGTCGGCCATCCAACGCTCACCCGCCCGGTGACTCGCCTCGTCTCACGAACCGACGTCGAGCAGATCGTGCTCGCGACGAACGAACGGCACCTCAAGCTCGCCGCAAATCGCGAGGTCGTGAGGCTCGCGGCTGAGCCGGGCCAGAACGGGGGCGTCGGCGCGGGCGTGTCCGGTCCTACTGGGCCGCCCGCAGCTACCGCAGCCCGGCTTGCAGGCGACGACGAGAAGCGGCACGCCTGGCTGGACGCGTGGCGCCGCGCCGATCAGCGTCATGAGCCGAACGTCTTTGACGCCGCGGCGCTCGCGGTGTGGGAAGAGAGCGTCGGGGCGGAGCTCGTCGTCGGCGCCTCCTCCACCATTCGTGCGCTCGACCGTGTGGCGCCGGGCGGCGCGCCCGGCCCGCGCGTGTGGGCCAACCGGGGCCTCGCGGGAATTGACGGGACCATCGCGACAGCCTGGGGGATCGCGCGCTCGCTGCGCCGGCCCGTGCGTGCCGTGCTCGGCGACCTCACCTTCCTGCACGACGCCTCCGCGCTGCTGCGTGGTCGACTCGAAGAGGGGGTCGACCTGCAAATCGTGATCCTCGATGACGCCGGCGGCTCGATCTTCGGGATGCTCGAACACGGCCAGATCGCGGCCCTCGGTGAGGCTGAAGGGCGCCGCTTCGACCGCTACTTCCGCACCGCCCAGGACGCCGACTACGCGAGCCTCGCCGCTACCTATGGCGCGCGCTACCACGAGGTCGATCTGCGTGGCGCGGCGGCCCATGCGGCCGGGGAGGCGGGGCCCGGCGCCGGCGGGCACCAGGCCATGCAGGGCGAACGGGAGGCCGCAGCCGAGCAAGGAACACCCGCGGCTGGGGCGACCGGGGCCGTGCCTGACTCGGATCTTTTGGCGGACTTGCGTGCGGTGTTGGCCGCCTTTCCGGGCGGCCTCGAGGTCGTGCGCGTCCGTCTCTGACCCCACGCGCTCCCGCCCACAGACTCGGCGATGGCGCGGCGGTCGGGGCGCGGACTCATCTTCAGCAAACGTTCAGGTGGGATGAAGTCCCATCCCAGGGCGGGGGTGTCTCATAGCGAGTGGAAAGGACTTCGATGACTGATACCCCCGACTCGTCGTGCGGCCCCGAACAGCCGTGGATCAGACCCGATACCGACGCGTTCCTCAGCGCCCACACGAACCCGCACGGGTCCGCGCACGCTCCCAATGCCATGCCCACAGCCGGGGTTGGCGCCCCCACCCACGGTGGCGGGCCCGGTGCCCGACAGGGCATCCGGTCGAGTCAGGGGCGAGCCCCGCGGCGCAGCGGGCCGACCTGGAAGGCACTGATCGCCACGTCGCTCGGCGCGGCCGTGCTCGCCTCCGGCATGAGCGTGGGCGCCGTCCAACTGATGGACCGGCACACCGTCTCCACGGCGAGCCCGACGGCGAGCCCCTCACCCGTGAGCGAACCCCCCTTGGCCGAGGTCTCGAGCACCGACCTGCCCAACTGGGAGGCCGTCGCCGAGCGGGTGCGCCCGTCCGTCGTCGCGATCGCCACCCGCACCGCTGAGGGGAGCGGCGCCGGTTCCGGCGTGATTCTGGACACCGCCGGCCACATCCTCACCAACGATCACGTGATCGCCGGGGCCCGCGACATCGTCGTGACGCTTAACGATGGACGCATGCTCACCGCGACGGCGCGTGGTACCGATCCGGCCACCGACCTGGCTGTCATCACACTGACCGATCCACCCGAGGACTTAGCTCCCGCGACCTTTGGGGATTCCAAGGCACTCGCTGTCGGCCAGCCCGTCGTGGCCGTCGGCAATCCGCTGGGACTGTCTTCCACGGTGACCACCGGGATCGTCTCCGCGCTGAACCGGCCCGTCACCACGACGAAAGTCAGCGGTGAAGGACCATTCCAGCAGGTCACTGGCCAGGTGGTCACCAATGCCATCCAACTCGATGCCTCCATCAACCCCGGCAACTCGGGTGGCCCCGTGTTTGATGGGCGCGGTGAGGTCATCGGGATTTCTTCCTCCATCGCGACACTTGGCCAGCGTGGCGAATCCGGGTCGATTGGGCTGGGCTTCGCGATCCCCGCAAAGCTCGCCTCTCGCGTTTCCGATGAGCTCATTGCCTCCGGTATTGCCAAGCACGCTTTCCTCGGGATCGGGCTCGCCGACGGGCGTGCCGAACTCGGCACCTCCATCCGCGCCGGTGCGCTCGTACGCTCCGTCGAGCCGGGAAGTCCCGCCGCCAAGGCGGGGGTGCGCGAGGGTGACATCGTCACCTCGATCGACGACGACCCCGTGGTCTCCGCGAACTCGCTCATCGGATATGTCCGCCAGTACGCCGCCAACGACACGGTCGAGCTCACGATCGCCCGCGACGGCGATCTGCACGAGGTTCAGGCGACGCTTGACGTCCGCGAGGACCGGATCGCGCAGTAGCAGCCCGCTTCCCTGAGCGGAGCGTGCTGACTGCCGGTGCCAAGCGCGCGTGTGCCCCCTCCATGGCGCACGTCGCTGGCCGCACTCCCGCATGCCTCGCACCGCCCCGCTGCGGGGCGGTGCGAACGCGTCCACCGTGGGACAATGGCGCCATGACCCGAGCAGACCTGGATAAGGACCCACACGACGTCGCGTCGATGTTTGACGCGGTCGCCCGCCGCTACGACCTCACCAACGACCTCATGTCGGGCTTCCAGGACAGGATTTGGCGGGTCGCAACTCGCACGGCCGTCGGCGCGAAACCCGGTGATCGGGTGCTCGACCTCGCGGCGGGAACCGGCACATCCACCGAGGAATGGGCCGACGCCGGGATCGACGTCGTCGCCTGCGATTTCTCCATCGGGATGCTCGCGGTCGGCAAACGCCGTCGGCCCGATATGACCTTCATCGCAGGTGACGCCATGAACCTGCCGTTCGCGGACGACACATTCGACGCCGTCACCATCTCCTACGGGCTGCGCAATCTGCACGATACGAGCGCCGGACTGCGCGAGATGTACCGGGTGACGAAACCCGGCGGACGGATCGTCGTGTGTGAATTTTCGACGCCGCCCGCGCCCGCGCTGCGCGCCGCCTACCGGCTCTTCCTGCGCACCGCCCTCAAGGGCATCGCGGCGCTCGCCTCCTCCAATGCCCCGGCCTACTCCTACCTGGTGGATTCCATCCTGCACTGGCCCCGCCAACGGGAACTTGCCGCGCTGATGCACGAGGCAGGCTGGCGTGGCATTAAGTGGCGGAACCTCTCCGCGGGGATCGTGGCGATTCACCGCGCCCACAAGATTGTGCCTTCCCTCACTTAGGGTGGCCTTGCAGGTGAACTCTGTGTCCGATTTGTAGACTGAGGCAGTGCATGCGCTCGCAGTTGTAGCGCTGCGGCGCGAGCGAAGACGGGGAGCAATACGTGGTTTTACATGCGTCCGAAGATGCGGACGTCATTGTCGTTGGCGCCGGCCCAGCCGGCAGCTCTGCGGCACACTATCTCGCCACACTCGGCCGCAGGGTCATTGTCTTGGAGAAGGCCACTTTTCCGCGCGACAAGGTCTGCGGTGATGGCCTTACCCCGGGAGCCGTACGCGAACTTCTCCTGATGGGCATGGACATGGATCCGGCCGACGGTTGGATGCGTAACCGGGGCTTGCGCGTCGTCGGCGGCGGGCACACCATCCACCTGCCGTGGCCCGAATCGGAGACCTATCCGAACTACGGCATGGCCAAGGCCCGCATGGGCCTCGATGAATCCCTGATCCGCCACGCCGTCGCCTCGGGCGCGACCCTGATCGAGAATACGACCGTCACCGAGCCCATCCAGATGCGCTCCGGTCGTGTGTGCGGAGTACGCGCCCGCACGAAGAATCCCGATGGTACGCGCGGCGACGTCGCCGAATACCGCGCCCCCATCGTCATCGATGCCGGCGGAGTTTCCGCGCGGCTTGCCACGTCGGTAGGGATCGAGAAGCGCGATGACCGCCCGATGGGCGTCGCGGTACGCACCTACTTTAAGACCCCGCGTCACGACGACGAGTGGATGGAATCCCAGCTCGAACTGTGGGAAGGGGAGCGCGAAAACTCGGCGCTCCTGCCCGGCTACGGTTGGATCTTCGCGCTCGGTGATGGTACTGCGAATGTCGGTCTGGGCTCGGTCTCCTCGACGGCGAAGGCCACACGCCTCGACTACCGGACGATCTTCCGGGCCTGGATGCGCAACGCTCCGGCCTCCTGGGAGTTCACCGAAGAAAACCAGGTGGGGCCGCTGCGTTCAGCCGCGCTGCCCATGGCCTACAACCGCAAACCGCTCTACCGTCAGGGCCTGCTCCTGATTGGTGATGCCGGCGGCATGGTCTCGCCCTTCAACGGGGAGGGTATTACCTACGCCCTGAAGGCCGGTCGGATCGCAGCCGAGGTCATTCATCAGGCGCTTGCGCGCACTTCGCACTACGGTGAAGAAAAGGCGCTGCGGGCCTACCCCAAGGCCATGGCAGCCGAACACGGCGGCTACTTCACCCTGGGGAGGGCGTTCGTCCGACTGATCGAACATCCCGAAGTGATGCGGGTGTGTACGAAGTACGGGTTGGACCGGCCCCTACTCATGAAATTCGTTCATAAGCTGTTGTCCGACGGGTACGAACATCGAGGTGGAGACGTGACGGACAGATTTATCGCCACGTTGTCGACAATCGTGCCGCAGGCCTGATCGGAGTGAGAGAGACACCATGAACCCTTACGTGCCCATCTTGGTGATGATGGCCGTCGCGGCCGCCATGGCCATTGGCGGACTTGCCATCTCCGCGGTGGTGGGGCCGCACAAGTACAACCGGGTGAAGGTTGCGAACTATGAGTGTGGCATCCAGCCCACACCGCGCGCGGCCAACGCCGGGCGGTTCCAGATCAAGTACTACCTGATCGCGATGACCTTCATCATCTTCGATATCGAAGTGGTGTTCCTCTATCCCTGGGCCGTAGCGTTCAATCGGCTGGGCCTGTTCGGGCTCATCGCGATGCTCACGTTCATTTTCCTGATCACGGTGCCCTTCGTGTACGAATGGCGCCGCGGCGGACTCGAGTGGGACTGAGGTTAGATCATGGGTATTGAAGAAAAAGCCCCCGCGGGCTTCATGCTCGCGAGCGTGGAAAAGGTTGTGGGGCTTGCCCGCAAATCCTCCGTGTGGCCCGTCACGATGGGCCTCGCATGTTGCGCTATCGAGATGATGGCATCGGGCACGCCGCGCTTTGACATCTCTCGCTTTGGCATGGAGGTCTTCCGAGCCTCCCCGCGTCACGCGGACCTCATGATCGTCTCGGGGCGCCTCTCCCACAAGATGGCCCCGATCGTGCGCAACGTCTACGACTCAATGCCCGAACCCAAGTGGGTCATCTCGATGGGGGTGTGCGCATCCTCCGGCGGCATGTTTAACAACTACGCCGTCGTGCAGGGCTGTGACCACGTTCTGCCCGTCGATATCTACCTGCCTGGCTGCCCGCCCCGCCCCGAGATGCTCCTGAACGCGATCTTGGAGCTGCACGAGCAGATTCGGAATGCGCCGCTTGGCGTCAACCGCGTCGCCGCCGCGAAGGCAGCCGAAGAGGCCGCCCTGCGCGCCACCCCGACGCACGAGATGAAGGGACTCCTGGCGTGAGCGAAAAGCCGACCAACGATCTGGTCGCCAAGCAGGCCGGGCAAACCCCGGCCCGGCCCGACGGTCGCCCCCAACTGCCCGTCGTCGAAACGCGGCGCGGCCTGTTTGGTGTGCGCGGCAGCGGCGACACCACGGGGTTTGGCGGCCTCGTACGCGACGTCCGTATCGGTGAGCCGTCTGAACCGCCCTACGGCTCCTGGTTCGACGAGGCCATCGAGGTGCTCCGTGAACTCTTGACGACGGATGGCCTCGACCCAGACGCGGTGATCCAGGCGGTCGTCGTCGACCGTGGTGAACTGACGGTGCACATCGCCCGGGAGCACCTACCGCGCGTGTGTCAGCACCTGCGTGATGATCAGGATCTGCGCTTCGAACTGTGTCTCGGTGTGTCTGGCGTGCACTATCCGGATCTCGAGGGCGCCGAACTGCACGCCGTCTACCATCTGCTCTCCATTACGCACGGGGGGCGCCTGATCCGTCTTGAGGTCTCCTGCTCGATCGAAGATCCACATATCCCGAGCATCGTGGAGACCTACCCGGCCAATGACTGGCACGAACGCGAAACCTGGGACTTTTTCGGCATCGTCTTCGATGGCCACCCCTCCCTCGCCCGCAGCCACATGCCGGATGACTGGGTGGGCCACCCCCAGCGCAAGGACTACCCGCTTGGCGGCATCCCCGTGGAATACAAGGGCGCTACCGTCCCGCCGGCCGACACTCGGAGGTCGTACAACTGATGAGTCTGCACGCAACCGCACCGGCGTTTGAAGACGCCACCCTGTCCGAATACACCGCCTCCGGCGGCGACTGGGATGACATCGCGGCCGAAGCCGAACGCGTCGGCGAAGAACGGATCGTCGTCAATATGGGGCCCGTTCACCCCTCCACCCACGGGGTGCTTCGCCTCATCATCGATATCGAGGGTGAAACGATCAAGGAGATGCGGGTCGGCACCGGCTACCTGCACACCGGGATCGAAAAGAACATGGAGTACCGCACCTGGACGCAGGGCGTGACGTTCTGCACCCGGATGGACTATGTCGCCCCAATCCACAATGAGCTTGCGTACTGCCTCGCCGTGGAGAAGCTGCTGGGTATTACCGATGAGGTGCCCGAGCGCGCCCAGGTGATCCGCGTCCTCATGGCCGAACTAAACCGAATCGCCTCCCACCTGGTCGCGATCGGTACCGGCGGCAACGAGATGGGCGGCACCACGATCATGACCATCGGGTTCCGTGGTCGCGAAGAGATCCTGCGGATCTTCGAGCGGATCACCGGCCTGCGCATGAACCACGCCTACATCCGGCCCGGCGGCGTCGCACAGGACCTGCCACCGGGCACGATCGACTACATTCGCGACCGCCTGCCGAATGTGCGGCGCGACGTCGGTGAACTGCTTGACCTGCTCGGCGAAAACCCGATCTTCAAACTGCGGATGCGCAAGGTCGGCTACATCTCGATCGCCGGTGCCCTCGCCCTGGGCCTGACCGGCCCGTGTCTGCGGGCTGCGGGCCTGCCGCTCGACATGCGGAAACTGCAGCCCTACTGCGGTTACGAGACCTACGACTTCGACGTGCCGACGCGCACCTACTCAGACCCCTACAACCGCACCATGGTGCGGTTTGAGGAATGCTACGAGTCCTTGAAGATCGTCTCGCAGTGTCTCGACCGCCTGGAGGCGAGCGAAGGCCAGCCCGTCATGGTCTCCGACAAGAAGATCGCCTGGCCGGCCCAGCTCTCCATCGGTGCGGATGGTCAGGGCAACTCGCTGGCCCATATCAAGGAGATCATGGGCACCTCGATGGAGTCGCTGATCCATCACTTCAAGCTCGTGACCGAAGGCTTCCGGGTTCCCGCCGGACAGGCCTACTCCGTGACCGAACACGCGAAGGGAGTCATGGGCGTGCACATCGTCTCCGATGGTGGGACCCGGCCCTACCGTGCCCACTTCAGGGACCCGTCCTATTCCAACCTGCAATCGACGGCCATGATGTGCGAGGGCGGCATGATTGCCGACGTCGTCGTCACCCTGGCCTCGATCGACCCCGTTCTGGGAGGCGTCGACCGGTGAGCGAATCCACCTACCCTGCCAACGAGCTCGCGACCCTGCGCGCCGAATGCGAGCAGATTGTGGCGCGCTACCCGCAGTCCCGCTCCGCGATCGGACCGATGCTGCACCTGATCCAGTCGGTGGACGGCTATGTTTCGCCCCGCGGGATCGCCCTGTGCGCCGAGGTCCTCGGACTTACCCGCGCGGAAGTTTCTGCTGTCGCCACGTTCTACTCGCAGTACCGCCGCTCCAAGAACGGCACGTACAACGTCGGTGTGTGTACGAACCCGCTGTGCGCCGTCATGGGCGGCGACATCATCTGGGAAACGCTGACGGAGCGGCTCGGTATCCACGACACGGAGACCACCGAAGACGGCCAGATCACCCTGGAGCGCCTCGAGTGCAACGCGGCCTGCGATTACGCACCCGTCATCATGGTGAACTGGGAATTCTTCGACAACCAGACCCCCGAATCTGCACTGAAGATCGTCGACGACATCGAGGCGGGACGAGACCTCGTGCCCACGCGCGGCCCCAATAAGGTAGGGACCTTCACCGAGGTCTCGCGCGTACTCGCAGGGTTCGAAGACGGACACGCCGATGAAGGCGTCGGAGCCGGAGAGGCGAGCCTGCTGGGCCTGCGCATTGCGCGGGAGAAGAACTGGACCGCCCCGCGCGAGAACCCCGATCACACCGTCTCGAAGGCAGACGGCACCGAGGGCATCGACCCCGTGGGAGATGCCGGCTCGTCTGCGGACAGCCAGCCCGCTCAGCACAAGGGCACGAAGTCCGTTGAAGGAGGAGCGAAATGAACCTGACTGAGGCCAGCCCGCTCACCCCGGTGCTCTCCGACCTGTGGGACCAGGAAAACTCCTGGCGCCTGTCCACCTACCGAGAGCACGGCGGATACGACGCATTCGCCGACGTGCTCAACCGCGATCCCGCCGAGATCGTGGAGCTCATCAAATCCTCCGGCCTCCGTGGCCGAGGCGGTGCGGGATTCCCCACCGGGCTCAAATGGGCGTTCCTTCCGGAGCCCGATGGAGGTCCTCGCTACCTCGTTGTGAACGCGGACGAGTCCGAGCCGGGCACCTGCAAGGACATCCCGACGATGCTTGCGAACCCGCACATCCTGCTCGAGGGCGTCGCGATCACGTCCTATGCCATTGGCTGCACGCACGCCTTCATCTACCTGCGCGGCGAGACCGTTCACGTCTACCGACGCCTGCTCGCGGCCGTCCGCGAAGCAACCGAGGCGGGACTGCTCGGGAAGAACCTCGGGCCGCGTGGTGACTACGAACTCACCGTCACCGTGCACGCGGGCGCCGGAGCCTACATCTGCGGTGAAGAAACAGCCCTGCTGGACTCGCTGGAGGGCCGTCGCGGCCAGCCGCGCCTGAAGCCCCCGTTCCCCGCCGTCGCGGGCCTGTACGCTCGCCCCACCGTCGTTAACAACGTGGAGTCCATCGCGTCGGTGCCGGGCATTATCCGTCACGGTGTCGACTGGTTTAAGGCGATGGGGACGGAGAAGTCGGCCGGACACGGACTCTTCTCCATCTCTGGTCACGTTCAGAACCCGGGCCAGTTCGAAGCCCCGTTCGGCATCACGATGCGCGAACTCATCGAGATGGCGGGCGGTATCCGTAACGGCCACAAACTGAAGTTCTGGACGCCCGGAGGCTCGTCCACCCCGATCTTCACCGAGGAAGAGCTGGACGTTCCCCTCGACTACGAGCAGGTCGGCGCCGCCGGCTCCATGCTCGGTACGCGCGCCCTTCAGGTGTTCGACGAGACCACCTCCGTCGTGCGCGTGGTGCGGGGCTGGACCGACTTCTACCAGCACGAATCCTGCGGCAAGTGCACGCCCTGCCGTGAGGGCACGTTCTGGATGCGCCAGATCATGCACCGTCTGGAAGAGGGCAAGGGCCAGGTGGGCGACGTCGACCTCCTGCTTGAGGTCGCCGGCAACATCCTCGGCCGTTCCTTCTGCGCGCTCGGCGACGCCAGCGCGAGCCCCATCCAGAGCGGTATCAAGCATTTCCGGGAAGAGTTTGAGGCCGGCTATACGACGCCGGCACGTGAACTGTTCCCCTACGAAGCGACCGCCGTCTTTAGCCAGGCAGGTACCCGATGACGACCACCACTCCCGTTCCCGGCCACGAAGCGCTTGAGATGGTGAGCGCCACCATCGACGGCGTCGAGGTCGAGGTGCCCAAGGGCACGCTCATTATTCGTGCCGCCGAACAGCTCGGGATCCACATCCCGAGGTTTTGTGACCACCCGCTGTTGAAGCCCGCCGGTGCGTGCCGGCAATGCCTCGTGGAGGTCGCGACCCCGGACCGCGAAGGCAACGTGCGGCCCATGCCGAAGCCCCAGGCCTCCTGCACCATGGAGGTCACGCCCGGCATGGAGGTCAAGACGCAGCTGACCTCCGAGGTGGCCGACAAGGCCCAGCACGGCATCATGGAGTTCCTGCTCATCAACCACCCGCTGGACTGCCCGGTCTGCGACAAGGGCGGCGAATGCCCGTTGCAGAACCAGGCGATGAGCAACGGCCGCGCTACGTCGCGATTCATCGACATCAAGCGCACCTTCCCCAAACCCATCAAGGTCTCCACCGAGATCCTGCTGGACCGTGACCGCTGCATCCTGTGCCAGCGCTGCACGCGTTTCTCCGCGGAAATCGCGGGCGACCCGTTCATCGCGCTGCAGGGCCGTGGCGGCGGTTCGCCCGCCTACGAGGTGCACGGACTGCACGGCTCCCAGATCGGCACGTTCGATGAGAACGTCCTCCAGTTCGAGGACACCGGCGAGAGCGAAGTCGCGGTCATCGCGCCCGACCTGTCGGGGCCCGGGGGAGAACCCGGCCTCACGGCGGGCCTCGCTGCCGGTCCCGTGGGCGTCGCCGAACGTGATGCCTCGGGCCGAACCTTCGCGTCCTACTTCTCCGGCAACACGATCCAGATCTGCCCGGTCGGTGCCCTGACGTCGGCGACCTACCGGTTCCGTTCGCGCCCCTTCGACCTCGTCTCGACGCCGTCGATCGCTGAACACGACGCCTCGGGTGCCGCAATCCGCGTCGACATGCGCCGCGGCGTCGTGATGCGCCGCCTCGCGGGCGAGGATGCCGAGGTGAACGAGGAATGGATCACCGACAAGGACCGCTTCGCCTTCCCGTGGCAGGATGCCGCCGACCGCCTCACCATGCCCATGGTGCGCGATGAGGAGAGCGGGGAGCTCGTGGAGACCTCCTGGTCGGAGGCCCTCGACATCGCCGCCCGCGGTATCCGTACCGCCCAGGAGGCCGGGGGACTGGCCGCCCTGCCCGGCGGCCGCCTCACCGTGGAGGACGCCTACGCCTGGTCGAAGTTTGCGCGCCTCGCGTTGCAGACCAACGACGTCGACTACCGTGCCCGCATGCACAGTGACGAGGAAGCGGCCTTCCTCGGCGCCCATGTCGCGAACGCAGGCCTCGGCGTCACCTTCACGGACCTCGAATACGCGCCCGAGGTGCTCCTCGTGGCCCTCGAGGCCGAAGAGGAGGTCGGGAACGCCTTCTTGCGGTTGCGCAAGGGTGTGCTCGCCGGTCGCGTGCACGTCTCGACGGTAGCTCCCTACCTCTCGCGTGGCTCGAAGAAGCTTTCCGCTGACCTGCACCCCGCGGCACCCGGTACCGAAACCGAGGTCGTGGACGCCATTCATGACGGCTCCAGCCACGAGGAACTCAACCGCCTCGCGGGCCGGCTCTCCGCACCCGGCGCGATCATCGCCGTCGGTGAGCGGGCCGCCGGGATCCCGGGCCTACTGTCCGCCGTCGTCCGCCTGGCCGAACGCACCGGCGCCCGCCTCGTGTGGATTCCGCGCCGTGCCGGTGAGCGGGCCGCAATTGACGCCGGCCTGCTGCCGGGCCTCCTGCCCGGCGGCCGCCCCGCCGATAGTGCCGAAGCGCGCGTCGACGTCGCCTCCGTGTGGGGCTGCGAGGCACTGCCCGATCAGGAGGGCCGCGATCTCACGCAGATCCTCATGGCACTTGCCACGGGCGAGCTCGCGGGCGCCCTCGTGGGGGGACTAGACCTCGACGACCTGCCGGACCCGGTGCTCGCCGAGCGGGCCCTCGCTGCCGCCTTTGTGGTGCAGCTGGAGGTGCGACGTTCCGAGGTGACGCCGCTGGCCCAGGTGGTCCTGCCGGTGGCACCCCCGGTCGAGAAGGCCGGAACGTTCATCAACTGGGAAGGCCGCTACCGCGCGTTCGGCCAGGTGCGCACCTCGCGGAACCTGTCCGACCGTCAGGTCCTCGCGGAACTGGCCGCCGAACTCGGCCACGACCTCGGGGTCGACACGCTGCCAATTGTGCACGCCCAGGTGAGCGAACTCGCTGACTGGTCCGGCCAGACACCACAGTTCGCGGCACACGCCCAGGGCGAGTTGCCGCACGCCTCCGGGACCGACGCCGTGCTCGCGAGCTGGCGGATGATGCTCGATTGCGCAAGCCTGCAGGAGGGCGAACCCCACCTGGCCGGCACCGCACACCGTCCGGTCGCTCGGATCGGTCTGGAACTCGCCGCCGAGCTCGGCGTGCAGGACGGCGATCAGCTCACCGTGAGCGGCCCCGCGGGCTCGGTTACCCTGCCCGTGGCCCTTACCGAGATGCCGCACCACGTGGTGTGGCTGCCCCAACATTCGCCCGGCTGCTCGATCTACCGAGACCTGGGCGTCAGCGCCGGGGATGTCGTGTCCCTGGCCGGCAAGGAGGTCACCCGATGACTGCCAGCGCCACCGGAACGCTCCTCGCGCTGCCCATGGACGCCGCACCCGTTGCGGACATCAGTAACGACACCTGGTGGATTACGCTCATTAAGGCCGTGTTCATCCTCGTGTTCCTGCTCCTGTCCGTCCTCGGAGCGCTGTGGGTGGAGCGGCGCGGGCTCGGCCGCATGCAGACCCGTCCCGGCCCGAACGTGCACGGCCCCTTCGGCCTGCTGCAGGCCGTGGGCGACGCCCTGAAGCTCATCTTGAAGGAAGACTTCATGTTGAAGGGCGCCGACAAGGTGCTCTACCTCGTGGCGCCCTTCATCGCGGCCTTCTCCGCGTTCATGGTCTACGCAGTGCTGCCCTTCGGCCCTGAGGTCTCCCTGTTCGGCGTGGTGACACCGCTGCAACTGACTGACTTCCCCGTCGCGGTGCTCTTCATCCTTGCGATCACTGCTTTCGGCGTCTACGGCATCGTGCTCGGCGGCTGGTCGTCCAACTCGACCTACCCGCTGCTCGGTTCTGTACGCTCCTCTGCTCAGGTGATCTCCTACGAGCTGTCGATGGGGCTTTCGCTCGTGTCGGTGTTCCTGGTGTCCGGGTCGATGTCGACCAGCCAGATCGTCGACGCCCAAACCCGACTGTGGTGGTTCATCGCGCTCGCGCCCGCGTTCGTGATTTACGTGATCTCCATGGTTGGAGAGGTCAACCGCCTGCCCTTCGACCTGCCGGAGGCCGAAGGTGAACTGGTGGCGGGCCACATGGTGGAGTACTCCTCCATGAAATTCGCGTGGTTCTTCCTCGCGGAATACATCAACATGTTTAACGTCTCCGGCGTCTGCGTGACCCTCTTCCTCGGGGGCTGGCGCGCGCCGTGGCCGCTGTCCGCGATCGGCGGGGGCGTACTCAACACCGGCTGGTGGCCGATGCTCTGGTTCATCGCCAAGGTGTGGGTCGTCATGTTCTTCATGATCTGGGTGCGCGGCACGCTGGTGCGCTTCCGCTACGACCAGTTCATGAAGCTCGGCTGGAAGGTTCTCATCCCCGTGTCCCTCGTGTGGGTCGTGATGGTGGCCACCGTCCAGGGGATCCGCTCCTTCACGAACGTGCCCCTGCAGACGATGCTGTTCGCCATCGCCGGGATCTTCGCCGTCGTCATGATCCTGCTCCTCGTGCTGCCCGAAAAGCAGCCCGATGCGAACCTCACCGAGGACGGCTACGAGCCGACCGACGGCATCGTTGACGACGATGAGGAATTTGACGCCTTCGCGGGCGGCTACCCCGTGCCGCCGCTGCCCGGCCAGCGCCTGCCGGATTCGCCCAGGCGGCGACGCAAGCTCGCCGAAGCGGCAATGGTTCAGGAGGAATCGGATGTCTGAGAAGGCCATGGACCGTCGCACCACGCCGGGGGAGGTGAGCCGGCGCGAACCGCTGCGCTTCGCCCCCGATGAGAAGGGCCCGATTGGGAAACTGTTCGCCCCCGTCGCGGGATTCGGCATCACGATCTCCTCGATGTTCCGGCCCACCGTGACGGAGCAGTACCCCTTTGAGAAGGTCCCCACCCAGCCGCGCTACCACGGCCGCCACCAGCTCAACCGTTACGACGACGGGCTGGAAAAGTGCATCGGCTGTGAGCTGTGCGCGTGGGCGTGCCCCGCGGACGCGATCCTCGTGGAGGCCGGGACTAATGAGCCCGGGGCCCAGTACTCTCCCGGTGAGCGCTACGGGCGCGTCTACCAGATCAACTATCTGCGCTGCATCTTCTGCGGCATGTGCATCGAAGCGTGCCCGACGCGCGCGCTCACGATGACGAACGAATACGAGCTCGCCGGCCCCACGCGCGAGGAGCTGATCTACGAAAAGCAGGATCTGCTCGCTCCGCTTGAAGAGGGCATGCTCGCAGCTCCCCACCCGATGGTGGAGGGCACGACCGACGGCGACTACTACCGCGGCGAAGTTACCGGCCCCACCGCGGCACAGGTCGAGTGGGTACGCGAGAACCGCCCTGAGGACCCCACCCTCGAGCGGGTCCGCACCACGAAGGGAGAACGTCAGTGATGCTCGCAGCTTTCACCGCGGCCCCGCTGGCCGCAGGCGAGCCCGTGATCACGGGCGGTGAGACGGTCCTCTTTTGGATCCTCGCGCCGCTCATGGTCTTCTTCGCGCTCGGCCTCGTGTTCGCCCGCAAGGCGGTGTACGCGGCGGTCTCTCTCGTCTTCGTCATGATTTGCCTCGCGTTCTTCTACACGGCGCTGGAAGCCCCCTTCCTTGGGGTAGCCCAGGTCGTCGTCTACACGGGCGCGATCATGATGCTCTTCCTCTTCGTGCTCATGCTGATCGGCGTGGACGCCTCCGAGTCGCTCGTCGAGACCATCAAGAACCAGCGGTGGATCTCGATCGTGGCCGGCATCGGCATGCTCGTCGTGATCGCGGGTGCTATCGGCTGGGCCACCTACGGGGAGCCGCGCGGCCTGGAGGCCGCGAACCAGGCCACGAACCCCGTCGGCGTCGCCGAGGTGCTCTTCTCCAAGCACGTTTTCGCGATGGAGCTCACGGGCGCCCTACTCATCACGGCGGCCCTTGGTGCCCTCACGCTGACGCACCGCGACCGGCTGCATCGTAAGATCACCCAGCGTGACGTCGCCGACGCGAAGATGCGCGCGTGGGCGCGGGGCTCCGGGCGGATCGCCCAGCTGCCAGCTCCCGGCGTCTTTGCTCGCCACAACGCGGCCGACGTTGCCGCCCTGGCCGCCGACGGCACCGAGATCCACCACTCCGTACCCAAGGTCCTGCGCGTGCGCGGTCAGCAGCGCGCCATCGGCGAATTCGCTCTCGACCCCGCTGCCCACACTGAGGACACGCCCCGCCAGTCGGGTCTGCCGCAGATGCCGGGCGAAGAGGCGCCACGCCTCGCCGAGCGCATCGCCGCCGATCACCCGGCTGAGGGTGCGACGCCCATTTCCGAGGGCGAAAGCCAGGAAGGGGAGAACCGATGAGCATCATGAACTACCTGGTGCTGTCCGGGATCCTGTTCACCATCGGCGCGACCACGGTGCTCGTGCGTCGCTCCGCCCTGATTGCCTTCATGGGTGTTGAACTCATGCTGAACGCGACGAACCTCGCGCTCGTGACCTTCTCGCGCCTGCACGGCGCACTCGACGGGCAGGTCATGGCCTTCTTCGTCATGGTCGTGGCCGCGGCTGAAGTCGTCGTCGGTCTCGCGATTATCGTGTCCATTTTTAGAACCCGCAGGTCCGCGTCCGTCGATGACGTATCCCTGCTGAAGCACTGAGGAGGGCACGCACGTGACTGCACTGTTCAGCGCACCGGCCGTGGCGGCCATCGGCGCCACCGAGGCCAGCGGTGCCTCGAGTCTCGCCTGGCTGCTCATCGGCCTGCCGCTCGCCGGATTCGTCATCTTGATGCTCGGAGGCCGCGCCACCGACCGGTTCGGCCATTGGATTGGCGTCGCCATGAGCTGGGCATCCTTCGCCGTCGGCGTCGGAATCATCGTCCAGCTGTTCGGGCTCGACCCCGAGGCCCGCTCCATCCGCCTCGCCCTGTGGAACTGGATGCCCGCCCTCGGTGAGGGCGGCACCATCGGATTGCTGCTCGATCCCCTGTCGATGACGTTCGTGATGCTCGTGACCTTCGTGGGCTCGCTCATTCACGTCTACTCCGTCGCCTACATGGAGCACGATCCGGATCGGCGCCGCTTCTTTGCCTACCTGAACCTCTTCATCGCTTCGATGTTGACGCTGGTCCTGGCAGACTCCTACCTCCTGCTGTTCGTCGGCTGGGAGGGCGTGGGCCTCGCCTCCTACCTGCTCATCGGGTTCTGGAACGAGGTTCCCGAATACGCGACCGCCGCCAAGAAGGCGTTCGTCATGAACCGCATCGGTGACGCCGGCCTGCTGCTCGCGATGGCCGCGATGCTCGCCTCGCTGGGCACCGTTCGCTACGACGGCGCGTTCGCAGCCGCCTCGGGAGCATCCTCCACGTGGCTCACCGTGATTGGGCTACTCCTGCTCGTGGGCGCGTGCGGCAAGTCCGCTCAGTTCCCGCTGCAGGCATGGCTGGGTGACGCGATGGCCGGCCCGACGCCGGTCTCGGCCCTCATCCACGCGGCCACCATGGTCACGGCAGGTGTCTACCTCGTGGTCCGCTCCGGCGCGATCTACGCGGGGGCACCGACCGCCCAGTTGGCCGTCGCCATCATCGGCGCGATCACGCTGATGTTCGGGGCGATCGTCGGCTGCGCGAAGGACGATATGAAGAAGGTCCTCGCGGCCTCGACCATGAGCCAGATCGGCTACATGATGCTCGCGGCCGGGCTGGGCCCGATCGGCGCCGCCTTCGCCATCTTCCACCTGCTCACGCACGGCTTCTTCAAGGCCCAGATGTTCCTCGGGGCCGGCTCCGTCATGCACGCCATGGACGACCAGGTCGACATGCGCCGTTTCGGTGGCCTCGCCCCCTACATGAAGATCACGTGGATTACTTTCGCCATCGGTTGGCTCGCGATCCTCGGGATCCCACCATTCGCCGGCTTCTTCTCGAAGGACAAAATCATCGAGGCCGCATTCGTCGGCGAGGGGGCCGCCCCGTGGATCTTCGGCTTTGTTGCGCTCATCGGCGCGGGGATCACCGCGTTCTACATGTCGCGACTCTTCTTCATGGTGTTCCACGGCGAGGCGCGCTGGAGCGAGACCCGTGAGGGCCGCGAACAGCACCCGCACGAGTCCCCGGCGCTCATGACCGTGCCGATGATCGTGCTCTCGGTCTTCTCGATCGGTCTCGGCGCAGCCCTGACCTACCTGTGGGACTTCACCGAATGGCTGGCGCCCGTCGTCGGGCACCACGAACACCACGAGCCCGTGCTCGCGGTACCCGTGATCATGGTGGCGACGCTCGCCGTCGTCATCGTGGGCGTGCTCGCCGCCGTCGCCCTGTTCCTACGCCGTGAGGTGGCCCTCACGCCGCCCCCGGCTAACGCCCTCATCCGTGCCGCGCGCGCGGACCTGCACCAGGATGCGATCAACGAGACCGTGGCCATGGTGCCCGCCCAGGCGCTCACCCGCGGCGTCGCCGAGGCCGACCACGGCGTCGTCGACGGCCTCGTCATGGGCCTCGCCCGCGGCACCCGCTCGCTCGGCCGCGTCCTGGGCACGTGGCAAAACGGCTACGTCCGCACCTATGCCGCGACGACCGCGATCGGCGTCATCGTCGCCCTGCTCGTCGTCTTGGCTACGCGGATCTAATCGGGAAAGGACTAAGGAGAACAAGCAAATGGATTCTTTCCCCTGGTTGACGGTGCTCGTCGCCCTGCCAGCGCTCGGCGCGCTCATCCTCGCGCTGTGGCGCCCGGCCGGCCCGACGGCACGCACCTTCGCGCTCAGCGCCGCCGCCCTCGAGCTGATCCTCGCGGTCGTCGCCGCCGTGAGCTTCGACTTCGCCCACGCGGGCGTCGTCCAGCTGACCGAAACTGCGGCGTGGATCCCGCAGATCGGCGTGTCCTGGGCGCTCGGCGTGAACGGGCTCGGCCTCGTCATGATCCTGCTGGCGCTCGCGCTCGTACCCCTCGTCATCCTGGCATTTAAGCCGGCGGTCGACGACGGCGAGAGCCGCGGCTCTGAGACCGGCTACTACGCGCTCGTGCTCGCGTTGGCCTCGTTCATGGTCGCGATCTTCGCGGCCCGCGACGTGTTCCTGTTCTACGTGGTCTTTGAAGCCATGTTGATCCCGGTCTACTTCCTCGTGGGCCGTTACGGCGGTCCGAAGCGGCGCGCCGCGGCGATCAAGTTCCTGCTCTACTCGCTCGCCGGTGGCCTCATCATGCTCGTGGGCGTGGTCGCCCTCTACCTGCAGGGCCCGCGCGGCCCGGAGGGCTTCCTCATCGACTCCCTGGTCGGCACCGAGCTGGCAGCGGGAACCGAGCTCGCGATCTTCATCAGCTTCTTCATCGCCTTCGCGATTAAGGCGCCGATGGTCCCGGTACACACCTGGCTGCCCGACACCGCCGAACAGGCACCCGCAGGCACCTCCGTGCTGCTTGTCGGCGTGCTCGACAAGGTGGGAACGTTCGGCATGATCGCGCTGTGTCTGCCGCTGTTCCCGAACGCGTCGGCAAGCGCCGGTCCCGTCATCGTGATCCTCGCGGTCATCTCCATCATCTGGGGCGGGCTGCTCGCCGTGAACGAGCGCGATCTGCTGCGCCTCGTGTCCTACACCTCGGTGTCCCACTTCGGGTTCATCGTCATGGGCATTTTCATCGGCTCGCAGATCGCGATGACCGGCTCCATGGTCTACATGGTGGCGCACGGCATCACGACGGCCGGCATGTTCTTCATCGTGGACTTCCTCGCGAGGCGCGGTGGGACCGTGCAGATCCCCGACTACCGCGGCATGCAGCGCACCACGCCGGTGCTCGCGGGCCTGTTCCTGTTCACCGGCCTCGCCTCGATCGCCCTGCCGGGCCTGTCGGGATTCGTGCCCGAATACCTGGTCCTCATGGGGACCTTCGGGGCCAACGTGTGGGCCGGGAGCTTCGCCGTCGCCGGCGTCATTATCGCGGCCCTGTACGTGCTGCTGCCCTACCAGCGGGTCTTCACCGGACCGCGCCGGGAAGAGGGCCTGCGCACCACCGCGGACCTCGGCGCCGTCGAGAAGATCGTCATGGCACCGCTCGTCGCCGCCATGGTGCTCTTCGGAGTCCTGCCCTCGCTCATCATTGATGCGGTCGAACCCGTCGCTGAGGACACCACCATCTCCACCGACGCGACGCTCACGGACTCTGCCGCCGAGGCACGCGCCCTCGGAGTTGAGTCCCCCGCGGTCTTCACCCTGCCCCTCGAGAGGAGCGCCAAGTGAGTCAGTTTCTAGCTCCCGAGATCGCGTGGGGCGCCCTCACGCCGATCCTGATCGTCTTTGCTGGCGCCGTGCTGGGGGTGCTGGTCGAGGCGTTCGTGCCGCGCGGTGCGCGGCGTAACACGCAGCTGGCGCTCTCGATGGTCGCCGTCGCGGCGGCTCTCGTCGCCGTCGTCTGGCGCTGGACGGTCCTCAGCGTGGACGGGGCCGTCTCCGTGCTCGCGGGCGCCTACCACGAGGACCCCTTCACCGTGATGACGCAGGCCGTCCTGCTCATCATCACCGTCGTCGCCCTCATGGTGATCGCGGACCGCACCGCCGTCGGAGATGGCGCCTTCGTCGCCTCCGGCGCCACCCGGCCCGGGTCCCCCGAAGAGGAGGACTACACGCGCGGAGGCTTCGCCCAAACCGAAGTCTTCCCGCTGGTCCTCTTCTCCCTTGGCGGCATGCTGGTCTTCCCGGCCGCGGCCGACCTCGTGACCCTGTTCATCGCGCTCGAGGTACTCTCGCTGCCGCTGTACATCCTGTCGGGTCTCGCCCGCCGCCGCCGGCTCCTATCCCAGGAGGCCTCGCTCAAGTACATGCTGCTGGGCGCGTTCTCCTCCGCGTTCATGCTGTTCGGCATTGCGCTGCTGTATGGCTACTCCTCCACGTTCCGCTACGCGGAGATCAACGTGGCGGCAACGCTGGTGCCCGGCATGGACACGCTGCTGCTGGGCGGCGTCGTGTTGGTCGTCGTCGGCCTTCTCTTCAAGGTAGGTGCCGCACCCTTCCACATGTGGACGCCGGACGTCTACCAGGGTGCTCCGACCCCGGTTACCGGCTTCATGGCGGCCGCCACAAAGCTCGCCGCCTTCGCCGCGCTGCTGCGCTTCTGGTACACGATCGGCTACCAGGTCCAGTGGGATCTGGCCCCGCTCATGCTGGGGGCCGCCGTGCTCACCATGCTCATCGGTACGGTGCTCGGTATCGTGCAGTCCGATGTGAAGCGCATGCTCGCCTACTCCTCGATTGCGCACGCGGGCTTCATCCTGCTCGCCGTCGTGTCCGTGCAGCAGCAGGCGCTCGGCGCCACCCTGTTCTACCTGCTCGCCTACGGCCTCGCCACGGTGGGGGCGTTCGGCGTGATCTCGCTTGTGCGTGAAGTCGACGCCGACGGCACCGTGACCGCAGACGCCACGAGCCTGGAGAAATGGAAGGGACTCGGCACACGCCACCCGCTGCTCGCCGGCGCGATGGTGCTGTTCCTGCTCTCGTTCGCGGGTATTCCACTCACCTCCGGATTCATCGGCAAGTTCGTCGTGTTCTCCGCCGCGGTTGAAGGCGGCTACGCGTGGGCGGTCGTCCTCGCGGTGCTGGCCTCCGCAGCAACGGCGTTCTTCTACGTGCGGCTCATCGTGCTCATGTTCCTGAACGATCCAGCCGACGAGCGGACGACCGTCGTCGGCTCGGAGGGACCGACCACGATTGCCATCGGCCTGTGCGCCGTCGGAACCCTCGTGCTCGGGATCCTTCCCGGACCGGTTCTTGAACTCGCCGCCTGGGCTAGTACGATCCTTCCGTGAGTACCCTCGGGTTTGAGACCCTAAAACCGCACCTGGATCGTGTCGAGGAGCGGCTGACGCAAGCGACGAGTCACGCCGAGCCCATGATCGATGAAGCCACCGGGCATCTGGCTCGCGCGGGTGGGAAACGCCTGCGGCCGCTGCTCGTCCTGCTGACCGCCCACCTCGGCAGTGGCGTGAACGATCGGGTTGAGCGGGCCGCCGTCGGCGTCGAACTGACGCACCTGGCGACCCTCTACCACGACGACGTCATGGACTCGGCCGCCCTGCGCCGCGGGGCGCCGGCCGCTCACGAACTGTGGGGGAACTCGGCCGCGATCCTCACCGGTGACCTCCTGTTCGCCCGGGCCTCCCAGATTGTCGCAAGCCTCGGACCGGAGGCCGTGCGCGTGCACGCGGAGACATTCGAACGCCTGTGCCTGGGCCAACTGCACGAAACCCTCGGAGTGCAGGAAGGAGAGGACCCGGTCGAGCACTACCTGCAGGTTCTCGCCGATAAGACCGGCTCCCTCATCGCCACCTCCGCCCACTATGGGGCTCGCTTCGCGGATGCGCCCGAGGAGTGCGTCGCGATGCTGGAGCGCTACGGCGAGAAGGTGGGCGTCGCCTTCCAGCTGGCCGACGACGTCATCGACCTCGCCTCCGATTCGCAGACCACCGGCAAGACCCCGGGTACGGACCTGCGCGAAGGCGTCGACACGATGCCCGTCCTGCTGCTGCGCGCCGCCGAGCGCGCCGGTGAGCTTGATGAATCCGGCGCCCGGATCCTGCAGGCCATGGACTCCGACCTCTCCAGCGACGACGCCCTCACCGCCGTCGTGAGCGAACTGCGCGAACACCCCGTGGTGGAGCGCACCCGGGAGATGGCGCAGGCGTGGGCGGATGACGCCGTCGCCGAGCTCGCCGACCTGCCCGCGGGCGAGGTCAAGGACGCGCTGAGCGATTTCGCCGTCCTGCTCGTCGACCGCATGTCCTAGGCCGGCGACTCACGAGCTGGGGCACGGGGACGCCCGCACCTCGAGGCGGGGGTCGCGGCTGAAATCCTGGGTCGTGTGTGTGCGGCCCGGAATCCGACGTCGCCCTCTCGCTGTCCGACGTTCATGACCGGAAGCTGAGCCGCCGTCTTTAGATCGGGGCTGAGGCGCGCCGTCGTTAACCCTGGGAGTGTTTACCCGGGCGAGGCTGGCGCCGGAGCGCGAGTACCGAGTCCGCCATGAGGAAGACGATTGCCACCCACACGAGCGCAAACCCGGCGAGGCGTTCCGGCGGGAGTGGTTCGTGGAAGATCCACAGAGCGATGATCGTCTGGCAGGCCGGTGTCATGTACTGCAGTAGCCCAATGAGCGCCAGGGGCAGGCGCCGGGCAGCCGCCGCGAAGATCAGCAGGGGCACTGCCGTGAGCGGGCCGGACGCGATGAGCAGGGCGATGAGCCCCGGCTGGTCCGCGCCCGCGCTCAGGCCCGGGCCGAGGGACAGATAGGCGAGGTAGCCAACGGCGAGAGGCAACAGGACGATCGTCTCGATAGCCATGCCCTCCAAAGGGCCGACACGTTGGCCAACCTGCTTCTTCACGAGCCCGTACAGGCTGAATGTGGTGGCGAGTGTCAAGGCGATGTAGGGGACCTCCCCATACGCGACCACGAGGATGATGACGGCGGTGGCGCCCAAGATGATGGCCGCCCACTGCAGACGGCGCAATCGTTCGGACAGGACCAGCACGGCGAGCAGGACCGTCGTGAGCGGGTTGATGAAATAGCCCAGGGCGGCGTCGAGCGTGCGACCGGTGGTGACCCCGTAGACGTAGGTCGTCCAGTTGACGGCGATGAGCAAGCCGGCGGCACTTAACGGAATGAAATCGGAACGCTGGCGCAGGTGCCGCCAAAATCGTGGCAGACGCCCGGTGGCGGTGATGAGGACGAGGCAAAAGACAAGGCCCCAGATCGCGCGGTGCGCCACCACTTCCAGGGCTCCGACGCGTGCGAGGAGCGCGAAATAGAGTGGGAAAGCTCCCCAGATTGCATACGCCGCGACTCCGAGGAACAGGCCTGATCGGTCGGGTGTGGCGGATGCGGAATCGGGAACGGTGGACATACTCGAAGTATTGCGACTTTGGTTGAGACCAGCGACTCGGGCCGGATGGTGAGCGGTAGCGAGACGAGGCATACGGTCGGGCTCGCAGGTGGATACTCTTGGCCTATGAGAAGAAGGGTGAACGCCGCATGAGTGCACCGGTAAGGGTTGCCATTCAGGGCGAGGCAGGCTCGAATTCGGATACCGCTGTGCAGCGGATGTTGCCGGGCGCCGTCGTCGTCTCCAGGGAGTCATTCGACGGCGCGTTTGACGCCGTGCACGAGGGGGATGCCGATCTGGCGCTCATTCCCGTGGAGAACTCCTCTGCGGGGCGAGTCGCGGACCCGCACCACCTCCTGCCCGACTCGGGGTTGCATATCATCGGTGAGTTCTTCCTCCCGATCCACTTCGACCTGGTCGCGACTGCGGACGCCACCTTCGAGTCGATTCGATCGATCCGCTCACACGTGCACGCCTTTGGCCAGTGCAGCCAACTTCTGCGCGGCCGCCCCTGGACACGGCACGTGAGCGCAGATACGGCGGGTGCGGCCCGCGAGGTCGCGGTGCTGGGGGACCCCACCATTGCGGCGCTCGCTCCGAACGGGGCGGGGGAGCTTTTCGGCCTTCAGACGCTGCGCAGTCACGTGGAGGATTCCTCCATGAATGCGACGCGCTTCGTGCTGCTGTCCGCAACTGAGAAGATCACGGATAGTCGGCCCGCCATCACGACGATCCTCTTTCGCGTACGCAATGTGCCTGCCGCGCTCTACAAGTGTCTGGGCGGGTTCGCCACAAATTCGGTGAACATTACCAAGCTGGAGAGCTACCAGCTGGGTGGCATGTTCTTTGCCTCGCAGTTCTACGTGGACATCGACGGCCATCTGCATGATGACAACGTGCAGTTGGCGCTTGAAGAGCTGCGCTTCTTCGTCGCTGACCTGACGATTCTCGGGTGCTACCCGGCTGATCCGTACCGTGGGTCGCTCGTGGAGGGCAGCGCCCCCGCCTAAAATAAGGCTATGTGCTCGAAGAAGCGTCGAAATGACCTCGCCCCTCCGAAACTCAACACTGCTGCCTACGAGAAGAAGCTGCGCGAGTTGCAGGCCGAGCTCGTGGAACTCCAGCAGTGGGTGATCGAGAACGGCGAACGCATCTGCATCCTGTTCGAGGGGCGTGATGCCGCGGGGAAGGGCTCGGCCATCAAACGGGTGACGCAGTACCTCAACCCCCGGCATGCGCGCGTCGTCGCACTGCCGGCTCCGACGGAACGGGAACGTACCCAGTGGTACTTCCAGCGATACATTGCCCACCTTCCGGCCGCGGGCGAGATCGTCCTGTTCGACCGTTCGTGGTACAACCGGGCGGGCGTTGAACATGTCATGGGATTTTGCACGCCGGAGGAGTACCACCGGTTCTTGCGCCAGGCGCCGGATTTTGAGCGCATGCTCGTCGATGACGGCATCCGCGTTCTGAAGTATTGGTTCTCCGTGTCCCAGCAGGAGCAGCACGCGCGCTTCCGCTCCCGCTCTAACGACCCAATGCGACGCTGGAAGCTCTCGCCCATGGACGCCGAGTCGATCACGCGTTTCGAGGATTACGCGCGTGCCAAGGACGCGATGTTCGCCGCGACTGATACGCCGTGGGCCCGGTGGTACACGGTAGAGAGCGAGGACAAGAAGCGTTCGCGACTGAACGTGATGAATGACATCCTCACGCGCATCCCGTGGTCGCGGATCGAGCCGCAACCGATCGAGATCCCCGACTTCGAGCCCGCCGATGACCACTTGCACCGGCTGGATCGTTCGAACTACGAATACGTCGACGACATTTGCTCGCCCCTCGAACGTCACGCGGTGCGCGAAGCAAAGCGTCAGCGCCGCGCGGAGAAGGAGGCGCGGCGCGCCAGGGAGGGTGAGGCCCGCGGCACCGAAGGCTCCCAGGACTAGCGCCTCGACGGCGTGGCGCGGCGGGGCGAGTGAGTCCGCGGCACCGAAGGCTTCCAGGACTAGCGCCTTGACGGCGCGGCTGGGCGGGGCATCCCGGGAGCTTTGATCGAGGTTCGCGTGCTGTTTTCCGCCCGCCAGTCCCGCAGCTGCTGGTCAGCTGATGCTCCCGAGGGCCCCATTCGACGCCAGGCCATCAACGCCCGCGCCCTAGGGGGCGTCGATACCCCTTTGTGGTCAGATAACGGGCTGTTTTAGAGGGGTGTTGTGGTCGTAGAGGGGTGTCGATGGCTTTTTGCGTTGTGGTTGGTGGGTGTGGGGGCTTGGAGGGGGCGTCGATACCCCTTTGTGGTCTGAAAACGGGCTGTTTTAGAGGGGTGTTGTGGTCGTAGAGGGGTGTCGATGGCTTTTGCGTTGTGGTTGGTGGGTGTGGGGGCTTGGAAGGCGGGCATACGGGCAGGCCGTTGAGGCCGGGCCACCTGTCAGCGATGGTGTGAACGATGACTGAAACGTGAGGAGGTCGCCACCGCCCTGCGGTGGGGCGGCGCCCGCGCAGCAAGATACACTACAGGCTGGTTGTGAAATCTCACCGCGAAGGAAATGCTGTGTCAGCTGACCGTCCGCTGTCCGTCGCCGTCGTCGGCGCAGGTCCCGCTGGGATCTACGCTTCGGATATTTTGTCCAAGTCCGGGCTCGACGTTTCCATCGACCTATTTGAAAAGCTCCCCGCGCCCTACGGCCTGGTGCGCTACGGCGTCGCACCGGATCACCCACGAATCAAGCAGATTATTGTGGCGCTCTACAAGATCCTGCAACGTGGTGATATTCGCCTGATTGGCAACGTCAACATCGGTGAGGATGTGACGATTGAGGACCTTCGCCGTCACTACGACGCCGTGGTGTTTGCGACCGGTTCCGATGACGACGCCCACCTGCCGATTCCGGGAATCGAGCTAGAGGGGTCCTATGGGGCCTCGAAGTTCGTGTTCTGGTACGACGGCCACCCCGACTATCCGCGCACCTGGCCGCTGGAGGCCAAGGAGGTCGCGGTGATCGGTAACGGGAACGTGGCGCTCGACGTGTCGCGGATCCTGGCCAAGCACGTCGAAGATCTCATGCCGACTGAAATTCCGGAAAATGTCGCCGAAGGCCTCAAGGCCTCGCCGGTGACGGACGTGCACGTCTTCGGGCGGCGCGGACCAGCTCAGGTGAAGTTCTCGCCGCTGGAGTTGCGTGAGCTCGGCAAGGTACCGGACGTGGACGTGATCGTCTACGAGGAAGACTTCGACTTCGATGAGGGCTCCGAGGAAGCGATCCGAACGTCCAACCAGACGAAGCAGGTCGTAAAGACCCTCGTCGATTGGACGCTGAAAGATCCGTCCGAGCGCACCGCCTCTCGACGCATCCATCTCCACTTCTTCCACCGTCCGGTGGAGATCCTGGGAACCGACAAGGTGGAGGCGATCCGCACCGAGCGCACCGAGCTCGTGGGGGACGGCACCGTGCGGGGGACCGGCGAGTTCGTCGATACCCCGGTGCAGGCCGTCTACCGCGCCATCGGCTACATGGGCGCGTCCGTGAAGGGACTGCCCTTCGATGAGGGGCGCGGCGTCATCCCGAACGATGAGGGGCGCGTTCTCGACGACGACGGCGACGTCATGCCCGGCATCTACGCGACCGGATGGATCAAGCGGGGGCCGGTGGGGCTCATCGGTTCGACGAAGTCCGACGCCCAACAGACCATCGGCCACCTGGTGGAAGACGCCGAGGCGGGCCGACTGCACGCCTCCTCGGATGCTGTGGGCCACGACGCGATGATCGAGGATCTAGAATCCCGTGGCATCCGCTACACCACATGGCAGGGCTGGGAGCTGCTGGACGCCTACGAGCGTGAGCTCGGCGAGAAGTTCGGCGAGCTTCCCGATGGGCGGGGCACGCGCGAACGCATCAAGGTGGTCGAGCGAGAAACGATGACCGCGATCTCGCGCGGCGAGGAACACGACGGGAAGCTCTACTAGGGCGACGCGAGGGGCACTCACGCGACGATCCCCAGGCGCCTACCGACGCGGCCTGACGTGTGCCGATGCAGCTTCATGTCTCGCAGGTGCCGGTGAGTGGCCGCGGGGCCTCACGCCCAGCCGGGCATCGTCTTGGCCGGAGCCGCCGTGACGCTCGCGTACTGATCTGTCACGGACGCTGGCCCCGCGCGCCGCATTGTTTCGGGGAATGAACCGCGTTGCGGGAGCGTTGACCATAATATGCACCAACATCACAACGGGTTGAAGACCGCCGTCCTGCTGGGCGGCATGTTTGGCCTGCTGGTGGCCATTGGCGCCTTGATTTCGCGCGGGAGTGGAAGTTCGGCGCCACTCTGGGCGTTTACGGCGTTCGGTCTGATGTCTACCGCGTGGTCCTACTGGAACTCCGACAAGCTCGCGCTGCGCTCGATGCGCGCCTACCCGGTGACGCCGGAGGAACGTCCAGAGATGTATCGCATCGTCGCTGAGCTCTCCGAGCGAGCGGGTCAGCCCATGCCGCGCCTATACGTCGCGCCCACGATGCAACCCAACGCGTTTGCCACGGGGCGCAATCCGAAGAACGCCGCGGTGTGCTGCACCGAGGGCATTCTTACGCTCCTGAACGAACGGGAGCTGCGTGGGGTGCTAGGCCATGAGTTGATGCATGTGTACAACCGGGACATCCTCACGTCCTCGGTAGCTGCGGCGATCGGCGGCGTGATCACCTCGATCGCTCACTTCCTCATGCTCTTTGGCGGGCGTCGCGACCGCGACGGAGGCAGTAATCCGCTCGTCCTCCTAGCGACGGCGTTCCTGGCTCCCATGGCGGCGACGGTGATCCAGTTGGCGGTCTCCCGTACTCGGGAATACGACGCCGATGCCGACGGCGCCGAACTGACGGGCGATCCCCTCGCCTTGGCGTCGGCACTGAGACGCTTGGAAACGGGGGTAGCGGCCCGCCCGCTGCCGAGTCAGCCGGACCTGCAAAACGTCTCGCATCTGATGATCGCCAATCCGCTGCGCGGCGGGGGGATGGCCGCGTTGTTCTCCACCCACCCGCCGATGGACGATCGGATCCGTCGTCTGGAAGCGATGGCTGGATACCAGTAGCGGCGAGTCCAGAGGGCGAGCCTCAAGCCGCTTCACGCAAGCGACGGCGGCCTCGGTGACGCAGAGGTCGCCTCGGGGCGTTGCGGTTGCCCTACGTGACGCAGGGAAAGCCCGGAACGCAGCGGCAGCCTGATGCGACGCAGGGAAAGCCCGGGACGTTGCGGTTGCCCTACGTGACGCAGGCGCTGCTGGAGGGCTGTGGTGTCCGCCTATCGGTAGTTGACGAACTGGAGGGCCGCATCAACATCAGCGCCCTTGAGTAGTGCAATCGTTTCTTGGAGTGCGTCGCGCGACTTGCCGGACACGCGCAGCTCATCACCGTGGATCTGGGCTTTCACACCTTTGGGGCCCTCGTCACGCACAAGTTTGGTGAGTGTCTTGGCGATCTCCTGGCTGAGGCCTTCCTTGAGTGAGGCGACGAGACGGAATTCCTTGCCGGAGGCCTTCGGTTCGCCGTCATCGGACAGCTCGAGAGCCTTCAGGGAGATGCCGCGGCGCACCAGCTTGGATTGAAATACGTCGAGGATAGCCTTCACGCGCTCCGCGGAGTTCGCCACCATGACGATAGTTTCACCCGACCAGGTGATTGAAGCGCCGACGTTCTTGAAGTCGTAACGCTGGGAGACCTCCTTCGCCGCCTGGTTCAGAGCGTTGTCGACTTCCTGACGGTCGACCTTGCTCACGACATCGAATGAGGACGTGCTGGCCATGATGCTCCTCGCGGCTTATGGGTGGTATCGGTCACGTTGTCTGGCGCGTGGCGCCGTGAACCCCACGATATCGCGATTATCTGGTCGGGGCCCTTCCGGGTGACGATTGGCCCGGAGCCGCGCGAACCTGCTAATCTGGCCTTCGCGCCACCGCACGCGCGGTGGTTCGGCGGGTTGCCCGAGCGGCCAAAGGGAGCTGACTGTAAATCAGCCGCGGAATGCTTCGGGGGTTCGAATCCCTCACCCGCCACGTTCGTCCCTTCCCGGATTCCGGGGAGGGACGTTGTGCGTCTGGGGCGCAAAGAGAGGGACCCGGCGCGCCAGCCTCGTCGAGACATTGAGATGATGCTGACGGGCCGTCCTCGCCGCCGCATTGGGGTGACCTCGGTACGCCAGCCTCGCCGCCGCATTGGGGTGACCTCGGTACGCCAGCCTCGCCGCTGCCTTGAGATGCCCCGGCAGGCCAGCACCGCCGTATGGCCGGGCGAATCGGGGGTAAGTGTGGCAGATGACACCCACCCCCGTTTTCACATCTCGGCGTCCTTTGTGTAGAGTCTTCTACGCCGCCCCGATAGCTCAGTCGGCAGAGCGTCTCCATGGTAAGGAGAAGGTCAAGGGTTCGATTCCCTTTCGGGGCTCTGGTTCTGTTCAGGACTCCTCGCCTTTATGGCAGGATGGTGGGGCATGACCTGGCCGATGTCGGCCAAGCGCGGCGGGGTAGCTCAGACGGTTAGAGCGCACGACTCATAATCGTGAGGTCGCGGGTTCGATACCCGCTCCCGCCACCGAGAACCGATAGAACCGCACCGCGGTTTCCCAGCGACGTTAAGGAAGAATCGTGGCCACCAAGTCCTCGGATGTTCGCCCGAAGATCACGCTCGCCTGCCAGGAGTGCAAGGAGCGTAACTACATCACGAAGAAGAACCGCCGCAACACGCCGGATCGTCTCGAGCTGCCCAAGTACTGCCCGCGCTGCAATAAGAAGACCGCGCACCGCGAAACCCGCTAAGGGAACGCGCCGGCGGCGCCTCTGACATTCCACCCCCGGATCGGTATGACCGAGCCGGGGGTGGCGTCGTCTTCTCGACGGCGACCTCACGCCGCCGGGCCGGTAGATGTCGCCTGCGGCCCGCCAGGGTGGATCCGCGGGGCACTCTCACGCCGCCGGCCCGGTAGATGTGGCCTGCGGGAGCGCCCGGGTGGGTCTGCGGGGCACTCTCACGCCGCCGGCCCGGCAGACGCCCGCACAGTCTGCCCGCGCGGCTGGCGCCGCACCTCGATTGTCTCGTGGGCGCCCGCGGGGCCCCGCACATCCGGCCCGCTCTGCCCCTACAAACTCAGCCTGCAAGACTCGTGGGGCTCCTCTATGGCGTCGCGTCGAAGGCACCCCTAGCCTGAAGTTATGACCAGCGATAGTGCCCCGAGCGGCGTTAACTCGGAGATGCAGGGCCGCACATTCGGTCCATACACCTATGAGGTGAGCGCCGCGAAGATCCAGGAATTCGCGACGGCCACGGGAGCGAACAGCCCCGTCCACCACAGCCGCGAGGCGGCCCGCGCGGCGGGCTACGCCAACGTGGTCGCGCCGCCGACGTTCGCCGTCGTGCCGGCGCAGGCGGCCGAGGCCGGCTACGTCGCCCACCCGGAATCGGGGATCGACTTCACGCGCGTCGTGCACGCGGATGAGTCCTTCACTCACACGCGCCCGATCACGGCGGGCGACACACTCCACACGAGCGTCGAGGTGACCCGCATCCTGACGCGCGGCTCCCTGACTCTGATCACGACGACCGCCACGATTACCGACGACGACGGCGGCAGCGTCGCCACTGTGGGCTCCACGCTCGCGGTGCGCGGGAAGGAGAACGATGAGTGAGGCCAACGTCGGCGATCAGCTCTTTGAGGTCACCCGCCAAATCGACCGACGCACCCTCGTCGCATATGCGGGCGCCTCGGGCGACCTCAACCCGATCCACTACAACGATGCCGCCGCGGCCGCGGCGGGCCTGCCGGGAGTGTTGGCCCACGGCATGTTGACGATGGGGCTCGCCGCGAGTGCCGTGGAGGACTGGGCGGGAGACCCGGGCCGGGTGCGCGCACTGTCCACACGCTTCGCCCGCCCCGTCGTCGTGCCAGCCCTCGAGCCGACGACGCTCACCATCACGGGCACGCTCGGCGCGCTCGACGATGACTCCTACCGCGTTGACCTCACGGTTAGCCACGAGGGCGAGAGCGTCCTCACGCGCGCCCGCGCCGTCGTCGCCCGCGAGGCCTAGCCTTCCCTAGGGCGTGGGGCCGGGGGCGGCCCGCGGGCGTCACCACCGCGCGGGCGGGATCAAGACGTCGACGCCGTGGGGCTCGCCGGGCAGGGGCGCCACCGGGGCAGGTGCGCTCCCGAGAACGCGGGGGCGGCGCGTAGGCTGGAACCATGACCTGTTCCGTTCCTGAGCGCGGTGAGCGCCCGCACCTCGAATCCGTCCCCGCGTGGGCGCCGCGCGCGCCCCGCACCGCCGCGACCCCCCAGTTGAAGGACCTCACCACGCTGCGCGTCGGCGGCCCGATCACCACCTACGTCGAGGTTGAGACGGCAGACGACCTCGCCGATGCGGTGCGTGCGGCCGACGACGACGGCGCCCCCGTCCTGGTGCTCGGCGGCGGCTCGAACCTCGTGGCGCCGGACGAGGGATTCGACGGCGTCGTCGTGCGCGACATGCGCCAGGAAATCACGCTTGAATCGGAGGATGGTTGCGGGGGCGCGGCCGTGCGGGTCTCGGCTGGTCAGCCGTGGGACCCCTTCGTGTGCGAGGCGATCGCGAACGGCTGGATGGGCGTGGAAGCGCTCTCCGGCATCCCGGGTACGGTCGGCGCGAGCCCGGTGCAAAACGTCGGCGCCTATGGCCAGGAGGTGTCGGGCGTCATCTCGGCGGTGCGCACCTACGACCGGCTGACCCGCTCGCGGGTGCTGCTCACGCTCTCAGAGCTCGGCTTCGGCTACCGCACCTCGGCGCTCAAGCGCACCCTAAGCGACGCCGAGGCCGGCGGTGGCCGCCTGTGGGGCCCGACGGGACGCTACGTCGTGCTTGACGTCTCCTTCCAGTTCCGCCTGGCGACCCTTTCCGAGCCGGTCCGCTACGGGGAGCTCGCTCGCCGGCTCGGTATCGAGGTGGGGGAGCGGGCGCCGTCGACCGAGGTGCGTGCAGCCGTGCTCGACCTGCGGCGTGGCAAGGGCATGGTCCTCGATGAGGAGGATCGCGACAGCTATTCGGCCGGTTCGTTCTTCACGAATCCCGTGCTCGAGGCGGAGCACGCCGAGACGCTGCCCGACGGTGCGCCTCGCTACCCGGTAACGGACCCGACGAAGGTCACGAATATCGGGCAGGAGCCGCCGGTCGTGCCGGGGCTTGTGAAGACGAGTGCCGCCTGGCTGATCAACCATGCGGGCTTCGAACGGGGCTTCACTCTGAACGGGCGCGCGGCCCTGTCCTCCAAACATGCGCTCGCCCTGACCAATCACGACGGCGCGAGTGGCGCGGATATCCGTGAGCTCGCCTCACACGTCGCCGACGGCGTGCGGGACGCTTTTGGCGTTGAGCTCGTGCCGGAGCCGGTCCTCCTGTAGCCGCTC